>NZ_JANINM010000482.1 GCF_024509055.1 Mesorhizobium sp. | reverse complement strand
TCCAGGTCGCCGACTACGGCCTCGTCGGCGATCTCTTCGTCATCCTGCCGGAACTGCAAAAGGCGCTTTGACGCCATCAACTCTGGCATACTAAATTGTGAAGGGTGGGGTAGACGAAGTCGCCCCACCCTTTTAGTGTGCACTGCACAAAAAGCAGGCCGCCAAGGCCCAGAGCAATTCCAGGAAAAGTGCCTAGCGGTTTTCCGTCCGGAGTTGCGACAAACAAAGAATGCAATTCCAGGAAACTGCGTAGCGGTTTTCCCGCGGAATTGCGGAAAACAAAGACAAGGGAGCGTTTTCGTGCTTCGAAAGAAGCGGAAAGGCTCCAGACGGGATCGGGGTAATGAGCAAGATCGAGACGATCGGCATTGTCGGCGCGGGTCAGATGGGTGGCGGTATCGCCCATGTCTCCGCATTGGCCGGCTATAAGGTTCTGATCCACGACGTTTCAACGGACCGGATCGAGAAGGGCATCGCCACGATCAGCGGCAACATGGCCCGCCAGGTCGGGTCCGGCAAGCTCGAGGAGAAGGCGCGCAACGATGCCATGGCGCGGATCTCGTCAGCATCCACAATGGCCGATCTCGCCGCCGCCGATCTGGTGATCGAGGCGGCGACCGAGGACGAGACGGTCAAGCGCAAGATCTATGCGCAGCTCTGCCCGCAGCTCAATCCGGAAGCAATCCTGGCAACCAACACCTCGTCGATCTCGATCACCCGGCTCGCGGCGCAGACCGACCGGCCCGAGCGCTTTATCGGCATACACTTCATGAACCCGGTGCCGGTGATGAAGCTGGTCGAGTTGGTGCGCGGCATCGCCACCGAGGACCAGACCTTCGAGGCCGCCAAGACCTATGTGAAGCATCTCGAAAAGACGATCACCGTCTCCGAGGACTTCCCGGCCTTCATCGTCAACCGCATCCTGCTGCCGATGATCAACGAGGCGATTTACACGCTCTACGAGGGCGTCGGCACCGTCGACGCCATCGATACCGCCATGCGGCTCGGCGCCAACCACCCGATGGGTCCGCTGCAGCTCGCCGACTTCATCGGCCTCGACACCTGCCTGTCGATCATGCAGGTGCTTCACGAGGGCCTGTCGGATTCCAAATACCGGCCCTGCCCGCTGCTGGTGAAATATGTCGAGGCCGGCTGGCTCGGCCGCAAGACGGGCCGCGGCTTCTACGACTATCGCGGCGACCACCCGGTGCCGACGCGCTGAACCACTCTTCGCCGTGGCCTGTGCTCAGGACGCCGCGGCGAGAGGCGCAGTTTTGATGAGGTCGCCGGCTTGTCCTTCCGGCGCCGCGGAAACGCATCCGCGGCCGGCCGCCTTGGCTGCATAGCAGGCGGCGTCGGCGCGGGCGATGATTTCGTCCGCTTCGCCGCTGTCGGAGCGGATCGGCGCAAGTCCGATGCTGGCGCCGATCGCATGTGGGCGGCCATCCCAGCTGAAGTTGAGGTTGCGGATCGCGTCGATGATCGAGCGCGCCGCGTCTGCTCCCCTTGCCGGCGCGGCTGACTTCAGGATAACGGCGAACTCGTCACCGCCGAGGCGCGCCACGATATCGTCCTGCCCTAGCACGTCCCGAATCGCGTCCGCGACGCGCTTCAGCAGCGCATCGCCCGCTGCGTGACCGCCGGTGTCGTTGACCGCCTTGAAGTGATCGAGGTCGACGAACATGAACTGGTGCTCGCCACCGTTAAGACGGCACAGATCGACCATCTCCTCCATGGCGCGGATGAAGCTCGAGCGGTTGGCGAGCCCGGTCAGCGCGTCATGCGCGGCGGCATATGCAAGCTGGCGCTGCAGGGCGCGTGCGTCGGTGAAATCCTGGAAGACGATGACCAGCCCGCAGAACTCGTTGCGGTCGTTGATGATCGAGGACACCATCTGGCGGATGCTGCAGCGGGTGTCGTCGCGCCGGATGAGCACGGCGCGGCTATTCTGGTCGCTGTGATGGCGGTCACCGGCCGAAGGACGCGTCAGCCCGATCCGTTGCCCGGTTTCCTCGTCGACCGCCCAGTAGACATGGCCTAGCACCTTGCCAAGCGCCCCGTCGGCGGCAACGCCAGTCAGCTTTTCGGCGACCGGGTTCATGAAAGTGACGCGGTTGGCGGCATCGGTGCAGATCACAGCGTCGCCGATCGACTGCAATGTTACCTTCAGCCGCTCCTTCTCGTCGGCCAGCATGGCCGCCGAGACGATGAGACGCGCTTCGGCCTCCTTGCTTTGCGTGATGTCGGTCAGACTGCCGATGGCCCGGATCAGCCGGCCCTCGGCGTCGCGTTCGATCGCCTTGCCGCGGTCGAGGATCCAGATCCAATGGCTGTCCTTGTGACGCATCCGGAATTCGGCCTCGAAGAAAGGTGTCTCGCCTGCAAGATGCGCCCGGTCGGCCTCGGCGACGCGCTCGCGGTCGTCCGGGTGGATCATCGTCAGCCAGCGGTCCGGATCGCCATCAAGCTCGCCTTCCGCGTAGCCGAGCATCTTCACCCAGGTCCCGGAATAGGTCGTGCCGCCCTTGCGCAGGTCGAAGCTCCATACACCCTGTCCGGCGCTGGTAAGCGCAAAGTTCCAGCGGGTCTCCGCTTCGGCGATACGCGTCTCGGCCTGCTTGCGGGCATCGATGTCTTCGATCTGCGACACGAGATAGAGCGGCTTGCCGGTATCCTCGTCGCGGATGACAGAGCCGGCGAGTTGCGCCCAGACCGGCGTGCCGTCCTTGCGCAGGTAGCGTTTCTCGAAATGGAAGGAGTGGATCATCCCTTCCTTCAGGCTCATCATCGTCTCGCGACCGATCTGTAGGTCCTCAGGATGCGTGATCTGGAAGAAGGTCAATGTCTCGATTTCAGCGCGGTCGTAGCCGAGCATGTCAGCGAAAGCGGCATTCGCCTGGATTATCCGGCCGTCGAGGCCGACGATGGCAACGCCTATCGCAGAATCCTCCATGGCGCGCCGGAAGCGCTGCTCGCTTTCGGCGATCTGCCGGCGGTCTTCGATCATCCTGTGGATGAACAGTGCCGAGACGAACAGGGTGACGGCTGTGACCGCGACGGATATCTGCAGGCAGAGTTTCAGCGCATTCGTGCCGAGCTCCAGGGCAGGCAACAGCACCGACGCCGCCAGGGCAACCAGCCCGACCGCTGTCAGCACCAGCGCGGCGCGCCTGCCGGCCCGGGGGCCTTTCCAATCGAACCACGTCAAACTGCGATCCACCCCAATCCGCAATGCACGCTGGTACAACCCTTGGCGGATCGATTTTAAGGAAAGGTTGCTCGGGCGACGGGCGCTGGTCCGCTAACCGGCAAACAATTGCCGGCATGATTAAGGATCAGTGTGCAAACCTACCAGCGCACGAAAAGCCGCCCGCCGATCGCCCCGAGCAGGGTCAGGAAGGCGATTGCGATCGTGTACCAGGTGGCCACGAACAGCGGCGAATCGTCGAAGCAATGCGCGGCATAGAAGGTTGCCGCCAGGCCGCCGGCGAGCAGGCCAGCGACCGCGCCCGAAAGCACCGGCCTGGTCGGCGCGCCATAGCGCAGCATGCCAAGGAAGATCGCCAGCGGGCCGATGCCGATCAGCGGGATGAAGCTCATGCAGATCATCATGTTGGAGCCGACCATTCGTCGGCCCCAGTCGGCCTCGGGCACCACGAACAGCTCCAGGATTACCGCGACGATCACCAGCACAGGCGCAGCGAGCATCCAGCGCATGGCCCGTCCGGTCGCCGCGCCGGGCACCGACAGCGCCCGGATCAAGGTAAAGGCGCTGGCGGCGAGCACGAGCGTGAAGACGAATTTCGACATGAAGCGCATCGTATGCATGGCCGGCATGATGTCGGGGCGCGGACCGATGGTCATGAAGAAGACGGCCGCCGCGATCACCACCGCCACGCCGACGGCCAGCCACCAGGCCCTGCCGAGCGGCATCGCCTTGCTTTTGGCATCGGCGTCGAGCGCCTTTATGAGATCGTCAGTTCTCATGTCACTGTCGTCCAAATCTTTTGGCGATAGCGGCGAGGCCGCGATGCAGCGATACCCTGACCGCCGTCTCGCTGATGCCGAGCTTGGCCGCTGTTTCGCCGATCGAATGGCCGTCGACCGAGATCGACGAGACCACCGAGCGCTGCGCCGGCGGCAGCCCGTCCAGGGCCCTGGTGACGTCGCGCTCGCTGACCGTCTCCGTTTCCGGTTCGGCGAAAGTATCTGCGATCTGGTCGATCTCGACCTCGATGCGCCGACCGCGCCTGCGGAACGCATCGATCAGCTTGAAGCGGGCGATCGCATAGACCCACGGCAAGACCGGCGCGTCGACGCGCCAGGTGTGACGTTTCACATGGATGGCCAGCAAGGTTTCCTGCACGACATCTTCGGGGTCGACCCCGCCCTGGACGATCTTGCGCCGGACGAAGCCGCGAACGAGAGCCGCTATCCGATGCAGAAAGTCGGCATAAGCCCTTTCATCTCCCGCGATCGCGGCCCTGAGCAGCCCGGAGAGCTCAGCCTCGTCCTTGCCGGTCACAAGAGTTTACCCCCGATGTTTCGCATCTCGGCCCTGGTTTGTTACGTGGCCGGCGAAATAATGTCCAAGCGAAATTGCCGTGAAGTCACGAAAGTTTGCGGCTCGGCGACGGATTGAAGCACCCGATAATGTTGACTATGACAATCAGGTATTGGTAGGAGGAGCCGTGCCTGAACCCCAGTCCCCGGAAATGAGGATGACACTCATGAAATTTACCCTTTCGACACTCGCCGGCGCGACGGTGCTCGCGCTCGGCCTAGCCGCCAATGCGGCGATGGCGGAGGACGGTGGCATCGTCGTCTACAACGCCCAGCATGAGAGCCTCGCCAAGGAATGGGCGAAGGGTTTCACGAAGGAAACTGGCATCAAGGTCACGCTGCGCAATGGCGGTGACAGCGACTTCTCCAACCAGATCGTCGCCGAGGGCGCCGCTTCGCCGGCCGATGTGTTCCTCACCGAGAACTCGCCGGCCATGGCGCTGGTCGAAGCGGCCGGCCTGTTTTCGCCAGTCGACGCCGACACGCTGGCCCAGGTGCCTCAGGAGTACCAGCCGTCGAGCGGCAAGTGGGTGGGCGTCGCTGCCCGCAGCACCGTCTTTGCCTACAACAAGGACAAGCTGAAGGAAGACCAGTTGCCCAAGTCGCTGCTCGACCTCGCCGATCCGAGTTGGAAGGGCCGCTGGGCCGCCTCGCCGTCGGGCGCCGATTTCCAGGCCATCGTCAGCGCTTTGCTCCAGCTAAAGGGCGATGCCGCCACCGCCGACTGGTTGAAGGCCATGAAGGCGAACTTCACCGCCTACAAGGGCAACAGCACCGTGATGAAGGCGGTCAATACCGGCGAGATCGAGGGCGGCGTGATCTACCACTATTACTATTTCGGCGATCAGGCCAAGACCGGCGAGAACAGCAAGCACGTCGCCCTGCACTATTTCAAGAACCAGGATCCGGGCGCGTTCGTCTCGGTCTCCGGCGGCGGCGTGCTGGCCTCGAGCAAGCATCAGAAGGAGGCCCAGGCCTTCCTGAAATGGGTGACGGGCAAGGCCGGCCAGGAGGTGCTGAAGACCGGCACCTCGTATGAATATGCCGTCGGCAAGGGCGACGAGTCCAACCCGAAGCTGGTGCCGCTGGCCGACCTGCAGGCGCCGAAAGTCGACCCGGCGACGCTGAACTCCAAGAAGGTCATCGACCTGATGACGCAAGCCGGCTTGCTTTAGTTCGCGTTCGTCCTAAAAGGGCAACCGACCGTGCTCCCGCGGGAATTCGCTTTCCGCGGGAGCGTTCTGTTTTTGGAGATGGCTTCGTCGATGACCATCGGCTGCGCTTCCAGCCGCGTCCGCGGCTCATCAAATTGCTCGCGCCGGGCGGTGGCTGCGGGGCGGCAGTCCGCCTGATGCGATCCGCGATCGACCTTTCGCCCACGGGCTTGCCGGTCACCGGACGGCATGGCCGCCGGCCCATGCCCTGGGTCCTGCTTGCCGCGGCTATGGTTTCGTTGCTTGCGCTGCTGCCGCTCGCCTTCATCGTCTGGGTCGCGATCCAGACCGGCTGGGAAACCGTGGTAGCGCTGATCTTTCGCCCCCGTGTCGGCGACCTCCTGGTCAACACCATCCTCCTGGTGGCGGTGTCGGTCCCGATCGCCATCGCGCTGTCGGTGGCGCTGGCCTGGCTGACCGAGCGCAGCGACCTGCCCGGCAGCCGCCTCTGGTCCTGGCTGTCGGTGGCCCCGCTCGCAATCCCCGCCTTCGTACACAGCTACGCCTGGATCAGCCTTGTGCCCGGCCTGCATGGGCTCTGGGCAGGCGTCCTCGTCTCCGTCATCGCGTACTTCCCGTTCCTCTACCTGCCTGTCTCTGCGGCGCTGCGCCGACTCGATCCCGCGCTGGAAGACGCCGCGGCCGCCCTCGGCCTCGGCCCGTGGCGGGTCTTCGCGCGCGTCGTGCTGCCGCAGTTGCGGCTGGCCATCTGCGGCGGCTCGCTGCTGGTCGGCCTGCATCTGCTCGCCGAATACGGTCTTTACGTCTTCATCCGCTTCGATACCTTCACCACCGCGATCGTCGATCAGTTCCAGTCGACCTTCAACGGCCCGGCCGCCAACATGCTTGCCGCCGTGCTCGTCGCCTGCTGTTTCGTGCTGCTGGCGCTCGAGGTGGTCGTGCGCGGCGAAGAGCGCTATGCCAGGGTCGGCTCAGGCGCCGCGCGCAAGCAGCAGCGCCTCCGGCTCGGCCGCGCCACGCTGCCTTGCCTGGCCCTGCCCGCCGCCACCGCGCTGCTTTCGCTCGGCGTGCCCTTCGTCACCGTCGGCCGCTGGCTGCTCGCCGGCGGCGCCGATGTCTGGCGCTGGGACGAGATAAGCCTGGCGCTCGGCCAGACATTGTTCCTGGCGATCGCCGGCGCGCTGCTCGCCACCGTCGCCGCCATGCCGATGGCATGGGTCTCGATCCGCGCGCCGGGACGCCTGCAGCGCTTGCTCGAAGGCTGCAACTACATTGTCGGCGCGCTGCCGGGCGTCGTCATCGCGCTGGCGCTGGTCACCATCACCGTGCGCGTCGCCCTGCCCCTCTACCAGACGCTCTTCACCATCCTGTTCGGCTATGCGTTGATGTTCCTGCCGCGCGCGCTTGTCAGCCTGCGCGCCTCGATCGCGCAGGCGCCCGTGGAGCTCGAGCGCGCCGCGTCGAGCCTCGGTCGCCCGCCGCTCAGGGCGCTGTGGTCGACGACGATCCGGCTTTCGGCGCCTGGGGCCGCGGCCGGCATGGCGATGGTGGCGCTGGGCATCACCAATGAATTGACGGCCACCCAGATGCTGGCGCCCAACGGCACCCGCACGCTGGCGATGGCGTTCTGGTCCTACAGCGGCGAGATCGACTACGCTTCCGCCGCGCCCTATGCGCTGATCATGGTGGCCATGTCGCTGCCGATGACCTGGCTGCTCTACGTCCAGTCGAAGCGGATGGCCGGACGATGAGCTTCCTCGAACTCAGCGGCGTGGCAAAGCACTACGGCCGGGTGGCGGCCCTCGCCGGCGTCGACCTGAAGGTGGAAAGCGGCAGCCGCACCGCGATCGTCGGCCCGTCGGGCTGCGGCAAGACCACCTTGCTCAGGCTCATCGCCGGCTTCGAGGCGCCAGACAGCGGCCGCATCGCGCTCGACGGCAACGTGCTCGCCAATGGCGGCGCCGCGGTGCCGGCGCATCGCCGCGGCATCGGCATCGTCGCGCAGGACGGCGCCTTGTTCCCGCATCTGAGCATCGCCGACAACATCGGCTTCGGCATGCCGCGCGGCGAGGACAAGCGCATGGAGCGCATTGTCGAGCTCGCCTACACGGTCGGCCTCGACAAGGCGATCCTGAAACGGCGTCCGCACCAGCTCTCCGGCGGCCAGCAGCAGCGTGTCGCGCTTGCCCGCGCCATGGCCATGAAGCCCAGGCTGATGCTGCTCGACGAACCGTTCTCGGCCCTCGACACCGGCTTGCGCGCCTCGATGCGCAAGGCGGTCGCCGAGCTCCTGGAAATGGCGGGCATCACCACCATCCTGGTCACGCATGACCAGGCCGAGGCGCTGTCCTTCGCCAGCCAGGTCGCGGTGATGCGCGATGGGCTGTTCTCGCAGGTTGGCACGCCACGCGAGCTCTACTTCCAGCCGCGGGATCGGATGGTTGCCGAGTTCCTCGGCGACGCCATCATCGTGCCGGCCAAGATCGCCGACGGTTTCGCCATTTCGCCGCTCGGCCGCATTGGCGTCGACACGCGCGAGCGGCGCGACGTCGCCCGCATCATGCTGCGGCCGGAGCAGATAATGCTGAAGCGGACCTCGCGCGAAGGCATGTCGGGGACGCCCGACATGCTGTTCGGCGAAGTCACCGACTGCGAGTTCGCCGGCTCGATCTGCACGGTCGCGGTGCGGCTGCTCAACAACCCTGATCCGCCGGACGCCGCGGCGATCGGCAACACGCCACTGATCCTGCGCAGAACCGGCATGGACGCGCCGGCGATCGGCGAGATCGTGCGCCTCACCGTCTCCGGCAAGGCGCATGTCTTCCCCTGAACGTTGCTGCTACCGCACGCGCTCGCCGGTCGCCGGCGACCACAGCGGCCAGTTCTCCAGGAAATCGCAGCTGTGGATGACGACGCGAGCACCGTCGATCAGGACGATCGAATAGGCGGGCGGCGCCTGTTCGACCACCTCGTCGCCGACGAGGTCGAGCATGAAGCGGGCATGCAGGCCGCGTTGCGCGGAAAACGGGATGCCGTCCACCGTGCCGGCGATGTCGCGGTGGACATGGCCGAAAAAGATGTACCGGACATTGCCGTGGCGGGCGAGCAGGTCAAGGAAGCGTCGCGGCCGTTCGAGGCCGAGCGGATCGAGAAGCGTCAGGCCGAGTTCGACCGGCGGATGGTGCAGGAAGATATAGGCCGCCCTGCCCGCTGCCTCGGCAAGGCGCGCGTCCAGCCAGGCGAGCCGGTTGTCGCACAATTCCCCGGTGACGCGGCCTTCCGCCAGGCTGTCTAGGAAAAGCAGCCGTTCTTCCGGCGTATCGAAGGCCGATTGCACGAAGCCGTTGTCGTCGATCGGATTGTCGGGAAAGGCTGCGATCAGGTTGGCGCGCCGGTCGTGATTTCCGGGCAGCAGCCGGTAAGGCACGGTAAGGCGGCCGAGCGCCGATTTCAGGTCGGCATAGCTTTCGGCTTCGCCGGCCTCGGTCAGGTCGCCGGTGAAGACGCACAGCGTCGCATCGCCATGGCGGGTATTAATGTGGTCGACGCAGCGATCGAGCCGTTCATGCAGGTTGGCGCCATAGCGGATTTCACCCCGACGGCCGAGATGGACGTCGGTGACCTGGATGATCTTCATTCCCTGAACCCTCAATCAAGCTTGTAAAAATCGGCTGCCGGCCAACGGCTTACAGCGCCGGTTCCGGCACCGAAGCCTTGAACACATCAAGTCGCCCGCCGGTTTCGGAAGAAAAGAAGTGCAGGTCGGAGCCCGCGAACTGCAGGCCGATCGCGCTGCCCGGTTCGGGATGGACGGCCTCCGAGGTCACCACCGAGAACGGCGCACCGTCGAGATCGACATAGATCACCCGCCCCGCGCCCAGCTCCTCGACGAGGTCGACGGTGGCTTCGAGCGCGCCCGGCGTTCCAGGCGCCACCATGCGCACGGCCTCCGGCCGGACGCCAACCGCGACCTTGGAACCGACCTGCAGGCCGGCGCGCGAGACATTGAGCTTGCGGCTGCCGCCGAGCAGCGAAACGCCATCGAGCGTGACCATGCCTTCGAGCATGTTCATGGCCGGCGCGCCAACGAAGGTCGCCACGAAACGGCTCGCCGGCCTGCTGTAGACTTCCGCCGGCGTGCCGACCTGCTCGACGCGGCCGCCATTCATCACCACCAGCCTGTCGGCCAGCGTCATCGCCTCGACCTGGTCGTGGGTGACGAAGACGGAGGTCGCACTCAGCCGCCTGTGCAGCTTGCGGATTTCGGAGCGCATCTGCACGCGCAGCTTGGCGTCGAGATTGGAGAGCGGCTCGTCGAACAGGAAAACCTTGGGCTCACGGATCATGGCGCGGCCCATGGCGACGCGCTGGCGTTGTCCGCCGGACAAAGCCATCGGTTTGCGGTCGAGCAGATTCTCCAGTTCCAGGACTCGGGCGACCGCCTGGATTCGCTGGTTGCGCTCGGCGGCGGGGACGCCGGCGACCTTCAGCGAATAGCCGATGTTCTGCGCCACGCTCATATGCGGATAGAGCGCATAGTTCTGGAACACCATGGCGCAGCCGCGCTCGCGCGGCTCCAGCTTGTTGACCACCGTGCCGTCGATGGCGATCGTGCCTTCGGAAATTTCTTCCAGCCCGGCAATCATGCGCAAGAGCGTGGACTTGCCGCAGCCGGACGGTCCCAGAATGACGACGAATTCGCCGGACGCGAAGTCGAGGTCGACGCCGTGCACGACCTGCGTCTTGGCGTAGTTCTTCTTGACGCCGCGGATGGTGATGGAGGCCATTTTTTCGTCTCCTTATTTTTCGGTGGCGATCAGCCCGCGCACGAACCAGCGCTGCATCAGCACCACGACGATCAGCGGCGGCAGCATGATGATGAGCGTGCCCGCCATGGCGATGTGCCATTCCGGCGCCCCGCCCACATTCGGGATCAGCTGCTTGAGTTCCGTTACCGCCATCGCATGCGACTGATCCGTGGTGATAAGGAGCGGCCAAAGATACTGGTTCCAGGCCCACAGGAACATGATGGTGCCGAGCGCCGCCATATTGTTCCGTGATAGCGGCAGCAACACATCGATGAAGAACCGCAGAGGGCCGGCGCCGTCCATGCGCGCTGCCTCGGTCAGTTCGTCCGGCACAGTCAGGAAGAACTGGCGGTAGAGGAAGGTACCGGTCGCAGTGGCGACCAGCGGCAGGATCAGACCGCTGTAGGAATTGAGCAGTCCCAGGCTGAGCTGGACCTGAACCCCCGATATCTTCTGGATCAGCCAGGAAAGCCCCGTCAGATCCAGGATCGCCTGGTAGGGCTCAAGCACGTTGGCGACCACCGCATAGGTCGGCACGATGCGCACTTCGAGCGGCAGCATCAGCGTGATGAAGATCAGCCAGAACATCAGCGTGCGGCCGGGATAGCGGAAATAGACGATCGAGAAGGCGGTGAGCGCCGAGATGATCACCTTTCCCGCGGCGACACCGAACGCCATTATGAAGGAGTTGAACAGCTTCGGGCCGAGATCGGCGGTCGTCCATGCCGTCTTGATGTTGACCCAGAAATCGCTGCCGGGCAGCAGCGACATCGGCACGTCGTTGACGTCCTTGAGGTTGTGCGAGGCGGCGATCGCCACGATGACGAACGGCGCCACGCAAAACACGAAGCCGGCGAACAGGATCAGATGCGTGAAGAAGTTGAGGATCGGAGTGCGCTCGACCATGCTCGCCTCAACGATAGTGCACGCGCCGCTCGATGAAGCGGAACTGGACAATGGTGAGCGCGATGATCAGCACCATAAGAATGATGCTCTGCGCGGCGGCGCCGGAGTAATCGAGGCCTTTGAAGCCGTCGGAATAGATCTTGTAGACCATCAGATTGGTCGCGTTCGCAGGCCCGCCGGCGGTCATGATGTCGACGATGCCGAACGAGTCCTGGAAGCTCTCGGTGATATTGATGACCAGCAGGAAGAAAATCGTCGGCGTGATCAGCGGGAACTGGATATCCCAGAAGCGCCTGATGACGCCCGAACCGTCCATCGCCGCCGCCTCGATCAGCGAGCGCGGTATGGCCTGGAAAGCGGCGAGGAAGAATATGAAGTTATAACCGACATACTTCCACGAAAAGGCGATGATGATGGAGGCCATGGCGTCCGCACCATCGAGGCCCGGATCCCACAGGCCGGGCCAGAAATGGTTTACGACGGCCATGAAGCCGGCTTCAGGCGCCAGGATGAAGCGGAACGCCAGCGCCAGCGCCGGCGCGGCGATGCCGTAGGGCCAGATAAGCACCACGCGATACAGCCATGAGCCGGCAAGCTGTCGATCGGTCAGGGCGGCAAGCACGAGCGCGATGAACATCGCAAGGCCGGTGCTGATCCCGGCGAAGACAAGACTGGCGGTGATCGAATTCCAATAATCCGCGTTGGACAGGATTGAGCGGAAATTGTCGAGGCCAACCCAGATGTTGCCGCCGCCCCAGGGCTGTTGCAAGGTCAGCGACCAGTAAACCGCCTGCCCCGCCGGCCAGTAGAAGAAGGTGAAGATCAGCAGGAGCTGCGGCACCGCGAAAAGGATACCGATCGTCCATCTTGAGAAAGTGACGCGTTTTTCCATCGATCCGCCGATGTCGCTGAACCGCTCTCTTGGTGACCCTAGATATGAAATGGCCGCCCGTCGAATCTCGGCGGGCGGCCGTTCCGCTATCCGGGATCAGGGCAGGGTCTTACCCGGATAGGTCTGCTGGAAGCGCTCCAGGATCGCATCGCCGTTCTTCACCAGCGCATCAAGGCCTTGCTGCACGGTGACCTTGTTGGCGAAGATCGCCTGCATCTGCGTGCCGAACTCGGCGCGGATCTGGGTGAAGTTGCCGAGGCGCACGCCGCGGGTGATCTCGGTCGGCTCGGAAGCGGTCAGGCTTTCGATCGCCACTTCACGACCCTTGTAGGGCGCCTTGTCGTAGAAGCCGTCGGACTTCATGAAGTCGAAGCCGGACTTGGTCACCGGGATATAGCCGGTGTTGGTCGACCAGAACAAAGCGGTCTTGGGGTCGTGGATGAAGTTGAGGAAGGCGGCGGCGCCCTTGTATTCGGCGTCCGACTTGCCGGACAGCACCCACAGCGAAGCGCCGCCGACCAGCGAATTCTTGCGCTCGGTGCCGGCATAGACCGGCAATTCGGCGACATCCCATTTCATGCCTTCCTTCTGCGTACGGCCCACCGTGCCATGGTCGCCGACAGAGGTGAGGATGACCTGGCAGGTACCTGTCGCGAAGGCCTGCACCATGTCCTGACCGAGATCCTTCGACTTGATCTTGATGAGGCCCGCGTCATACCACTTCTTGAGATCGGAGACGTACTGGACGAACTTGGTCTTGTTGACCTCGAGACGGGCGTCCAGACCGTCATAGCCGTTGTTCTTGGTCGCAATCGGCTGGTTGTGCAGCGCCGAGAATTGCTCCATCAGCTGCCAGCTTTCGTTGGCCGAGATGTTGATGGCCATCGGGCAATCATAGCCGGCGTCCTTCATGGCCTTGAGGTCGGCGCCGACATCTTCCCAGGTCTTCGGCGCCTCGGTCTTGCCGATCTTGGCGAAGGCGTCCTTGTTCCAGTACATCAGCGCCGTCGACGAGTTGAACGGGAAGGACAGCATCTCGCCCTTCGAGGTCGCATAGTAGCGGGCGATGCCCGGGAAATAATCGGCGTAATCGATCTTGTAGCCGTTTTCTTCCATCAGCTTGTCGGCGGGCTTGTAGGCGCCCGACAGCATCATTGTGGCGGTGCCGACGTCGTAGACCTGGACGACGGTGGGCTGCTTGCCGGCGCGGAAAGCGGCGATCGTGTTCTGCAGCGTGGCGTCGTAATTGCCCTGGCTGGTGCACACGACCTCATAGTCGGACTGCGAGGCATTGAAATTCTTGCACAGCGTGTCGACGACGCGGGCGAGATCGCCCGAAAGGCCGAACCAGAAATCGAACTTGACCGGCTCCGCGACGGCAGGCACCGCGAGAGCTGCGCTGAGCGCGCCGGCGGCAAGGGCAGTGAGGCCCCGCTTGATGATCGTCATAATTTTTCCCTCTTAAAATGACTGGTGACAAGGGTCTTGCGCAAGTCCTTGGCCCGCTCTCTTAGAGAAGGTATGTGACAGTTCTGTTGTTGCTCCAGGCTCGTTAGCCAGGCCTTATGGACGGCCGGTCGCTCCTCCCTTTCGGTGGTCTCGCCTGCATGAAAACGTCACATCGGCGCTCTAGGTAGCTAGGGTGCCGGAGGACGGCGTAAAGACCTTGTGATTAACCGGCTAAATGGATGCACGGCATGCTGGTCCCGCAACTGACACATGTGCCCCTTGCAGAGCGGCGGGCGATGCGGGACGGCGCCCGCGACAGCGCGACCCATCTGCGCCATGCCGCCGCGACGCCAGCACTGGGCGAAATTGAGATCGGCGGCAAGGCGTCGCGCGAGAATGCCGGAGAGAGCCTGACCGTGATCGCCTGGAACGTCGAGCGGCTCCGCCATATCGATGCCATTGCTGCAACGATTGCCGACCAGAGGGCGGATGTCGTTCTGCTGTCGGAGGTCGACAAGGGTATGGCGCGCTCCGGCAACGGCCATCCGCTGAGCCGGCTTGCCGAAAGCCTCGGCCACGCCTTTGCCTACGGCGTCGAGTTCCTCGAGCTGGGCAACGGCAACGAGACGGAGCAGGTGGCGAATGGAACGGCAGAGAATGCCGAAGGCTTTCACGGCAACGCCATAACCAGCGCTATCCCACTGCTGCGACCGTTTCTGGTTCGCTTGGACGCTGCCGGCGCCTGGTTCCTGCCGGAGCACGGCCAGCCGCGTATCGGTGGCCGTATGGCGCTTGGCGGCCAGGTGATGATCGGCGACCGCCGGGTCACCGTCGTCTCGGCGCATCTCGAAAACCGCACCGACCCCGCCGGCCGCGTCGATCAGACGCGCAACCTGCTCGACGCCATCGAAAGATATGACGCGGACGCGCCGGTGCTGATCGGCGGCGATTTCAACACGCTGACCGCCACCTATCCGGAACGCAATGACGACCCGGCCGCGTGGCTAAAGCGCATTGCCGCCGAACCGGACCGGCTGATATGCCCCGACCGCCACGAGCCCCTCTTCGCGGTCATGGCTGAGCGCGGCTACGACTGGCGCGATGCCAATACGCTCGACCGGCCGACGCAGCGGCGCGCGGCCGGCGATCCGACGCCGGTCGGCCGTGTCGACTGGTTCTTCACCCGAGGCCTTGCGGCAAGCGCCCAGGCCACTCTGCCGGCGATTTTGCCCGACGGCAGCCCGAGCTCCGATCACGATGCATTGGTCGTCACAGTAGGTTTAAAATAACAATAGCCTTCCGTGCCGCAAGAAACAGACACGGCCTAGAAATGCACAACCTGACAAGCACGTGTCGGTTGCAGGTGCAATAAGCGATTCTTCAGCCATCAGGCTCTAATCGTTCTCGTTGCCCTTGATTGACGCGTGAAGATCGGGTGAAGCAAGATGCTGACCGTCTATAATTGTATCGTGCACGAGCATGATCTGAGATTGGTCGCGCTTGCGGCGCTCATTTGCGGGATCTCGTCTTTCTCCGCCGTCAATCTTCTTCGACATGTCGATCAGTCGACCAATCGAAACCGTTATGCATGGCTGCTGATCGCGGCCACCGCGACCGGCTTCGGCATATGGGCGACACACTTCATCGCCATGATCGCCTTCACGCCGGGAATACCCAACGCCTACGATGCCGAACTTTCGGCGCTCTCGCTGGCCGCTTCCGTCATCCTGACGGCGGCGGGAATGTGGATCGCGACGGTGCGGCGCGGCATCGACTACACCCTCGTCGGTGGCGTCGTGCTCGGCACCGGCATCGCCACCATGCACTACACTGGCATGGCCGCGTTCGAGGTTCAGGGCAGGATCATATGGAACCCGCTGCTCGTCGCCGTCTCGCTGGTGGCGGGCCTGACGCTCGCCGCGCTGTCGATGCTTGTCGTGCTGCGACGCCCGTCGACCCTGGGGACGGTAGCCGCCGCGATCCTTTTGACGCTAGCGATCTGCACCCTGCATTTCATCGCCATGGCGGCCGTCTCGATCTACCCGGACTCGTCGATCGAGATCTCTCAATTCACCATCGAACCGACATCGCAGGCCCTGGCCGCCGCGGCGGCGAGCCTGATCATCCTCGTGCTCTCGGCAACAGCGCTCTGGATCGACCTTCGCTTCCGCCGCCACCGGGCCGAAGCCGAGCGCATGCATGGCCTGGCCAATGCGGCCGTGGAGGGGCTAATCGTCTGCGACGGCAACCGCATCGTCAGTGCAAACGACAGCATCGCTGCGTTGAGCGGTATTGCCAGCGCCACGCTGAACAGGATGATGCTCGATGACCTGTTTGGAGCACGCATCGCGTCGGGCATCGCGAGCGGCAACGGCCAACCCCAGGAAGCCGAGCTATACAGCCGCGACGGAGCCCGGATACCTGTCGAACTGATCTCGCGAAGCATCGACTATTGCGGCAAGCCCCACGATGTCATCGCCGTGCGCGACATCCGCGAACGCAGGAAGGCCGAGCAGGAAATCCTTCGCCTGGCGCATTTCGATCCGCTCACCGGGCTCGCCAACCGCCGCAACTTCGCCACCAGGCTGGAGGCAGAGATAGCCGCGGCGGGCGGCAGCGGCGCGAATGGCCAGCTGGCGCTAATGCTTCTCGATCTCGACCGGTTCAAGGAGGTGAACGACCTCTTCGGCCATGCCGCCGGCGATGCCATGCTGCAGAAAGTCGCGCAGTGCGCCTCGCGCGTGCTTCGCCATGGACAGATGCTGGCGCGCCTTGGCGGCGACGAATTCGCCATTATCGCCCCGAACCTTCCCGATCCCCGGGCCGCTGGCCGCATCGCCGAGGCCGTGCTCGCTGCCCTGCGCGAGGAGAACCAACTGTCGCCCGCCGGCGGCCTGGTCTCGGCCAGCATCGGCATCGCGCTTTGCCCGCAGGACGCCGACGAAGAGGCGGCGCTTGTCAGCCATGCGGACACGGCGCTCTACCGCGCCAAGGCCGAGGGCAAGGACACCTACCGCTATTTCGAAGCCGCGATGGGCGCCGAGGCGCGCGACCGCCGCGTCCTGGAGCACGACTTGCGCCATGCCATCGCGCGCGGCGAGTTCCGCCTTGTCTACCAGCCGCAGAAGGAGATCAGCAGCGGCCGGATGATCGGCTTCGAAGCCTTGATCCGCTGGCGCCATCCCGAACGCGGCGACATCCCGCCCTCGGTCTTCATCCCGGTGGCCGAGGACAGCGGCACCATCGCCCAGATCGGCGAATGGGTTCTGGCGACGGCCTGCGAAGAGGCCGCACGTTGGAGAAATCCCCTGATGATCGCCGTCAACGTGTCCGCGGTTCAGCTCCACAATCCGAATTTCAGCGGCAAGGTGCATGAGGTCCTGCTGCGGTCCGGCCTGGCTGCCGGCCGGCTCGAGCTCGAGGTGACCGAGACGGCGCTCATCAAGGACATGCCAAGGGCGCTTGCGACCTTGCGCCAGGTCAAGGCGCTTGGCGTGCGCGTCGCCATGGACGACTTCGGCACCGGTTACTCATCGCTGTCCAACCTGCGCGCCTTCCCGTTCGACAAGATCAAGATCGACGGATCCTTCATCAAATCGGTCGACAGGAACGGCCAGATCGCGGCGATCGTGCGTGCCGTGCTCGGATTGGGACGCGGCCTTGGCCTGCCGGTTCTGGCCGAAGGCGTTGAGACCCTGGACGAATTGCGTTTCCTCGACGCCGAGGACTGCGAGATCGGCCAGGGCTACTATCTCGGCCGCCCGGGCCCGATCGAGGCGTTCGGCGACCTGACGGGGATTCCGACGCCGGCGGCCAACGACCGCAGCGTCAGCGCTCGCGGCGGCAGCATCCTGATGCTTCAGCCGGCCGCCGCGCTACGCTCGAACTGACCGTCACCTGGGATCAGGGCGCAAGCGCTGCTTCCACCAGCCGCTTGGCATCCGGGCTCGACCATTCGGCGGGACCGTTCATATGCGCGATCAGGCAGCCTTCGCCATCGATCAGCATCGTGACGGGGAGGCCGAGCGCCAGGCCGCGCGTCTTCGCCTCGTTGAACAGGCCCATGGTCGAATCCCGGTAGTAGCCAAGCGTCTCGATACCGATATCCTTGAGGAATTTCTTCGGCTTGGCGTCGTCGCCGGTGTCGACATTGACCGCCACGACCTCGAAGGCATTGCCGCCTTTTTCCTTCTGCAGCGCGTCGAGCGCCGGCATTTCGGCGCGGCACGGCGCGCACCACGTCGCCCACAGGTTGAGCAGCACCGTCTTGCCGGCATGATCTGCGATCGTCATCGGTTTGCCGTCGGGACCGTTGAAGGCAAGGCTCTTCAACGATTGCGGCGGATCGGCCGGCTGCAGCGCCGCCACCTGGCCGACGGCCTTGGCCGCGACCTCCTTGGCCCGTGCGGCCTTGGTCTCGCAGGCGACGTTGTCCTTGCTGTCGGCCTTGGCGACCTTGACGGGGGCATTGTTGCCAGAACCGCCCTCGCTGACATATACCGCGACCGCGCCCGCCAGAACGCCCGCCACCAGGGCGGCAAACACGAGGCGCGGGGCCGGAATAAGAAATCTATTGCCGTCTGCCATTTTCAATACTGCTCCGGAGCACGGGTTATAGCGATGAGCGACAAGAAGGCCAGCAACCAGATGTGGGGCGGACGTTTTGCCTCGGGTCCGGCCGCGATCATGGAAGCGATCAACGCATCGATCGGGTTCGACAGCAAACTCTATGCCCAGGACATAAGCGGATCGATCGCCCATAGCGAGATGCTGGCGCAAACGGGCATTATTTCGGCGGCCGATCAAGAAAAAATCGCTCACGGGCTGAACACGATCCTGAAAGAGATCGAGGCCGGCACGTTCGAGTTCTCGACGAGGCTGGAAGACATCCACATGAATGTCGAAGCGCGCCTTGCCGACCTGATCGGCCCGGCCGCGGGGCGGCTGCACACGGCGCGCTCGCGCAACGACCAGGTGGCCGTCGACCTCAGGCTCTGGGTCAAGCAGGAGTGCCAGCGCGTCGCGCGGGCGCTGAAGGAGCTGATCGCCGCTTTCCTCGAACGCGCGGAAGAACATGCGGCAACGGTCATGCCGGGCTTCACCCACATGCAGGCCGCGCAGCCGGTGACCTTCGGGCACCATTGCATGGCCTATGTCGAGATGTTCGGCCGCGACCTCTCGCGCGTCGAGGACGCCATCGAGCGCATGGATGAAAGCCCGCTGGGCGCGGCCGCCCTTGCCGGCACCAGCTTTGGGATCGACCGCCATATGACGGCGAAGGCGCTCGGCTTTCGCGAGCCGACGCGCAATTCGCTCGATAGCGTTTCGGATCGCGACTTCGCGCTCGAATTCCTTTCCATGGCGGCGATCTGCGGCACGCATCTGTCGCGGCTCGCCGAGGAGATCATCATCTGGTCGACGCCGCAGTTCGGCTTCGTGCGCCTGTCGGATTCCTTCTCCACCGGCTCCTCGATCATGCCGCAGAAAAAGAACCCCGACGCTGCCGAGTTGGTGCGCGGCAAGACTGGCCGCATCAACGGCCACCTCGTCGGCCTGCTGACCGTCATGAAGGGCATGCCGCTCACCTACGGCAAGGACATGCAGGAGGACAAGGAAGCGGTCTTCGACGCAGCCGAGACGCTGGACCTGATGATTGCCGCGACCACCGGCATGGTGCGCGACATGACGGTGAATGCCGTCGCCATGAAGAAGGCGGCCGGCGCCGGCTACACCACAGCCACCGACCTGGCCGACTGGCTGGTGCGCAATCTCAGCCTTCCCTTCCGCGAGGCGCATCACGTCACCGGCCGCGCCGTGGCGCTCGCCGAGGAGAACAAGGTCGGGCTGGAAAAGCTTTCGCTGGAGGACCTTCAGTCGATCCATCCAGGCATCACCGATGACATCTTCTCGGTGCTTGCCGTGCAGAATTCGGTGAAGAGCCGCGTCAGCTTCGGCGGCACCGCGCCATCGGAAGTGAGGAAGCAGATCCGCTACTGGAAAAAGCGGCTGGCCAAGGCTTAATGCATGTCGCCCAGAAGCGTGCAGCGGTACTGGGACAACGACATGCATCAAAACAATTGCCGGGATGCAATGCGCTGAAAACTCGGCTAAAAGCGGCAGCACAGAAAACAGTTCAGACGGTGGACCGATGACCCGAGGCAGGATTTTGGTGACGCTGGCGCTGCTCGCGGCGATGGTCGCCGTCACGGCCTGCGGCCGAAGGACCGGCCTCGACACGCCCTATGAGGCGGCCGAGCAGGCGCGCAAGGATGCCGAGAAAGCCAAGCAGCCGGTGCCGCCCGAGCCGGAGAAACCGGTCAAGGACAGGAAGTTCATCCTCGATCCATTGCTCTAAAGCCGACGGCATCAACCCGATCTCGTCGAGCTCCAACGTCCGGAAGCTTTTCTCGTGAACCATTTCGACTATCGTGACGGCGTGCTCCACGCCGAGGATGTGGCGATCCCCAATATAGCCGCTGAAGTCGGCACGCCGTTCTACTGCTATTCCACGGCGACGTTGACCAGGCATTTCCGCGTCTTCAAGGAGGCCTTTGCCGGCCTCGACGCGCTTGTCTGCTATGCCATGAAGGCCAATTCCAACCAGGCTGTGCTGAAGACGCTTGGCCGGCTCGGCGCCGGCGCCGACGTGGTGTCGGAAGGCGAGATGCGCCGCGCCCTGGCCGCCGGCATTCCGGCCGACAGGATCCTGTTTTCCGGCGTCGGCAAGACTGCCCGGGAAATGGACTTCGCCCTTGGGGCGGGCATCCTCTGCTTCAACGTCGAATCCGAGCCGGAACTGGAATTGCTGTCGGCACGCGCGGCGGCGCTCGGCAAGGTGGCGCCTGTCTCGCTGCGCATCAATCCGGATGTGGATGCCAAGACCCACAAGAAGATTTCGACCGGCAAGGCCGAGAACAAGTTCGGCATCCCGTGGCAGCGAGCCCGGCAGGTCTATGCCCGTGCGGCCGAACTGCCCGGCATCAAGGTGACCGGCATCGACACCCACATCGGCAGCCAGATCACCGAGCTGCAGCCCTTCGACGACGCCTTCGCGCTGCTGGCCGAACTGGTCGGCGTGCTGCGCGCCGACGGGCATTCGATCGACCATGTCGACCTCGGCGGCGGCCTTGGCATTCCCTATCGCCTCGATAACAGCCCGCCGCCGTTGCCCGATGCCTATGCCGAGATTGTCAGGAAGCACGTCACCCGCCTTGGCCTGAAGGTGATGTTCGAGCCCGGCCGGCTGATCGTCGGCAATGCCGGCATCCTCGTCTCCGAGGTGATCTATGTGAAGGAAGGCGACGCCAAGAACTTCCTGGTCGTCGACGCCGCCATGAACGACCTGATCCGGCCGACGCTCTACGACGCCTTTCATGACATCAAGCCAGTGGTGCAGCAGCCCTCGTCCACGCCGCGGACGAAGGTCGACATCGTCGGACCCGTCTGCGAGACCGGCGACTTCCTCGGCCTCGACCGCGACCTGCCGCGGCTGAAGGCGGGCGATCTCATCGCCGTCGCCACGGCCGGCGCCTATGGCGCCGTGCAGGCCGGTACCTACAACACCAGGCTTCTGGTACCGGAAGTGCTGGTCGACGGCGACCGCTACCATGTCGTGCGGCCGCGCCAGACCTATGACGAGCTGATTGGTCTGGATTCGCTGCCCGACTGGCTGAAGTAGGGGTCTAATCACCACAGGAGCAGATCATGTCGGACACAAGGACGATCACGCGCGAACGCATCGCGGCAGTCGAACCCCGCATCCGCCCTTACGTTCGGCACACGCCGGTGATGCGCGTCGACATGGCCGACTTCGGACGTCCGTCCTTCGCCGTCGACCTCAAGCTCGAATGCCTGCAGCATTCCGGTTCCTTCAAGGCGCGCGGCGCCTTCACCAATCTGCTGGAGCGCCAGGTTCCCGAAGCCGGCGTCGTCGCCGCGTCCGGCGGCAATCACGGCGCCGCGGTTGCCTATGCGGCGATGAAGCTTGGCCACAAGGCCACCATCTTCGTGCCCGAGGTCAGCCCGCCAGCCAAGCTCGAACGCATCCGCGGCTACGGTGCCGAACTGGTCGTCGGCGGCGCCCGCTACGCCGAGGCGCTCGCCGCGAGCGAGGATTTCGCCGCCAGGACCGGCGCCCTGCAGATCCATGCCTTCAACCAGGAAGAGACGCTGATCGGCCAGGGCACGCTTGGTCTCGAGATCGAGGCCGACCTGCCCGAGATCGACACGCTGCTGGTGGCTGTCGGCGGCGGGGGGCTGATCGGCGGCATCGCCGCCTGGTTCTCCGGCCGCATCCGCATCGTCGCAATCGAGCCTGAAGGCGCGCCGACGCTTTACCGCGCTTTCGAGGCCGGCAAGCCGGTCGATGCGCCGGCCGAGGGCATTGCCGCCGATTCACTGGCGCCCAAGCGCGTCGGCGAAATGATGTTCCCGATCGCCGAAGCCTTCGTCGAGCGATCGATCCTGGTCGACGACGACGACATCGTCGCGGCGCAGAAGGCGTTGTGGGACCGCGTGCGAATCATCGCCGAGCCCGGCGGCGCCGCAGCGTTTGCCGCGATGCTTTCCGGCCGCTATGAGCCCGCCCCGGGCGAACGGGTGGCCGTTCTGGTCTGCGGTTCCAACACTAATCCCGCGAATTTCTGACCGAAACCCGGCCCGGCGCCTTCACGATTTTGGAACACGCCTCGTCTTTGCCGTGTTTGCTGGTATTCTTTTGCCTATGAGGTCCGGGCCATTGTCCGGGCAGGAAGGGCCGATGACGGAACGACCCATCTCCAGCGGCGAACGCGGCCTGGCCGGGCGTCTGGCGCTCAGCCGGCTGGCGACGCGGGCCTCGATCGTCATCGAGCGCGGCTGGCCGCTCATCCTGCCGCTGGCGATCGTCGCCAGCCTGTTTCTCAGCATCGCCTGGTTCGGACTGTTCCCCCGCCTGCCGGACGCTGCGCGCATCGCGCTTTTGATCCTGTTTGCCCTATCCGCTGTCGCAGCGCTTTATCCGCTGCGCTTCTTCCGCATGCCGTCGCCGGCAGAGGTCGACAGGCGCATCGAAGCCGCGAATGAGCTGCTGCACAGCCCCGTCCAGGTGCAGACGGACCGGCCGAGCGGCGCCGACAGCCTCTTCTCGCAAGCGCTATGGCGCGAGCACCAGAAACGCATGGCGGAGCGGCTCTCCAGCCTCGGCGCCGACCGGCCACGCCCCAGGGTGCCGGACTATGACCGTTGGGGGCTGCGAGCCCTCGCGGGATTGCTGCTGGTCACCGGCTTCGCTTTCTCCCTTGGCCCGTTTGGCGGCAGCATCGGCGATGGTTTCGCCGCCCGCGCCACGCGCGACGCTGTGCCGCCGCGCATCGATGCCTGGGTGACGCCACCAGCCTATACCGGCAAGCCGCCGTTGTTTCTGACCGCCGAGGCCAACCAGGCCGCCCAGACCTTCACCGTGCCGCAGGGCAGCGACGTTTCGCTGCGCGTAACCGGCGGAACCGGCGAGGAAACCCTGAGCTATGTCGATCCGAACGGCAATGACCGCACGATTGAGCCGGCGGCGCCCAAAACCCCTCTGCCGGACGCCGGGCAGGCCGCGCCCAAGGTCCGTCAGTTCAGCGGCAAGCTGAACACTGACGGGAAGCTGACGCTGAAATCGGGCGAGAACGATCTCGGCCATTGGGCTTTCGCGGTCGTCCCCGACAAGCCGCCGACGATCCGTTTTGTCGGCGAGCCTAAGCGCGCGGCCAACGGCGCCATCGAGCTCAACTACCAGATCGACGATGATTATGGCGCGGCCTCGGCCAAGGCTGTGTTCGAGCTGGCCGACCCGCCCTCTGCCGGTGCCCATCCGCTCTACGGCCCGCCCGACCTGCCGCTGACGCTGCCGCGCCGCGGCGGCAAGGTGACCACCGCCCGGACGACCAAGGATCTCACCGAGCACGTCTGGGCCGGCAGCAGGATCAAGCTCACGCTGATCGCCACCGACGACGCCGGCCAGACCGGGACGAGCGAAACCAAGACACTGGTGATGCCGGAGCGGCCCTTCGCCAACCCGCTGGCGCGCGCCGTGATCGAGCAGCGCAGCCTGCTGGCGCTCGACGCCAACGCCAAGCCGCGTGTGCTCGACCTGATGGACGCCATCACGCTTCGCCCCGAGGCCACTTTCGACAACATGTCGCATTATCTCGCCATCATGAGCGCGAGAAGCCGCTTGAAGCTTTCCGAGAGCGACGACCAGCTACGCAACGAGGTGTCTTATCTCTGGGAGATTGCCCTCGGCATCGAGGAGGGCAATCTGTCGGCCGCCGAGCGCCGGCTGCGCCAGGCCCAGCAGGCCTTGCAGGACGCCATCAAGAACGGCGCCAGCGACGAGGAACTCGACAAGGCGATGAAGGAACTGCGCGAGGCGATGAACCAGTTCCTGCAGGAATTCGCCCAGCGCGCCCAGCAGAACCCCAACGCGCCGCAGATGCAGCAGAACGGCCGCGAGCTGCGCCAGAGCGACATCGACCGCATGATGAACGAGATCGAGAATCTCGCGAAATCGGGCGACCGCGACCGTGCCCAGCAGTTGCTGTCCCAGTTGCAGGACATGATGAACAACCTGCAGGCCGGCCGCCAGCAGCAGGGCGGCGAGCAGGACAGCGAGATGCGCCAGCAGATGGACAAGCTGGGCGATATCATGCGCCGCCAGCAGGAAATGATGAACGACACCTTCCGCCTCGACCAGATGCAGCGTGGCGAGCGCGGTCAAAACGGCGACCAGCAGACTGGACAGGACGGCGAGCAGAGCCAATCGGAAGACGGCCAGCAGCCTGGGCCTGGGAACGATCGCGATCCCCTTGCCCGGCCGAAGCCGATGACGCCGCAGGAATTCGCCGATGCGCTGAAGCAGCTGCAGGAGGGCCAGGGCAAGCTGCAGAATGACCTCGAGCAGCTGAAGAAGGCCCTCGAAGGCATGGGCATGCAGCCCAATGAAGGTTTCGGTGAGGCCGGCAAGTCCATGGGCAATGCCGAGCAGGCTCTCGGCCAGGGCGATGGCGATCAGGCGGTCGGCCACCAGGGCCGCGCGCTCGAGGCATTGCGCCGGGGCGCCAAGGACATGATGAAGCAGATGCAGGCCATGCAGGGCGATCAAGGGGGCAGCGAGCAGGGCGGACGCCAGCAGGATGCCGACCGTGATCCGCTCGGTCGGCCCCGCGCCACCAAGGGTCCCGACGACGGCACTTCGGTCAAGGTGCCGGACGAGATCGACGTCCAGCGCGCCCGCCAGATCCTCGACGCCATCCGCAAGCGGCTGGGCAATGCGCTGAGCCCCGACATCGAACGCAGCTATCTCGAACGCCTGCTCGAGCTGAAATAGCCCGCCACACGATCCCGGACAGTCACCCCATGCCTAAGCTCGGAACCATCACCCCGATCCTGCGCATCTTCGACATCGCCAAGGCGCGGGAATTCTATCTCGGCTTCCTTGGCTTCGAGGTCCGCTTCGAACATCGCTTCGACGACAACGCTCCGCTCTACATGGGCATTGCCCGCGACGGTTGCGAGTTGCATCTAAGCGAGCACCATGGCGACGGCTCGCCAGGGGCCAACATCCGCGTCGAGGTGGTCGACATAGTCGCCCTGCACGGCGAGTTCGGCGCCAGGAACTATCGCTTCAACCGGCCGGGCCTGGAAACGACGCCGTGGGACACGAAAGAGGTCACGGTCATCGATCCGTTCGGCAATCGCCTGACCTTCTTCGAGAAGGACTGAGCGGCACCGGATTTGATCCTGCCGGACCTCGCGGTCTTCAAAGATCAGCCGTGGCGCGCCCCTGCCTTGTGAGCATGAAGGCCTCGCGGATCGCATTCTCCATGCCGTCGACGGCTTCGCCGGTCGCCACCGGATTTCGGTGCAGTACCACGTTCGAGGAATCGATGTCGCCGAAGCCGTCTGCGGATGTGAGCTCCCGGCAGTCGGGCGGGATGTTGC
This sequence comes from Mesorhizobium sp., assembly GCF_024509055.1. Lineage (GTDB taxonomy): Bacteria > Pseudomonadota > Alphaproteobacteria > Rhizobiales > Rhizobiaceae > Mesorhizobium. The sequence goes on along the minus strand of NZ_JANINM010000482.1, from coordinate 74,286 downwards.
TGCGCGATATCGGTGCGATCGCAAGGCCCGATGTGACGGCCAACGCCAGGCCGCCATTGGTATCGCTGGTATAGGCGACGCGGTAGCCCAGGCCGCGCTGCTGCAGCGACTTGATCGCGAAGTCGCGGCACCAGCCATCGCGGCTGTAAAGCGCGATGGGCACCGGGCGCTCCTCATGCATGTGGTGCAGCATCGAGGTTACCCAAACGGTCGGGTCGTGCATCAGCACCTCGCCGCCGGAAAATCCTTCCCACTCGAACACCACGGCGAGATCGAGCTCGCCCGCCGCCAGCGCCCTCACCTGCGAAGCGGAATGGGCGTAGCGCACGGTGACCTCGACGCGCGGATGGCGCTTGGCGAATTCGCCCAGCGCCCGCGACAGGATCGTACGGCCATATTCGGCGGGTATCCCGATGCGCACCAGGCCGCCGAGCGGCGGCGCCACCAGAGATGCGGCCGTCTCGTCGAGCAGCGAGACGATGCGGCGGGCGTTGGCGATCAGCTCGCCGCCGCGACGCGTCAGCGCCACGCCGCGCGAGCCGCGCTCGAACAGGCTGTCGCCGACCATGTCCTCCAGCTTCTTCATCTGCATGGAGACGGCCGATTGGGTGCGCCCGGCCTTTTCGGCGGCCTTGGTGAAATTACCCGTCTCGGCGACCGCCACGAAGGTCCGCAGGAGGTCGCTGTCGAGCATGGGCTTCATCGGTTTTGCCATAAGCTTTTTTGATCGCTGGTATCATTCCAATTCGTTTGCAACATGTCAAACGCCGCAGGATAGTTGCTTCACCCATTGGATATGCGGTTGCGAAATCGGCCGCGGACCAATCAACAAGTCCTCACTCGTGCCCGCTGCCTGAAAAACGGTGGCGGGTTCTTTTTCGCTGGATCGACCATGCAGAACCGGATGGTGCTTGGCATTCTGAGCCTCTGCCTCGGAGTGCTGGTCTTCTCGTTGCAGGACCCGCTGGTTAAGGCCGTGTCCGGCGCTTATCCGGTGACGGAAGTGATGGCGATCCGCGCGATCGTCGCGCTGCCGATTCTCATCGTGATCGTCCATCTCGATGTCGGTCTGAAAGCACTCCTGTCACGCCGCTTCGGCATGCTGACGCTGCGCGCCTTCATCCAGTTCAGCTCCTACACCGTCTACTATCTGGCTATCGCCGCATTGCCGCTGGCGGATGCTGTGGCGCTCTATTTCATGGCGCCGCTATTCATCATGGCATTGGCCGGCCCTTATCTTGGCGAACGCGTTTCCTGGCGCACGCTGGCGACCGTATTGATCGGCCTGGTCGGGGTCGTCGTCATGTTGCGGCCGGGCGCCGGGTTGTTCGATTGGGCGGCCCTGCTGTCGCTTGGCTCGGCATTCCTCTACGGCTTCTCGCAATTGATGGCGCGCAAGATCGGCGACACCGAATCGTCGACGGTGATGGCCTTCTACCAGAACGGCGCCTATCTCAGCGGCGCGGTCGCCGTCGCCACCGTGTTTCACCTCGCGGGCATCACCCACGCGGTTCATCCGAGCCTGGACTTCCTGGTGCGACCATGGGTGTGGCCGGCCATGCCGGATTTCCTGAAGATGGCCGCCTGCGGCTTCGTCGCCTCGGCCGGCATGATCCTGCTGTCGCAGGCCTACAGAATGGCGCCGGCCAACCGCGTCGCCACCTTCGAATACACAGGCATCCTCTGGTCGCCGCTCTGGGGCTTCCTGTTCTTCGCCGAAGTCCCGCGCGAAACGACGGTGCTAGGCGCGGCGCTGATCATTGGCGCGGGCCTGCTTGCGCTCAACGGCGAGCGGCGGCGCAGCGTTGCGCCGGCCTTGGCCGCGACCGGTGACGCCGCTTGAAATCGGTCAGGCGAAACAGCTGAGCGCGCGACCGACCCGGGAGCGGATCTCGGCAAGCGTGAACGGCTTCTGCACGACATCGAGGATGATGCCGTTGAGCTCCTCGGCGCGCTCGCGCTGATCGGCGTAGCCGGTCATCAGCATGATCTTCATCGCCGGGAATTGCTTTGCCGCCGCCGTCGCCATCTCGATGCCGTCCATCTCCGGCATTCGGATGTCGGACACCACCAGATCGTAGCGGCCGGCATTCTGCTGGATCAGGGTCAACCCCTGCGCGCCGTCGGCGGCTATCGCCACATCGTGCCCATCGCGCTCAAGCGCGCGGGCGGCCAGGGTGCGGACGGACTCATCGTCCTCGACGATCAGAAGCTTTGCCATGGCGAGATAGATGCCGCCGAAACATTGACGTTTTCTGAAAATTTGAAACGTCCATGGCCTTTTCGGTTTGGCCTTAGGCGTCGCCTTTCACCACGCCGACAAACGGCAGCTCCCGGAAAGCGTGGGCGACATCCATGCCGTAGCCGACGACGAAGTAGTCCGGGCAATCGAAGCCGACATAGTCGGCATTGAGGGTGGTCTGGCGGCGCATGCGTTTATCGAGAAGCACCGCGATGGCGCAGCTTCTGGCGCCGCGCGACAGCATCAGCTCGCGTGTGAAAGAAAGCGTCTTGCCGGATTCGAGAATGTCGTCGATCAAAAGCACGTCGCGGCCGGCGACCTCATTGTCGATGTCGCGCAACACCCTGACTTCGCCGCTAGTGGTGCCTGCGCCGTAGCTGGAGATGAAGATGAATTCGACTTCAGGCGAGAGGCCGACATCGTGCATGGCGCGAATGAGGTCGGCGGCAAAGACGAACGAACCCTTCAGGATCGAGATCACCAGCAGGTCGTGATAGTCGCGCCCGGCGATTTCCTTGGCGAGCTCGAGATTGCGCCGGGCGATCGCCGACGCTGAAAACAGGACCTCGATGTCCTTGCCGCGAACAACTGGCATCAACTACCTTTCCAAAAGAAATCGCGAAAGGCGCAGTGAAATTCAGGTCAGGCCGCGCCGAAAGCGCAGGAAACCGGCATTTGCAGGCCGGCATCACCTGAATATCGCTACGCCTTAGCCGGCGAAGGTGACCGAGACGGTCTTCACGCCGTTTCTAGGCACATCGAGGCGGCTGGAAAAGCCGAATCTTTCGCCAGGCGCCAGGGAACGGCTGGATGTCCCCAGCCTGTAGCGGATGACGTTGCTGGCGTTGTCGGTGACGCGGATTTCGAGCGGAGGCAGTGCCTCTGCCCGTTCCCCGTCGTTCGCGGCCTCGCCGTCGACGAACAGCACAGGCTTTAGCCCAGTCTCATCGATTCGCGAGGTCACACTGGAAATGCTGAGCGCGCTGGCCGGTTCGGAACTCGCCCAGAACGGGCTCTGGCGCACCAGCACATGCCCGCCGGATACCCAGAACGCGGCCAGGGCCATGCCAACGCCGGCGATCCAGAAGATGGGTCCGCCGCGTGAAGCGTGCCGCGCGGGCGTAGCCTCCGGCTTGCGCAGAATGCCCATGCCTTCGACGGATGGCGCCGCGGATATTTGCGGCGGTACAGGCGCCATGACCTGTTCCGGGCGGCCGGCGAAACGTGGCAGCACCACATAGTCGGCGTCGACAATGTCGGCCGCCGGTTCGGGCGCCATGCGCCCGGCCTCGGCATTTGCCGCCACGCCGGTCATGATTTCGCCGGAAACGGGGCGCGCGGTTTGTTTGTCAGCCATTACGGCACCAGTGCAGTCTTCGTTTCTTTTGCGTAAACGCAATTGGTTAACGCTTCCCCACCGGAACCGCTGTGAAACGTCGAAAACGAACCGAAATTAACCGACGGTTAACCATGCCGGCCGATGGTCGTGACAGAGAACAGGCAGGCGGGACGCCGCCGGAAACTTCAGGTCGCCAAACGTGATCCGCTTCGAAAATGTCGGCCTCCGCTATGGCATGGGTCCGGAAATCCTCCGCGACATCTCGCTGGACATTCCGGAGCGCTCCTTTCAGTTCCTGAGCGGCCCCTCGGGCGCCGGCAAGACGACCTTGCTGCGCCTGCTGTTCATGTCGTTGAAGCCGACGCGCGGCCTCATCACCATCTTCGGCAAGGATCGCTCGCGCATCTCGCGCGGCGAGCTGCCGCTGCTGAGACGCCGCATCGGCGTGGTCTTCCAGGATTTCCGCCTGCTCGACCACATGACCACCTACGAGAACGTCGCGCTGCCCCTGCGCGTGCGCGGGCGCGAGGAAGCAAGCTACCGCACCGACGTCACCGAGTTGCTGAAATGGGTCGGCCTTGGCGATCGCATGCATGTGCTGCCGCCGGTGCTGTCCGGCGGCGAGAAGCAGCGCGCGGCGATCGCCCGCGCCTTGATCGAGCAGCCGGAGATCCTGCTTGCCGACGAGCCGACCGGCAATGTCGACCCGCCGCTCGCGCGGCGGCTGCTCAGGCTCTTCATCGAGCTGAACCGGCTGGGCACCGCGGTGGTGATCGCCACCCACGACCTCGGCCTGATGGAGCAGGTGGATGCGCGACGCATGATTCTGGCCGGCGGAAGGCTGGACGTTTATGACTGACATTCCGGCCGATCAAATGCACGACGAAGCCGACGAGACCACGGCGCCCGTCCGGCGCGTCCAACGCCGCATGGCGCCGATCGTCCCGGCGCAGAACATCGCCGGCCGGGCGATGGTGCTGGTCATTGCCATCATGACCTTCCTGTCCTGCCTGACCTTCGGCGCCGTGACGCTGGTGCGCGACACCGCTTCGGTGTGGGAGAACCAGATCTCGCGCGAGGCGACGATCCAGATCAAGCCGGCGGAGGGCCTCGACATGGACGCGGCTCTTGCCCAGGCCTCGCAGATCGCCAGCGAGTTCCCCGGCGTGAAGGCAACGAAGATCATCGACCGCGATGCGACGGCGCGCCTGCTGGAGCCGTGGCTGGGCACCGGCCTCAACATCGATGAACTGCCGGTGCCCAGGCTCGTCATCGTGACCATAGACGAGGCCAATCCGCCGGATTTCGCGGCCATGCGCGCCGCGATCACGCCGAAGCTGCCGAGCGCCGCGCTCGACGATCACCGTACCTGGGTCGACCGCCTCGTGGTCATGGGGCACACGACGGTCACGATCGGCTTCGCCGTTCTGGCGCTGATCCTGTCGGCGACCGTGCTGACGGTGGTGTTCGCCACGCGCGGCGCCATGGCCGGCAATGGCCACATCATCGAAGTCCTGCATTTCGTCGGCGCCGAGGCGCGTTTCATCGCGCGCGAGTTCCGCTGGCATTTCCTGGTCACCGGCATGAAGGGCGCCGCCGCGGGCGGTGCCGCCGCAATTGCCGTGTTCATCGTCTTCTCCTGGTGGTCGTCGCGCAACATGGCGACGCCTCAAGCCGACCAGGCGACGGCGCTGTTTGGCAATTTCGCCATCGGCTCGGCCGGCTACCTCGGCGTCGGCCTGATGGTGGTGGTGATCGGCGCGCTGACGGCGGCAACCTCGCATGCCACCGTCGTCGCCTATCTGAGCGATATCGATGTCCGCCAGCCGGATTCAGGCTGAACATGCAATGGCTGGATACCGCTCGACAAAAAGGAAGCCGGGTCTTGAAAAGCGTAATGCTCATGCAAGGCAGCGATCACAGGCTGCGCACCTGCCGTAACGCAATGTGCGCCTTTTCATCTATCAAAGGCCGCGTTTCAGGATTAACCATAGGATGATGGACGCGCGGGACTCGACCGGGACGGCTGGACGGATGCCAGTGGCGCTTGCATGCGCCGCTGCGCCCGTCAGGTCCGGTCGTCTCAGGTTCGCGCTTCGTGTCTGCTGTTTCGCCTTGCTGGCCCTGCTGGCGCTTTTTGCCGGCGGCTTCGGGTGGTTTGCCGACAAGGTCAGCCACATGACGACACCCGTCGATCCGGCGAAGGCCGATGCCATCATCGTGCTCACAGGCGGCCAGTCGCGGCTCGATGCGGCGATGGACCTTCTGGCCTCCGGCAAGGGCGAACGGCTGTTGATCAGCGGCGTCCATCCGTCGGCCAGCCGCCACCAGCTGCAGGTGGCGATGGGCGGCGACAAACAGCTGTTCTCCTGCTGCGTCGATATCGACCGTGCCGCGCTCGACACGATCGGCAATGCCGAGGAAAGCGCCAAATGGGTGGAACGCCACGCCTATGGCAGCATCATCCTCGTCACCAACAATTATCACATGCCGCGCAGCCTGCTCGAGATGGGCCGGCTGCTGCATGGCGCAAGGCTCGAGCCCTATCCGGTCGTCAACACCAACCTCGGCAATGGCAGCTGGCTGACCAAGCCGGAGGCGCTGCGCGTGCTGCTCACCGAATACAGCAAATACCTGCTGGCGCTGGCGCGCGGCATCCTGCCGATTCGGCCGACCAGCGAACGCATGACGCTGGCCGAGGCCTCCCCGGCGAAGAACTAGCCTTCCCTCGGCGCCTTGCCGGCATCGCCGCGCAGGCGGACGATCTCCTGTTCCAGACGTTCGATGCGGCGGTCGCGCTCGGCAAGCGCCGCGGCCACGTCCGCCGCCTCGAAACGCTGCGGGATGTGCTGCGGACAATTGGCGTCCCAGGCCGAGACGGTGAACAGGATCGCCTGCTCCGACCGCGCCTTGTAGTTCGCCGGCATCAGCTGCGCCGTCAGCGACGGATCGTCCTCGACGACGCGCGCCCTGCCCCAGATCTTGATGCGCTGCCGCAGCACGTAGTCGATCAGGAACAGGAAAGCCTGGTCATTGTCCTCGAGATTGCCCTGGGTGATGAACTGCCGGTTGCCCGAGAAATCGGCGAAACCGATCGTGTGCTCGTCGAGCACCTTGAGGAAGCCGGCCGGGCCGCCGCGATGCTGGATATAGGGCTGCCCCTCGCCATTGGCCGTTGCCAGGAACACGCTGGTCTGCGCCTCGATGAAGGCCGCGACGTCCGGCGTGATCGTCTCCCGCCAGCCGCCGCGCTGCTCCACGCGTGAGTAGGCCTCTCGCGACCCCTTGCGCGCCTGGATCGCCTTGACGGTCGGCGTGAAGGCGACATCGCTGGTGAAGGCACGGACATTCATGGCAGCGTCCTCTAGAGGCCGAGCTCCGAAAGCGAGGGATGGTCATCCGGCCTGCGACCGAGTGGCCAGAAATATTTGCGGTCCGCTTCTCGGATCGGCAGGTCATTGATGCTGGCGATACGAATGCGCATCAGCCCGTGAGCGTCGAACTCCCAGTTCTCATTGCCATAGCTGCGAAACCAGGAACCGCTGTCGTCGTGCCATTCATAGGCAAAACGGACGGCTATCCGATTGCCGTGGAAAGACCAAAACTCCTTGATGAGCCGATAGTCGATTTCACGCGCCCATTTGCGCGTGAGAAAGGCCTGGATCGCCTCCCGGCCCTGCAGAAATTCAGCGCGGTTTCGCCACCGGCTATCCGCCGTATAGGCGAGGGCGACGCGCGCCGGATCGCGCGAATTCCACGCATCCTCGGCTAAGCGTGCCTTCTGGGCCGCGGTCTCGGCGGTAAATGGTGGAAGTGGCGGACGATCTTCGGACATCGGCATCCTGCTCCGTTGAATCACGCGGCCTGACGCGCCTGGACTACCGGGAAGTCTACCTCCGTTCCCGCAATCTCGTTGATATAATTGGTCCAGACATTGAGGGCGACATGCTGCACGATCTCGATGATCTGTGCATCGTCATAACCGGCGCGCCTCAACGCCTCGAGGTCCGCTTCGCCGACACGGCCACGCTCGCGGGCAACCTTCGCCGCGAAGCGGACAGCCACCGCGGCCTTGCCGTCATTGGAACTTCCATCCCGGGCGGCGGCAATCTCGGCGTCGTCCAGACGAGCCAGGGCCTTGCCAAGATAGGTGTGAGCGGAGAGGCAGTAGCTGCAGCCATTGATCTCGGCCACGGCCAAGGCGATACGCTCTCTTGTCGCGGCAGGCAGGCGGCCCTTCGCCAGCGCCGCCGACATGGCAAGATACCCTTCCAGGGCCGCAGGGCTGTTGGAAACCAGCCGAAACAGATTGGGCACGACGCCAAGCTGCTTCTCGACACCCTTGAGCAACGGCTGCGAAGCTTCCGGCGCGGCGGCAATGGTCTCGGGCGTGTGGATGCGGGGCATTACGAACTCCTTTGGTTAGACGACCAGGAGACAAATGCACCCTTCCATTTCGAATCGGTAGACGGCATATTCGCAATTCATCCTTCCATTTTCCGGAAGAGTAATGGATCGCCTCGACGCCATGTCCCTGTTCGCCGGCACGGTGGAGGCCGGCAGCCTTTCCGCCGCGTCGCGACGTCTGGGCATGCCGCTGGCGACCGTCAGCCGCAGGTTATCGGATCTGGAGAAGCATCTCAGGACCCGCCTGCTCAACCGTTCGACGCGCCGCCTTACCCTGACCGACGCGGGCGAAGCCTATCTCGTCGCCTGCCGACGCATACTGAGCGAGGTCAGCGAAGCCGAGCGCGCCGCCGCGGGCGAATACATAAGTCCGACCGGGGAGCTTGCCGTCACGGCGCCGGTCGTCTTCGGCCGGCTGCATGTGCTCCCGATTGTCACCGGCTTCCTCGCCGCCTATCCGGATGTCGACATCCGCTTGACGCTGTCGGACCGGATCACCCAGTTGGTCGATGAGCATATCGATCTTGCTGTACGCATCGGCGAGCTGCCGGACTCGGCCATGGTCGCGACCCGGGTAGGCTCCATCCGCCGCATCACCTGCGCGAGCCCCGGCTATTTTGCCAGGCACGGGACGCCGGCCCGGCCGGAAGAGATTGCCGGCCGCGACTGCATCACCTTCGAGGGGCTCGCCGCCCCGGCGGCATGGAGTTTCGTCATCGGCAAGAGCGAGACCGTGGTCCCCGTACGGTCACGGCTGCAGGTCAACACCGCCGAGGCGGCCATCGACGCGGCGGTGGCCGGTCTCGGCTTGACGAAGGTGCTGTCCTATCAAGCCGACGCTGCGGTGCGCGACGGCAAGCTCAGCGTGGTCCTGGACGCGTTCGAGCCGCCGCCCTGGCCGGTGAGCCTCGTGCATACCGGCCAGGGCCGCTTGCCGGTGAAGCTGCGGGCCTTCCTCGATTTCGCAGCGCCCCGCCTGAAGGAGCGGTTGGCACGGTCGCTGTAGCGGCCGGATTCGACAGCAGGGCCGTTTCCATTTTGGCCCCGCTTGGTGTAACCAACGCACACTTCCACACCGGGCTCCTTCCCGCATGCTCTATGTCCGTTCGCTGGCGTTCAATCTCGCCTTCTATCTCAGCCTGATCGTCCAGATGATCTTCTGGACGCCGTATTATTTCCTGTCGCCGCGCCACCGCGCCTGGTTCGTGCCGAAATTCTGGTCGCGCACCTCGATGTGGCTCTACGACAAGATTACCGGCACGAAGAACGAGATCACCGGACTGGAGAACCTACCAGAAGGCTCCTTCATCCTGGCGCCGAAGCACCAGTCCTTCTGGGACGCGATCGCCTTCTTTCCCTATCTCGACGACGCGCTGTACATCCTGAAGCGCGAACTGACATGGATCCCCTTCTTCGGCTGGTACATCATGAAGATGCGCATGATCCCGGTCGATCGCGGCAGCCGTTCAAAGGCGCTCAAGGCGGTCGTCACGGCGACCCGGCAGGAGATGGATCGCAATCCGCGGCAGCTGATCATCTATCCCGAAGGCACGCGCCGCCCGCCGGGGGCCGAGCCTTCCTACAAATACGGCATCGTGGAGATCTATGCGCAATTGGGCGTCCCCGTGGTGCCGGTCGCTCATGTCGCCGGCCTCTACTGGCCGCGCCGCAAGTTCATGCGCTATCCCGGCACCATCAAGGCTCGCTTCCTGCCGCCGATTCCGCCCGGCCTCGGCAAGGAGGAGTTCATGCGGCGCCTGATCGGCGAGACCGAAGCCGCCTGCGACCAGATGCTTGTCGAAGCCGCGCAGGGACCGAACCCGCCGCCCATGCCGCCGACGGCGGTGAAGCGCCTGGCGGAACTCGGCGTTACAGCCAAGAGCTGACCGCTTTACGCAATTCCCGAAAGAAGGCTACGGCAGCGCCGCCCAGGCAGTCGTCAGCACCAGCGTTGCGGCAAACACAAGGTTGATGATCCGTGACGCCCGCGGATGACGCAGGAACCGGGCGAAGGCCGTTCCGGCAAGCAGCCACGCCGCATGGATGACAACGATCATCCCTGTCAGCACCAGCAGCTTGGCCGAACCACCCAACGCATCCGCTTGCGAAGAAGCGCCGGCAAAGACTGCGGCGATCGCCACATAGGCCTTTGGATTCGCGACCGCGAGCATGAGGCCGCCGGTGAAGGTCGGACGCGCCGCCTGCCTTGCGCTTTCGGCCAGCGGCGGCGCGGTCGCGATTTTGAACGCCAGATAGAGGATATAGGCGGCCGAGAGGATCGTCAGAACCTTGGCCAGCCCCGGCAGCGAAGCGAGCATGCCGACGATACCGGCCGCCACGACCAGGAGCACGGCGATCGTTCCAACCACAAGCCCTGACGCGTAACCCAACGAGGAACGCAGCCCGAATGCCGCCCCAACGGCGGTGACACTCACAGTCGATGGCCCCGGGCTGCCCATGACGACGGTTGCCGCCACGATGAGCGCCAGCAATTGCTGCCAGGGCTGCGCCTCGGTCAAAACGCCTGCAACCATCTCGTACTTCCATCTCCCGCCTGATGCGGCAGGAGTTAGAGTTACGGCAGATCGCGATGGCGGTATTGGACGATTGTGCGCGAGCTGCTTCCGAGAACCGGAGCGGAGCGTACATAAAGTACGTAAGCACCGGACGCGCAGGAAGCAGGCCTTTGCAAGCCGGCCCCACCCGAAGATGAACTCGCCTCAGGCGCTGGCGCGGTCGAGCGCTCCTATATCGTCGGCCGAAAGCTTGAGCGAAGCAGCCCGGATCAGGCTCTCCATCTGGGCCGGCGTGGTGGCGCTGGCGATCGGCGCGGTGACGCCTGGCCGCGCGATGATCCAGGCCAACGCCACCTCCGCCTGCTTGGCCGAATGGCGTTCGGCGACCGCGTCCAGCGCAGAGAGGATGCGCATGCCGCGCTCGTTGAGATAGCCGGCCACGCCTTCGCCGCGCGCGCTCTGACCCAGATCGGCCTTGGCGCGGTACTTGCCGCTCAGGAAACCCTTCGCCAGGCTGAAATAGGTGATGACGCCGAGATCCTCCGCCTTGCAAAGGTCGAGCAGCGGACCGTCGAGCGAGGAACGATCGTACAAATTGTATTCCGGCTGCAGCACCTCATAACGCGGCAGGCTGCGCAGGCTGGCGACATCGAGCGCCGCGCGCAATTGCCCGACATCGAGATTCGAGCAGCCCGGATAGCGGATCTTGCCCTTCTCCAGCAGGCGCTGATAAGCGCCAAGCGTTTCCTCATAGGGCGTAGCCGGATCCGGCCAGTGCGACAAATAGAGGTCGATGACATCGGTCTGCAGCCGCTTCAGCGATTGATCGACCGCCTTTTCGATGTAAGGGGCCGACAGATCCCGCTTGCCCTGCCCCATGTCGGAACCGACCTTGGTGATGACCACGACTTTGTCGCGGTTGCCGCGGCTTTTCATCCAGTTGCCGATGATGGTCTCGGATTCGCCGCCCTTGTTGCCGGGAACCCAGCGCGAGTAAGCGTCGGCCGTGTCGATGGCGTTCAAGCCGGCCCCGACAAAACGGTCGAGCAGGTCGAACGATGTCTTCTCGTCGGCGGTCCAGCCGAAGACGTTGCCGCCCAGAACCAGCGGCGCGATGGAAAGGTCGGTGCGACCGAGACGGCGTTTCTGCAAGACTGATCTCCGTGTGGCTGGGATGGTTGCTCGAGGCCCTAAGCGTCGGGGCTGTCGCTAAGCTAGGTCTTGCCCCGCCGAGGTCAAAGGCATGGTTTTGCTTTTTGATCGGACCAGGCCGTCACGCGGGCGCTACCTGCCTCGCCACCTCTTCCAGCCAATGGTCGCGAATGCCCAGCGCCTTCAGGTGCTCAAGCGTGCTTTCGACATAATCCTCGTTCTTTCCGGACTGGCCGACCGCGCCGCGCACGACTGCCGCCGCGTGGCCGGTGTCGAGCGCGCCGGCATATTGTTCATGCTCTCGGTCGACGATGTAGGCGACCGCCTCGACGGTGCTGCCCTCCCCTGCGCCATTCTTATCGAGCCTGACTTCGAGCGTGCGTTCGAGATAGACACTGGTCACCAACTCGCGCTCGCGCAGATAGGAAAGCACCTCGTCGCGCAATTCGCCGGGCACGCGAAAGGCCAGGCCAATGCAGGAGCCGCCCAGGTCGAGACCAAGCACCAGCCCCGGGCGCTCGCGCGTGCCGCGATGGACGAATGAATAGACGCAGAGCGAGCGGCGATAGCCGTAAAGACGCGCGCGCCGCGTCTCGACATGCGCGAATCCCGGACGCCAGATGAGCGACCCATAGCCAAAAACCCAAAAATCGCCCATATCGCCAAGCCTGATCGTATTCGAGTGACGATACCGCACGGGCAAGGTGCTTCTTCTGTCCCCGCCTGTTATTCGTCACCGCACGAGGGGTTAACGAGAGCCGCAGCATGACGTCAAGTGACGAGCGATCGCCGAACTTTCGCCGCCGGCTGTTCTGGCTTGCGGCCTTCCTTGTCGTGCTGTTCGCCATATACAGCGCCGGCTGGTTCTATCTGGCCAATCGCCTGAAGACCGAGGCGGACCAGGCTGTTGCCACGCTTGGCGCCAAGGGCATCGCGGCCGGCTGCGCCAACATGACCGTGAGCGGCTATCCGCTGAGCTTCGCCGTCTCCTGCGACAACATCGCATACGAGGACGACGCCAAGAAAATCGCCGCCTCCAGCGGCAGCCTCAACGCCGTCGCGGACATCACCGGGCCTCTGTCGCCGAGTGCCGAATTGCGCGGCCCGCTGAGGACGATGGCGCCCGGCATGCCGCCGCTCTTCATCGACTGGGACCAGTTGCATGCCAACGTCAAAGTGTCGTGGCCGCTGCCAAGAAGCGTTTCGCTGCAGGCCGAGGGCCTTTCCGGCCAAACTGACCCGGCCGACGATACCGACCCGATACAATTGTTCAGTGCCGGCAAGGCGGCTGGACAGTTGCGGCCGATCGGCGCGGATATCAACTATACCGGCAGCTTCGGCGACCTCGAGATCAACGCGGATGCCATTGGCGGGCGCGTTTTGCCAGCAATGGACGGAAGCGGCGAACTGACGTTGAAGAACGGCGTCGCCCTGGTCGCGGCTCCTCCCAAAAGCCTGCGCGGTCAGTCCGTCGACATCGCCAGTCTCGTCGTGTCGTCCGGGACGGCGCGCATTACCGTCTCGGGACCGATCTCGATCGATGCAGACGGCCTGATCGATGCCAGCCTGACGATCAAGCTCAAGGATCCCAAAGCCGTGGCCGCCATCCTTGGCGGGGCTATTCCCGAACACAAGAGCGAGATCGAGCAAGGCTTTGCCGGCATTGCCATGCTCGGCAGCGAACCGTCGCTGCCGCTCAAGATCGTCAAGAGCAAGGCCTCGCTCGGCTTCATCCCGCTGGGCAAGATCAAGCCGCTTGAGTAGTGCCACGATGGGGGAGCCGGTCAGACTGCTCAGCGTCGGCGCGTTCACCCTCGATACGATACTTCGCGTCGAGACGCTTCCCGCCCATCAAGGCAAGTTCATCGCCAGCGACGGCGTCCAGATCGCCTCCGGCATGGCGACGAGCGCCGCATGTGCAGCGCATCGCCTTGGCGCCCAAGTGTCGCTTTGGGCGAGCGCGGGCGACGATCAGGTCGGCGACCAGCTGGTGGCGGAGATTCAGGCAGAAGGCATCGACTGCAGTCTCATCCGTCGCGTCGCCGGCGCGCGGTCGGCACTGGCCGCGATCCTCGTTGATCAGCATGGCGAGCGCATCATCGTGCCGTTCTACGACAGAAAGGCTCAGGCAGACCCAGAGGAGTTGCCGCTCGCCAACCTTTCCGCCTTCGACGCCGTACTGGTCGATGTGCGCTGGCCGGGCGCGGCGGCGCTCGCCTTGAGCGCCGCCAGGGACGTGGGTCGCCATGCAATCCTCGACGCCGACACAGCGCCGATCGAGGTTCTGGAACGGCTGCTGCCCCTGGCTTCGCATATCGTCGCTTCGGAACCGGCCGCGCGCATCGTCTGCGGCCATGCGCTGGATCCGGAAAGCGCCTGCGCCGATCTCGCCTCCCGCACCGACGCCTTCGTCGCGGTGACGGGTGGCGCCGCCGGAACCTGGTGGCACGACAAGGCAGCAGGTCGCGTACGCCATGTCGGGGCGCCGAAGATCAAGGCGGTGGATACGCTCGCCGCCGGCGACGTCTTCCACGGCGCCTTCGCGGTCGGCCTTGCAGAGGCGATGCCGCCGGAACAGGCGATACGCTTCGCCAGCGCCGCCGCCGCGCTCAAATGCCTGCGTTTCGGCGGCCGGCTCGGCGCGCCGGACCGGGCCGAGACGCTGGCGATGATGGCGGCTCACTGGCCGTCATCCCAAGAAGCGTAGTTCCTCGACACACGGATTTTGAAGGATTGCCGTTTGTCCGCGGGCAGACTTCACCATCCTTGCCGTGAGATCGGTGCCAACTCTGCGAGGCGGAAACTCTGCCCCTCTCGTCATCCTAGGGCGGAGCAAGGAGCGAAGCGACGCGCGCAGACCCTAGGATCCATGCCGTGACGCTAAGCCGTTGCAGCGGTTACAGAATTTGCGCCGTTGCACCCTATGTCGAACGTCACGGAATGGATTCTCGGGTCAAGCCCGAGAATGACGACCGAGTGGGCGTTTCGGCCAATCTCGAAGATATACCACCTTCAGCTGCAGACATTTGCCGACCGATCGAAATCCGGGTGCGGAAGCCTAAGGCTTGGCCGGATGCTCGACCGCCTGGCGGCCAAAGTCCGGCACGTCGATGTCCTGGCCGGCCTCGATGATCGAGCGGCGGATGGCGCGGGTGCGGGTGAAGAGGTCGAACAGCTTTTCGCCGTCGCCCCAGCGGATCGCCCGCTGCAACGAGGCGAGATCCTCCGAGAACCGTGCCAGCATCTCCAGGATCGCGTCTTTGTTATGCAGGCAAACGTCCCGCCACATCGTCGGATCCGATGCCGCCAGTCGGGTGAAGTCGCGAAAGCCGGAAGCGGAATATTTGATGACTTCGGTCTTGGTCACCGCTTCCAGGTCGTCGGCTGTGCCGACGATGTTGTAGGCGATGATATGCGGCAAGTGCGAGACGATCGCCAGCGTCATGTCGTGATGCTGCGGGTCCATCGTGTCGATGTTCGAGCCGCAGCGCCGCCAGAATTCCGAAAGCTTTTCCAGCGCCTCGGGATCGGTGCCTGGCACCGGCGTGAAGATGCACCAGCGGTTGTCGAAGAGATCGGCGAAGCCGGCATCGGGGCCGGATTTTTCCGTGCCGGCCAGCGGATGGCCGGGGATGAAATGCACGCCCTCCGGCACATGTGGCTGCATCTGCGCGATCACCGATGCCTTGGTCGAGCCGACATCGGTGAGGATGGCGCCCTTTTTCAGCGCCGGCGCGATCTCGGCGGCGACCTCGCCGGACGATCCGACCGGCACCGAGACGATAACCAGGTCGGCGTCGCGCACCGCTTCCTGCGCGTCCGTGGTGTAGGAATCGCCAAGCCCAAGTTCCTCGGCCCGCGCGAGCGTAGATTTGCTGCGCGTCGCGATGGCGATATGGCGCGCGAGCCCCTCGCGACGGATGACGCGGGCAAGCGACGAGCCGATCAGGCCGATGCCTATCAGCGCGATCTTTTCGAACATCGGTGATGCCATGGTGATCTAGCTTTTCAGGAATGTAGTCAGCGCCTCGACGACGCCGCGATTGGCTTCTTCGGTGCCGATGCTCATGCGCAGGGCGTTGGGGAAGCCGTAACCGGTGACGCGCCGCAGGATATAACCGCGCTGGCTGAGATAATCGTCGGCGGCAGCAGCAGAGTGCTTCTTGTCGTCGTGAAAATGGATCAGCACGAAATTGCCGACGCTGGGCGTCACGCGCAGTCCAAGCACGGTCAGTTCGGCGCTAACCCAGGCCAGCCACCTTTCGTTGTGCAGCACGCTGCGCTCGAGGTGGGCGCGATCGCGGATCGAGGCAATGCCGGCTTCGATCGCCGTCGCATTGACGTTGAACGGGCCACGCACGCGGTTGATGGCATCGACGATGTGGGCCGGACCGTACATCCAGCCGACGCGGGCGCCGCCCAGGCCGAGCTTGGAGAAGGTGCGCGTCATCACCACGTTCTCCGCGCTTCCGGCGAGCTCGATGCCGGCTTCGTAATCGTTGCGGCGCACATATTCGGCGTAAGCCGCATCGAGCACCAGCAGCACGTTCTTCGGCAGGCCGGCATGCAGGCGGCGGACCTCGCTGAACGGCAGGTAGGTGCCGGTCGGGTTGTTAGGGTTGGCGAGGAAGACGATACGGGTCTTTAGCGTCACGGCCGCTAGGACCGCGTCGACATCGGCGCGCTCGTCGGTTTCCTTGACCACCACAGGCTTGGCTCCCGCCGCCTGGATGTAGATCTTGTAGACCATGAAGGCGTGTTCGGTGAATACCGCCTCGTCGCCAGGCGCCAGATAGGTCTGCGCCAACAGGCCAAGAATCTCGTCGGAGCCGTTGGAGCAGATGATGTTAGCCGGGTTGAGGCCATGCACCTCGGCGATCGCCTCGCGCAGCCGGCGGGCCGTGCCGTCGGGATAGACATCCAGCTTCGCCGCCACCTCGCGCGCGGCCTCGATTGCCTTTGGCGAAGGCCCGAGCGGATTCTCGTTGGACGACAGCTTGTAGACCTTCGTTACGCCGGCGGGCGCCGTGCTCTTGCCGGGCACATAGGCCTCGATGTCCATGATGCCTGCGCGTGGCGTTGGACGTGCCTGATCCTGCTTCATGTCGCAAATCCGTCGAAAAGGCCCCCTGTGCGGAAGCCGCAGCGGGAATACAAGCCGTGGCCCCGAATGTCGAGAGGTGGCGGTTACGCCAGGGATGCCAGGCGTTGACGAAGCGCCGCGCTGGTCCTAGAACTAGAATGGAATTCCCGTGGTGATTTGGCCGGTCGGCTTGCAGCCACGTTAAACAACTCGCTAAAGGGCCGTTTGCATCCTGTAACCGGCTTTGCAATGGCATTGCCGGTTTTTTATTGTCCGCCGCCGGCCGGACACCGCATCGAAGGCAAGACGATGCGGCAGGGATGAGGACTGCTATGGCCGCTCAGCGCGCTGCAAGGACCAACAACGAGGCCGACAACCCGTCGAGCCCTGTGCTGCATTTCGGCCCCGACAAGCCGCTGAAGCTCGACGCCGGCACGCTGCTGTCGCCCTTCCAGATCGCTTACCAGACCTACGGCGCCCTCAACGAGGCGCGTTCCAACGCCATCCTCGTCTGCCATGCGCTGACCGGCGACCAGCATGTCGCCAGCACCAATCCGGTGACGGGCAAGCCCGGCTGGTGGGAGGTGCTGATCGGCCCCGGCAAGATCATCGACACCAACCGCTTCTTCGTCATCTGCTCCAACGTCATCGGCGGCTGCCTCGGCTCCACCGGCCCGGCCTCCACCAATCCGGCGACCGGCAAACCTTACGGGCTCGACCTGCCGATCATCACCATCCGCGACATGGTGCGCGCGCAATCGATGCTGGTCGATCATTTCGGCATCGAGAAACTGTTTTGCGTGCTTGGCGGCTCGATGGGCGGCATGCAGGTGCTGGAATGGGCCTCCAGCCACTCGGACCGCGTCTTCTCGGTGCTGCCGATCGCCACCGGCGCCCGCCATTCCTCGCAGAACATCGCCTTCCACGAGGTCGGACGCCAGGCCGTCATGGCCGATCCGGACTGGCACGGCGGGAAGTATCTCGATTTCGGCAAGCGGCCGGAAAAGGGCCTCGCCGTCGCGCGCATGGCCGCCCACATCACCTATCTCTCGGAAGCTGCGCTGCACCGCAAGTTCGGCCGCAACCTGCAGGATCGGGAGGCGCTGACCTTCGGTTTCGACGCCGATTTCCAGATCGAGAGCTATCTGCGCCACCAGGGCATGACCTTCGTCGACCGCTTCGACGCCAATTCCTACCTCTATCTGACCCGGGCGATGGACTATTTCGACCTTGCCGCCGACCATGGCGGGCGGTTGGCCGATGCCTTCGCCAACACGAAGACGCGCTTCTGCCTGGTATCCTTCACCAGCGACTGGCTGTTCCCGACCGAGGAGAGCCGCTCGATCGTCCATGCGCTGAACGCCGCCGGCGCCTCCGTCTCCTTCGTCGAGATCGAGACCGATCGCGGCCACGACGCCTTCCTGCTCGACGAACCGGAATTGTTCGCGGCCATCAACGGCTTCATCGCCTCGGCGGCGCGGGCAAGGGGGCTGGGCGCATGAGCGGGCCACAACATTACAGGCCGGAGGTTCATCGATGAGCGTCAACCGCGCGCAGCGCGTCGACCTGGAGGTCGTGACCGATCTCATCCCCGCGCATTCGCGCGTGCTCGATGTCGGCTCGGGCGACGGGCTGCTGCTGGAACTTTTGCAGGAGACCAAGCAGGTCGACGGCCGCGGCCTGGAACTCTCGCAGCGCGGCGTCAACGAATGCGTGGCGCGCGGCCTCTCCGTGATCCAGGGCGATGCCGACAAGGACCTCGAATTCTATCCTGACAGGGGCTTCGACTTCGTCGTGCTCTCGCAGACGCTGCAGGCGACCCGCAACCCGAAGCTGGTGCTCGACGAACTGCTCCGGATCGGCAACCGCGCCATCGTCTCCTTCCCCAATTTCGGCCACTGGCGCGTGCGCTTCTCGCTGCTGATCAAGGGGCGGATGCCGGTCACCAAGGACCTCCCCTATTCCTGGTACGACACACCCAACATCCACTTCTGCACCATCCGCGACTTCGTCAACCTGTGCGAGGAACTCGGCGCTACCGTCGAGAAGGCGACCGCGCTCGACGCCAATGGCCAGAAGATCGGCCTGTCGATGCCCTGGTGGTTCTGGAATTTCTTCGGCCAGCAGGCGGTCTTCCTGCTGAAGCGAGGCTGACCTACGGTCTGTACTCGACCAGCGTGTGATCCTCGCCGTCGAGCTCTTCATCGATGATCGCGGCGATGATCGTCCAGTCGCCGCCCGCCAGACCGGCGCCGATCCTCGGGTAGCCGATGCGCCGGCCGGCAAAACCAGCCTTGACGGCCTTCATGACGTTGCGAATGGCCGCGTAGTCGGCCTTCATGCCCGAGCCTTGGTAGTGAAGCTGGGTGTAGCCGTTAACGACGCAGAAGGTTCGATGCCCGCGCAGGATTTCCGCCACCGAGATGCTGCCGAGCTTGGACCGATCACCCTTCACGGTCGCGAGGTCCGCGGCATAGGCTTCGGGAAACCGCTGCTTTATCGAAAGCGCGATGCCTTTGCCCATCGCGCACTGGCAATTGCAGCCCTGCACGATCGCGTCGAACTCGCCATCGAGTGCGAATTGCAACAGGTCCCCGTCAATCGTCCGCATCGCGCCCCCCTCAATCAGTCCAGCACATCCGTAGCCTTGTGAGGATACTCGACGCCGTCAACGAAGATCACGTCGGAGTCCGAATTATCGGTGCGCAATTTGAGGATCGCCTGATAGGCGGGCGAATCGTACCAGCCGCGCACATGCTGCCTGTCCGGGAATTCTATGACGATGAGGTGTCCCGGCCAGTCGTTCTCGACCACTTCCACGGCGCCGCCATGGACGACGAAACGCCCCCCGAACGGCGTCAATGTCGCGTCGATCCTTCCGAGATAGTCGGCCATCCACGGGCCTGGCGTGGCATGGCGCATATGGGCAACGGCGTAGGCGGTCATGATCTGCTCCTCGATTGACCGAAGCCGACAAATTGGCTTCACCGGAGCAGGTATGCCGTCGTGAAGTATCCCGGTCGATTACCTCAAAAGTCATCGAAGAGCGTCGTGATCGATATAGCGGGGCATATCGACCGTGCTGGCAGTGTTGCAATCAGATCGCGCCTGGCGGGAAAACCGGCAGTTCCCCAAGACGCGTCGACCTGCGCGGCGTGACAGTGAAACCCGCTTTCTGGTACCGTTAACGATGCACATTCCGGGGGGCGGACATGCAAAACGATCGGCGGGGAATCCAGCCAGCCATATTTCAGGTTCCGGACACGGCGAAGCCATATGCCGGCTGATACGGTTCCGCTCATCTCCGTTGTCACTCCGACCCACAACCGGCGCAGCCAGGTGGTGCGCGCCGTCGAAAGCGTGCTGGCCCAGACACTTACCCAATTCGAGCATATCGTGGTCGACGATGGCTCGACTGACGGAACGGCTCAGGCGCTTGCCCAGATCCGCGACCCGCGGCTGATCTATGTCGGCGCGAAATGGCGGGGCGCCAACGCCGCGCGCAATGCCGGCATCGAGCGCGCGCGGGCGCCGATCGTCACCTTCCTAGATTCGGACGATGTCTACCTGCCCGAGCGGTTGGAGCGGACATTGGCGCGCTTCGACCAGAATCCTTCGCTTGAAGTGCTCATCAGTTCGTTCGTTTCGACGAAGGGCAGTCGCTGCACGCGATGCGTCAACCGCGAGGCATTTCTCGACAAGAGCGTGCTGCTGCGCGCCCTTATCTCGCAGACAATTTTCATCGCCGGCTCGGCGATAACCGCACGCTACGAGTCGCTGCTCGCCATTGGCGGGTATGACAGCGACGTCACCCGGATGCAGGACCGCGAGCTTCTGCTGCGCCTCGCTCACCGCAGCGGCGCCTTGCTGTCCGAGGATATCGATTGGGAGAAGTACAATACCGAAAACTCGATCTCGCGCCGCCGCGACGGCTATGTCGAGGCCTATGCCAACCTAATCGGCAAGCATCCCTATATCGCCGATCACTATCCCGATGTTCCGCCCTACATGATCGCGCGCCAGATCATCGCCGACACCATCAAGGGAAGGTGGCCGCAGGCTTTTTCCGGCTACCGGGCCAACAAGTCTTCGGAGGTGCTTGGCTACTCGCTGCCGGAACTTTTGCGTGGCTACGTGGTTGGCCGGCGCTGGCGCCGCGGCATCTATGACGAGTTCCGCCGGAATTACGGCGCCCGTCCCGTCTGATAGCGAAAATTCCCGCCGGCGAGCCTATCCGGATACCTGATGGCTCGGAGCGCGGCCGTTCCTGCGCCGAACGACGTGCGGTGGCGGTTCGATCGCGCCGGCCCGGAAGCGCGCTGGCTTGAGTGACGATCCGCCGCTGTCCTTGACGATGGTGAGCGCTCGCGGGAAGAACTGGTTGTTGTGCAGGCCACGCCCGATGTTGAGGATGGCGGCGTCCGGCAGCCGCGCCTGCAGCATCGAAAGCACCCGCCGCAACGTCGCGCCATCGAACGTATCCAGCGCCTCGTCGATGATCACCCACTCAGGCTTCCTCAGCGCCAGCCGGGCGAAGGCCAGCAGGCGTTGCTCCTCATCCACCAGCTCGTGCTCCCAGCGCGCCGAGCGGTCGAGCTGCGCCGTTAGCCTTTCGAGACCGACTTCTGCCAGCACCGCCTTGATGTCGGCGTCGTCGATCTTGGCGCCTTCCGCATGGTTGAGCGCGTCGCGCAACGTGCCGAGCGGAAAATAAGGCGTGCGCGGCACGAAGAACGGCTTCTGCCCGGCAGGCAGGCCGATGCGGCCGCTTCCCCATGGCCACAGGCCGGCAATCGCGCGGAAGAACAGCGTCTTGCCGGCGCGCGGGTCGCCGGTGATCATCACACGCTCGCCGGCATGGATCTCGGCATCCGTCTCGGCCAACCTGGTGCAGCCATCGGGAGATGCGACCTCGAGCTTCTCGAATGTCAGCTTGCCGTCCGCATTCTCGCCGAACTCGATGCGTTTTTCCTTGTCGTGCAGGATGTCGGTTTCGCCGAGCGCGATGCGGAAATCGGCAACGCGCATCAACGTCGCCCGCCAGTCGGCTATGGCGCCGATATTGTTGATGAACCAGCGCAGCGAGGTGTTCACCTGGTTGAACGCGCCGACAGCCATCATCAATCCGCCGAAGCTGATGTCGCCCGCGAAATAGACCGGAGCGGCGACCAGGATCGGCGCCACCACGGTGATCCAGCCATAGCCGTCGGTGACCCAGGAGAGGTTGATCTGGGCGCTGTAGATGCGCCGCATGGCGTCGAGCACGGTGCCGAGGTCGAGATTGAGCTGCCGCCTGGCATCGGGCTCTCCGTGAGCGAGCGCGATGGCATCGATGTTCTCGTTGACGCGCACCATTGAGGAGCGCAGCTCGGCCTCGCGCGTATAGCGATCGCTGTTGAAGCGGATCAGCGATCGCCCGACCAGCCAGCTCAGCCAGGACGCAATGCCGGCATAGAGGAGCGCCGCCCACACCATGTAGCCGGGTATCGCGAACGAATAGCCGCCGACATGGAAGACGAAGCCGGAGGAGAGCTGCCAGAGCACGCCGATGAAGGACACCAAGAGGATGAAGGATTGCAGCAGGCCGACGCCGAGATCGGTCGATAGATCCGACAGATGCGCGGCATCCTGCTGCATGCGCTGATCGGGATTGACACCGATGGCGCCGGCATGGGTGAGCCGGAAAGCGCGAGCCGGCCGCATCCATTCGTCGATGAGGTCGAGCGTCAGCGCCTCGCGCAATTTCAGCCGTATCGTCTGGTTGAGCCAGGTCTGGCCGACATTGAGCACAAGCAGGCTCCCGGCAATCATGGCAAAGACCATCAGCTGGTGCATGAAGCCGGCCAGGTCGCGACGCGCCAGCGCGTCGTAGAACGGCTGGTTCCAGCTGTTGAGCAGCACCTGCCCAACGGAGGTCGCGATGATGACGATGACAATTCCGACGGACACCCACATCAGCGGCATGCGAACCGGCGAAGTCTTCAACGCCAGCCGGATCGCCGTCAGCTGGTCGGAAAGACTGCTGGTCTCGATCGAGACGGCCGCTGTTTCGGCGGCGGGCTTGCCATCCATTTGATCAGCCATCGGCGGTTTCCCTGCTTGCGCGAGTGGTCATGAGCGCCGCTGCCACGCCGCAAAACCGTCCCTGAGATAGGGGGACGATTGCCATGCGACGCAAGGTTTGGCCCCGATCACGAACGCGTCACCCGCTTGTCCCCAGGCATCGCATCGGCTTGTCCCCAGGCATCGCATCGGCGACCTTGCGCCCGAGCCGCGTCGCGCCCTGCGGCGAGAAGACCGGGACGAAGACACGGCGTGACGCGCGTTGCGCGACCGGCACGCCCTGGTAGAGCCGCTTCTGCGCCTCGACCACGATGACGCCGGAAAAGATCGGCCAGAATCGCCGGCCAGCCCTCTCCAGCACGTTGTGGAATTGCATCATGAAGCGTCGCGGCGATGGCGGAAAGAACAGCGCGTCCGACCATGCCGCCGGGGTGAAGTTCGCCTCGCGCAGCAACTCCGTGAGCTGGCCGCGCGAGAACGGCCGGCCATTGCCGAAGGGCGTATGCTCGAAGCGCGCCCAGACACCGCGCCGATTGGGCACGACGATGACGACGCGGCCCGCCGGCGACAGCACCCGCCAGATCTCGTTCAACGTCTCACGCGGATTCTCGGCATGCTCGAGCGAATGCACGAGCAGCATACGGTCGATACAGGAATCGACCAGCGGCAGCTCCTCATCGAAAACCAATGCGGTTGCCGCCGGCCCGGCGGCAGGCCACACCACGGCGCCTTGCGTCGCCGGCATGAAGGCGAAGACGCGCTCGGCATCGGTGCCGAACCGTTCCAGCCACGGCAAGGTGTAGCCGAGGCCCACCAGCCGTTCGTTGGGAACACTTGCCCAAATCGACGACAACGCCATTGTGATGGAGCGCTCGGCCAGGCGCCCGAGCGTGGTCGAATAGAAGGAACGGAGATCGACGATATCGGAATGCATGCGCGGGACGGTAGCTGCGATGCATGCCAAGTTCAACAAAGGGCCAAGTTCAACAAAGTGCCAAGTTCGACAAAGGCCGATGACATCGGCGGCGGGCCGCCCTATGTCTGCGGCGACTCCTGCATCGGCCCGAAATCGGTTTCGATTTCGCAAAGCACGAGCAGCAGGCAAGAAGTGTAAGAGAATCCTCTTGTGCGTCCACAGGGACGCACGGCGCTCTGATGGAGAGACACGCCATGCCGGTCGAAATCGAACAGTTCATGTGCCGCACCGACAATTTCGGCGTGCTGGTCCACGATCCCAGAAGCGGCCAGACTGCGATCATCGATGCTCCCGAAGAAGCGCCAATTCTGGCAGCGATCGAGCGCACTGGCTGGAAGCCGACCCTGATCCTCACCACGCACCACCATGCCGACCACGTCGAGGCCAATCTGGCACTGAAGGAGCGCTTCAAGCTGCGCATCGTCGGGCCGGAGGCCGAGAAGGCGAAGATCCCCGGCATCGACCAGACGGTGAAGGAAGGCTCGGCCCTGCGACTTGGCGAGGAAAGCATCGAGGTCATCGAGACGCCCGGTCACACTGCAGGCCATGTCTCCTACCACCTGCCGACCTCGAAAGTGGCCTTCACCGCAGATACGCTGTTTGCCTTGGGCTGCGGCCGGCTGTTCGAATGCAAGCCCCCGGTGATGTACGAGTCGCTCAAGAAGCTGGTGGCCCTTCCGGCCGAAACCGCGATCCATTGCGGCCATGAATACACTTTGGCCAACGCGCGCTTCGCGCTGACGGTCGATCCCACCAATTCGGCGCTGAAACAGCGCGCTGCCAGGATCGAGGCGTTGCGTCGCGACAACAAGCCGACGCTGCCGACCACGATCGGCGAGGAACTGTCGACCAATCCGTTTCTGCGCTGGCACGATCCGGCGATCCGCAAGCATCTCGGCATGGAAAAGGCCAGCGACGCCGAGGTCTTCGCCGAAATCCGCAAGCGCAAGGACAATTTCTGATGCATGTCGCGGTTTCGGACAACGGCACGCTCCAAGAAAAAGACCGCCAATGACCAGTGCCGCCGAAATCATCGCGATGCTCGGGCTTGAGCCGCACCCGGAAGGCGGCTGGTATGCCGAGACCTTCCGCGACGATTCGGGAGGTGCCCGCGGTCACTCGACCGCGATCTATTTCCTGCTCGAAAAAGGCCAGCTTTCAGCCTGGCATCGGGTTAGGGACGCAGCCGAAGTCTGGCATTTCTATGCCGGCGCGCCGCTCGCGCTGTCGATGCATGAGGAGGCAAGCCAAGCCGTCACCGAACAGGTCCTCGGCCCCGCACTCGCCGCCGGCGAGCGACCGCAGCTCGTCGTGCCGGCCGGCAGGTGGCAATCGGCGCGCAGCCTTGGCGAATGGACGCTGGTCGGGTGCACGGTGGCGCCGGGCTTCGATTTCGCCGCCTTCGAGCTGGCCGAGCCGGGTTGGCAACCGAGAACCGCTTAACCCAGCAGGAAGCCCAGCGTGATCGCCAGCTGCGCGGCGTAGTACAGCACCCAGACCGCATAGCGCATCCAGACGCGGCCCGGCGAGGCGGCGGCAAGCAGGAACCGCTCCGCCGCCAGCAGCCCGTCCGAGGCCATGAACAGCAAGGCGCCGGCAATGACCCACAGATTGCTGGTCGTGAGCGCCGAGATGCCCATGGCGAGGATCGCCGCGACATAGACGGCGATTGGAACACGCAGTTGCATTTCGACGCGGCGCCAGAGGGTGGTGAGCATGACGATGGCGAACGCGGCCATCACCAGCGCGAGCACGGCACGCCACGGCTCGCTGACCAGCAACGCCAGTCCATTGCCGGTCTTCGCGAACAGAACGACAAAAACGATATGCGCGGCAAGGAAGCTGGCGAGGCCGCCGAGAAAGGCCTTTTCGCCGTCGCGCGACAGGAACGCGTCGCCTACAGCGCTGAGGGCAAGCGCCGCGACGAGCAGCGACGGCCCGCCCTGCATGAAAGCCAGCGCCGCTAGCAAGGCGACGGCCAGTGTTTTAGCGGCCGAACGGGCGAGCCGCGGCGACAGTTCGAGCGCCAGGGCATAGATCGCCGCCGCGGCGACCGAAAACAAAAGCGTGGCATTTGGATTGGCCTCGATGCCGCCCGCAAACGGCATCATGCGCCGGCTCCGCCGGTTGCCGGCTTCCTCAGCAGCAACGACTTGGCGGCAAGCACGGCTCCGCCTGTGATGAGCACGCAGGCCGCCAGGATGCGCAGCGACGGTTCGGCGACGCCCGCCGCGATCAGCACCAGCGTCGACAGCAGCGGCGCGGCATAGCTTGCCGCGCCCAGCACCTGGATGTTGCCGCGCTTGACGCCGATATCCCAGGCGTAGAAGGCGGCGCCCACCGGCATCAGCCCCAGCCCGACCACCGCCAGCCACTGTCCGGGGCCATCAGGCAACACGGTCTTCTCCAGCAGGAAATGGCAAATCAGCGACAGGACCGATGTCGCCGCGCAGAACCAGGTGACGATAGTCGTCGGCACCGACGGGAAGCGCCGCGACAGGAGCGAATAGGACGACCACACCACCGCGCAGACGGCCGCCATCGCATAGCCAAAGGCATAGCGCGCGTCGAAGGCAAGCCCACCGCCCTTGGTGACGATGAGGAACGTGCCGGCGAGCCCGAGCAGCGCGCCGACGACATGGTTCCAGGCGAGCCGCTCGCCCGGCATCAACGCCGAGCCTAGCACGATGAGCAGCGGCCACAGATAGGCGATCAGGCTGGCCTCGACGGCCGGCGCGTTGCGCAGGGCGGTGAAGTAGAAGAAATGGTAGCCGAACAGGCCGGCAATGCCGATCACCCACACCTGCGGCGGAATTTTCTGGCTCCTGTCGGGTGCCGGCATCACCAGCCGGGCGGCAAGCCCGACGCAGGTGCCGATGGCGAAGGTGATGGCAGACAGAAGAAATGGCGGCACCTGCCCCGACGCATTGGTGAGCAGCGCAAGCAGCGACCACATGGCGACCGCCGAGAATCCGATCAGTGTTGCGCGCCCCATAATTCCCCCGGCGGCGCGCCACCGCGCCTGGTCTAGTCGACTGCTTCGAACCGTCTCGCGCTGATGGTCAGCGGACCGATCTGCGTCCCGACCGTGGCGTGGATCGGCGCATATACGCCGGATTTGCCGAGCGGCGCAAATGTCACCATCATCTTGCTCTTTTTCGTCAGATACTCCAGCGCCTTGCGGCCCTTTCGGTATCCGGCGACCGGCTCGAAGCCCATCCGGCAGGTCACGGTGTCGCCCTTGTAGCCTGGCACCGAGATCGAGCCTTTCGAGGCGTAGGTGAGTCTAAGGTTGGCGCGCATCTCGCCGTCATAGAGCTTGACCGTTCGCCCGCAGACCTTGTCGAGACTGTCGGCGTAGATGACTGTCGCCGCCATCGGATCGAGCACCGACTTCAGGTCGCCGGCGCCAAGCGGCACCCACGACTTGGGATCGCGCTTTTCCGGTGCTGGAACGACCTTGGTCGAAGTGACGTCGCCATTGCCGAAACGGATGTCCACCAGCGACGCTTTCTTGCCGGAAGTATAGTCGGCGCGGAACGCCTGCGGCACCATTTTCTGGCCTGAGATCGTGCCCTTGGACGAGATCGTCCCACGCGTGTCGTCGAACAGCTTGGCGAGACCCGCAGCCGAGACGCTGCCGTCGATCGAGTAGACGCCGTTCTCGTAGCGGCTGGAGAAGGTCGACCGCGCAATCGAGAGGCCGAGGAAGGATACCGTATACTCGCCCTTGAAGGATTGCGGGCTGGACGCGGCAAAGCTTGTGGCCGGCGTGGCGACGGCGAGCAAAATGGCGACTACATGGGACGGGCGAAGCATGGCGGGCGGCGAATCCTTGGTTCGTCGGCGGGAAATTGTGGTTTCCAGCCTGGCATATCCCTTCGCGAAGGGCTTATAGGGTAAAATCCGGCCTTTATATGGAACACATCCGACGGCAGCGCATGTGCCGGTGCTTGACGCGCTGGCTAAATGCAACTATGGAACGCCAACTTTTCCAAAGGCCGCCTGACCGAGACCGCGCGCCGCCCGGCGCGGGCAGAATGGTTTGGCAGGCTTAGAACTGAAGGTAAGACCAATGTCCCGCACTTGCGAGCTCACTGCCAAGGCAGTCCAGACCGGCAACAATGTAAGCCATGCCAACAACAAGACCAAGCGTCGCTTCCTGCCGAACCTGGTCAATGTCACGCTGATCTCCGAAGCGCTGAACCAGAACGTTCGCCTGCGCATTTCGGCCAACGCCCTGCGTTCGGTCGAGCATCGCGGCGGCCTCGACGCCTTCTTGGCCAAGGCCGACGCCAAGGATCTGTCGCAGCGCGCGCGCCTGCTGAAGAAGCAGATCGCCAAGAAGCTCGCCGAGCAGCCGGCTGCCTAATTCGTCATTGAGGCGGGGGACGACCGCCTCGAGCGCCGGACCGAAGGCCGCGAGCGGTTATCGGAGCGGTGCTCGAACATAAGCGGGCGGCCCGGACTCCGTGGGCGCTCGGCTGGTTCCATTACCCAGGATAAAAAAATGAACTTCCTTTCGCGGTACCTGCCCTTTGTGGCTGCCATGGCGCTTGTCGTCGTGGCGTCGAACATCCTTGTCCAGTTCCCGATGCAGGGCCAGATCGGCGGCCTGTCGCTAGCCGACCTGCTCACCTGGGGCGCCTTCACCTATCCATTTTCCTTCCTGGTCACTGACCTTGCCAATCGTCGCTACGGCCCGGCCGTGGCGCGCAAGGTGGTGTTCGTCGGTTTCATGACGGCGGTCACCTGCTCGATCCTCGTTCCCCCGTTCCTGTTCCGTCATGGGCTTATCGAATTCGAGACCGCCGCCGATCGCCTGGTGCGCATCGCCGCCGCCTCCGGAGCCGCTTTCCTCACCGCGCAATTGCTCGACGTGACCGTCTTCAACCGGCTGCGCCGTCAGAGCTGGTGGCGCGCGCCGATCATCGGCACGCTGGTGGGCTCCGTCTTCGACACCGTCGTGTTCTTCGGCATCGCCTTCTCCGCCGCCTTCGCTTTTGCCGGCCCGAACGACAGCTTCGCGCTTCAGACGGCGCCGCTGATGGGCGTGCTGCCGGTCGAGACGATGCGCTGGGTGTCGTGGGCGCTTGGCGATCTTTCGGTCAAGCTGATCATCGCCGTGGTGGCACTGATCCCCTATAGGCTCGTTGCCGCCCGCTGGAGCCAGCCCGCCGTCGCGGTCTAGAGTATGATCGTCGACTCAAGGTCCGCTTTGGCGAACCCTGGAAACCGGGTTTTGGAAAAGATCATGCTCAAACAAAGAGATCGAGCCCCACCCCGGCTTTATCCGGATGGAACAGGCTTCAGCCCGTGATCCCCTGGGTTCAACTTGCTTCGGCTCGCGCCTCCGATGGCGATCAGGAACTCCGCCTGAAGCGGCGCGGTGCCGAGTTCTCGATCATGCTGGGCACGAACGAGCTGATGAACAGCCGACTCAGCGGCTCCGAGGAGGCGCTGGCGCGGCTTTCCTGCGAGCGGATCGCTGGCCGCAAGCAGCCGGAAATCCTGATCGGCGGTCTCGGAATGGGTTTCACGCTGCGCGCCGCCCTTGCTTCGCTAGGCGACGACGCTGCCATCACCGTTGCCGAGTTGGTCCCCGAGGTCGTCGCCTGGGCGCGCGGCCCGATGGCCGAGATCTTCGGCGGCTGCCTCGACGATCCCCGTGTCACCATCCGCGAGGTTGATGTCGGGCGTGTAATCCGCTCGAATCTGTGGGACGTCATCCTGCTCGATGTCGACAATGGCCCGGAAGGCATCGTCTACAAGGGCAATGATGCGCTCTACAGCGTGGACGGCCTCGCAGCCGCGCGCGCCGCATTGAAGCCCGCTGGCGTACTGGCGGTCTGGTCGCAGGGGCCGGACAGCGGCTTCACGCGGCGGCTGAAGCAGGCGGGCTTCACGGTCGAGGAGGTCAACACGCGCGCCCGCGGAAAGCGCGGCGCCCGCCATGTCATCTGGATCGCGACCAACGGATCGCAACGGTGACAGCGCCAGCCGTCTCGCGCCTTGCGGGGCGGTCGAGGAACGCCGCGATGGCGCATCTGTCAGATCTTACGGCTCCGCCGCAGCCGGCCGGCCATCGCCATGCGATATCCCGATGGCTTTACGCTTTCTTACGGCCGATCGTGCAGGATCGCGAAAATCGTCCAAGGCGAAGCGACCAGCATGACCCTCCAGCGCACCGGTTGGAAAAATGATCTCCTGCTAGCGCTCTGCGCGACGCTGGTCGTGCTGGCCATCAACGCGATCTCCGGCTTTCCGTCGCTTGCGGATTACGGAAGCGACAATGACAGCATGCTGCAGTTGGTCCAGGTCCGCGACCTTCGCGCCGGCCAGGGCTGGTTCGACCTTCATCAGTACAGGATGGGGCCGGCGGGCGGCTTCGTCATGCATTGGTCGCGACTGGTCGACGCACCGATCGCGCTGATCATTCTGGCCTCCGAGGCGTTCGGCGCAAGCACCGCGACAGGTGAGCGGGCGGCCCAGATCATATGGCCTGTCCTTCTCTACGGCCTCACCATCTTTGTCATCCTGCGCGCCTCGCAGCGCTTCGCCGGCGCCAACGTGGCGCTGCCGGCGCTCATACTGTCCACCGCCGGGCTTTTCTTCCTCGGCATCTTCAGCCCCGGCACGGTTGATCATCACAACATCCAGGTGCTCCTGACGGCAGCCAGCCTCTGCCTGCTGATGGAGGCGCCTTTCTGGCGGCCCGCGGCGCTGTTCTCAGGCCTGTGCGCGGGCCTGACGCTGGCCATCGGCATGGAAACCGCCCCCTACGTGGCGTCACTAGGCGTCTGTGCCGCCCTCCTTTTCATCCTTGATGAAAAGGAGCGTCCGACCGCAAGCGGCTTCGGCATGGGATTTGCGATCACGGCCTCGGTAGTCCTGGTCGCTACCGTGAGACCGTCGGCATGGAGCATTGCCCAGTGCGATGCCTTCTCGTCATTCCAGTTCGTGGTTGCGGCACTGTCCGGCTTCGGCCTTGCGGCAATCGCCGGCTTATCCAAACAGTCGACAGTCCGGACGCGGCTTGCCTGGATGGCGGGGCTGGCCATGGCTGTCGGGGCCGTCACGGTCGCGCTCTTCCCACAATGCCTGGCAATGCCCTATGCCGACATGGACGTGCGTGTCCGCACTTACTGGCTGGACGGTGTCGTCGAGGCGCAGCCTTTCTTCAGCGTCGCGGTCCACCAGCCGAAGTTGATGGCCGCACGCTATGTGACACCCTTCATCGCGATCCTTCTGATTGGCGCTCAGTTGCGCAATCGTCGCCTGCGCCGCGAGGAAATGCTTGTCGCCGTGTTGCTGACCGTCGCCTTTACGGTCAGCTTGTGGGAGGTGCGGGCCTCGACCTTCTCGGTCACCTTCTCCGTGCTGCCGCTCTCGGCCTGGATCGCGAGGATACGTCTGCAGGCCAACATTGCTCCTTCCTGGCGCGTGTCCACCCGTATTGCGGCGACATGGCTGGTGTCGCTCAACGCGACCTGGGCGGGTGTCGCGGTCGCGGCCCAGTCCGTGGTCCAGAACGCGCCGAGCAAGGTCAATTCCGATGCCGATCACGCAATCACCTGCGGCAGGGCTGGAGATTTCAGCGATCTTGCTTCCATGCCGGCGACCACAGTCCTTGCCTCTTCGAACCTCGGCTCCGCCATCTTGATGTTCACCGGCCACAGGACGCTGGCCGGCCCATACCACCGCAATATCGCCGGCAACCTCGCGATGCTCGATGCCTTCATGGGATCGCCCGAGGCCGCGCATGCGGTCATCGAGCGCGAGCATGTCGGACTGGTTGCGATTTGCCGCGGCAATTCGGAAGAAATCTCGCTCGCCCAGGACGCGCCGGCCGGCCTGGTCGCGCAATTGCTGCGCGGAGATGTCCCGGATTGGCTGGAATTGGTCGGCTCGACCAGCGGCAAGCCGATCCAGTTGTACAGGATTCGCTGAGAGGCGGAGGCCGCTCAATCTCCGTGCAGCATGAACTCCAGATAGAGATTGCGCTGCAGGATCGAGTGGTTGTCGTCCGACACCAGCGACACCATCTGCACGCCGTCGTCTCGGGTCCAGACGTCGAGACCTTCCATGTTGTCGATCTGGTAGCCCATGTCGGCTTCCAACAGCACTGGTCCGTCGGCGACCGCGCCCTTCTCGACGCTGTCGCCATGGATGCGTCGCAGCCGCATCTTCACGCCGCGCGCAATGGAGAAGCTGCGCTCGAGCAGCAGCAGGTCGCCACCTGGCAGGAAAGCGCCGTCGGTGATGTCGAAATCACCGTTTCGCTTGATGGTGAAGATGCCCTTATGCGGTCCTTCGATGATGGCGGCATAGATGTTGCCGGCCTTGTCGAGGCTTCTTTCCGAAACCACGACCAGCCCGCCCTGGAGACGGCTGGGGGGGGTCGGCTTGCGCGACCGTCTCGAAGCCGCGGTTCTGGCGCAACTCCCGAGCCGGGATCAGGAAATCGAGCGCCCTGAACGGCGCCTTCATATCGTCCGGATCGATCCTGAACTGGACGACGCGATGGTCGCGCTCGAACCCGACCGTGGCGATACCGTCTTTCACCGCGAGGCCCTCGGCATCGACCTTCCCTTTCTTCTCGACCGCCCGGCCGGAAGCGTCGACCATCCGCTGCATGCGGAAGTTCCGGATTCCGGAAGGCCGCTTGTCCGCATCATGCGTGATCGTGCCGAAGAACCAGAAGCCGGTGTCGGCGACGCCGATGAAATCGCTGCCTGGCTTCAGGAAGCGCAGTGCCGACAGCGCGCCGAAATCGCCTGAAGGCGAGGTCATCTCCAGCCCGCCGACGAATTCGAGCGGACCGAACCGCTTCTCGTCATGGCCGATATGGAACTGGGTAATCGGCCGCGCCGATATCTCGACCGTCTCGACCGCGGCTCGCTCGGCGGCATTCGCCGACAAAGCCGCCAAACAGACCAGCAAGCAGGTGAAAACCGTCCGCCGGCCCTCGCCGCGCGAAAAGATCATCCAGCGCGCCGCAGCCCGCCGCGCCGCGTGTCCCGCGCGCTTTCCTCTCCGAACAGCGAAGCCAGCTGCTCGGTCATGGCGCCTGCGAGTTCCTCGGCATCGACGATGGTGACGGCGCGGCGATAGTAGCGGGTCACGTCGTGGCCGATGCCGATGGCAAGCAGTTCTACCGGCGAGCGCGTCTCGATCAGCTCGATCACCGCGCGCAGGTGGCGCTCGAGATAATTGCCGGGATTGACCGAGAGCGTGGAATCGTCGACCGGCGCGCCGTCCGAAATCATCATCAGGATCTTGCGCTGCTCGGGGCGCCCGATCAGCCGGTTATGCGCCCAAAGCAGCGCCTCGCCGTCGATGTTCTCCTTGAGCAGGCCCTCGCGCATCATCAGCCCGAGATTGCGCCGCGCGCGCCGCCACGGATGGTCGGCGGACTTGTAGATGATGTGGCGCAGGTCGTTGAGCCGGCCCGGGTTCGGCGGCTTGCCGTCCTTCAGCCATTTCTCGCGCGCCTGCCCGCCCTTCCACGCACGCGTGGTGAAGCCGAGAATCTCGACCGAAACGCCGCAGCGTTCCAGCGTGCGCGCCAAGATGTCGGCGCAAGTGGCAGCGACCGTGATCGGCCGGCCGCGCATCGAGCCCGAATTGTCGAGCACCAGCGACACCACGGTGTCGCGGAACTTGGTGTCGCGCTCCTGCTTGAAGGACAGCGGCTGCATCGGATCGATGACGACGCGCACCAGCCGCGCCGGATCGAGATAGCCTTCCTCCAGGTCGAAATCCCAGGAGCGGTTCTGCTGCGCCATCAGCCGGCGCTGCAGGCGGTTGGCGAGCCGGCCAACGACGCCGGAGAGATTGGCAAGCTGCTTGTCGAGGAAGGCTCGCAGCCGATCGAGCTCTTCTTCCTCGCAAAGGTCCTCGGCGCCGACCGTCTCGTCGAAGGCGGTGGTGAAGACCTTGTAGTCGATCTCCCTCGGCAGGTTGAGGAATGGGTTGTCGTTGCGCTTCGCCTCGCCGGGTGTCTCCGCGTCGGAATCGTCCTCGTCGGAGAGATCGTCGGAAGTGGCGTCGGTCGCTTCCGTCTCGGCCGACTCTTCCTCGTCGGCGGATGCCTCAGCGTCCTCGGACTGCGATTGCTCGGACCCGGAATCGTCCTCGCCGCCTTCCTCGCTCTGTTCCTCGCCCTGCTGCTCGTTCTCTTCGTTGTCTTCCGTGTCCTCCGTCTCCTGGTCGTCGCCGAGCTCCTCGGCCATCTCCATGGAGACGAGCATGTCGCGCACGACGCGTGCGAAGGCCTGCTGGTCGCCGAGCTTGGACGAAAGCCCGTCGATATCGGCGCTGGCCTTCTCCTCGACCCAGGGGCGCCACAGCTCCACCATCCGCTCGCCGCTCTTCGGCACCGGGCGGCCGGTGAGCTTCTCGCGCACCATCAGCGCGATGGCTTCCTCAAGCGGCGCGTCGGCCTTGTCCTTGACGTCGACGAGGTTAGCCTTGGCATACTTGTCCTCGAGCATCGAGCCGATATTGTCGGCGACGCCTTGCATGGCGCGGCTGCCTATCGCCTCGACGCGCGCCTGCTCGACAGCGTCATAGATGGCCCGCGCCAGCTTGCCTTCCGGCGCCAGCTTTGTGTGAATGCGCTGGTCGTGGCAGGCGCGCTTCAGCGCCATGGAATCGCCGATGCCGCGGGTGATCGCGATATCGTTGCGGGACGCCTTCTTCGGCAGTTCTGGAAGCCGCGCGCGGTTGCCGGCAAGCGCCGGGCGGTCCTTGGCAAAGCCGACCTCGAGGTCCTTGTCGCCGGCGACGGCGCGCATGCAGACGGTTACGGCGCGCTTGAAGCTGTCCGCTTCAGAACCCGTCTTCGGCTTGTTGCGCGTGTTGTCGCCCGGACCCGCCATCGATCATTCCCTGCGCGATTTGTCCTGAAAGGCGCTGGGGCCTTCCGGCACGCGCTTTACCCCAGCACCACGTTGGCGGCGCTCTCCGGCAGTTCCTCGCCGAAGGCGCGCTGATAGAATTCGGCCACCACCGAACGCTCCAGTTCGTCGCACTTGTTGAGGAAGGTGAGCCGGAACGCCATGCCGATGTCGCCGAAGATCTCGGCATTTTCGGCCCAGGTGATGACCGTGCGCGGGCTCATCACGGTCGAGAGGTCGCCATTGATGAAGGCCGAGCGCGTCATGTCGGCGACGCGCACCATCTTGTTGACGATGTCCTTGCCCTTGCCGTCGCGATAGTGCTTGGCCTTGGCCAGCACGATGTTCACTTCGTTGTCGTGCGGCAGGTAGTTGAGCGTGGTGACGATCGACCAGCGGTCCATCTGCGCCTGGTTGATCTGCTGCGTGCCGTGATAGAGGCCGGTGGTATCGCCGAGGCCCACGGTGTTCGCCGTGGCAAACAGCCGGAAAGCCGGGTGCGGACGGATGACCCGGCTCTGGTCGAGCAGCGTCAGACGGCCGGACG
The DNA here is from genome assembly GCF_024509055.1 of Mesorhizobium sp. Taxonomy (GTDB): domain Bacteria; phylum Pseudomonadota; class Alphaproteobacteria; order Rhizobiales; family Rhizobiaceae; genus Mesorhizobium. Next base: position 39,060 of record NZ_JANINM010000482.1, on the reverse strand, counting down.
ATTCCAGCACGCGCTGGATGACGAACATCACGTCCGGGCGACCGGCATCGTACTCGTCGAAGCAGAGCGCCACATTGTGCTGATAAGCCCAGGGCAGGATGCCGTCGCGGAATTCCGTGACCTGCAGGCCTTCCTTGACGACGATCGCGTCCTTGCCGACGAGATCGATACGGCTGACATGGCTGTCGAGGTTGACGCGCACGCAAGGCCAGTTGAGGCGCGCGGCGACCTGCTCGATATGGGTCGATTTGCCGGTGCCGTGATAGCCCGACACCATGACGCGGCGGTTGTAGGCGAAGCCGGCGAGGATCGCCAGCGTGGTCGCCTTGTCGAACAGATAGTCGGGGTCGATGTCCGGCACATGCTCGGTCGACACCGAGTAGGCGGGAACCACCATCTTGGAGTCGAAGCCGAATTTCTCCTTCACCGACACCGTCGTGTCGGGCAGGTTGGCGATGTCGCGATCGACCTTGTTCATCTCTATCAACGTCTCCACGGGCGAAACGCCGCGTTTCGCCGGCAATCGATTTTGTCCGGGGGCGGTCTTAGAGCCTTTTCCAACCTTATGAAAGTTGGAAAACGACACGGACCGTAGGGTCGCTCAGCACAATCCTGCCTGCTTGAGCACGCGATAGGCCTGCAGCACATCGCGGAACCTGTCTTCCGAACCCCTGTCGCCGCCATTCGCATCCGGATGGTGGCGCTTCACGAGTTCCTTATAGCGCGCCTTGATGTCCTGACCAGTCGCCTTTGTATCAAGGCCAAGCGTTTCCAGCGCCTTGGCCTCAAGCGGCTTTGCCTTGCGCTCGCGCGGCTCCCGCGCGCCGGCGCCGAACAGGTTGAAAGGATCGCGCATGCGGTTGTGGTAGCCGGCACGCCCTGAACGCTGCTGGGCAAAGTCGGGCGCCGAGCGCATGCCGCCGCCATTGGCGCCCATGCGCCATGTCGGCCGGTGTCCGGTCAGCGCCTCCTTCTGGAAGCGGGCGATCTCGGTGTCCGACACGCCCGAGAAATAATTGAAACTCTTGTTGTATTCACGAACGTGATCGAAGCAGAAGCGGAAATACTCGCCCTCCTTCAGGCGTCCGACCGGAGCGCGATGCGTGCCGGCCTCGTGGCAACCGTCCCACTGGCAGATCGGGGCATGCGACTTCAGCTCCGCGTCCTTTTCCGGCCGGATGCGGATTTTCTCGAAATATTTGGGATACGGTTTCATCTCACCCATTTATGGGCTGTTCGCTACTGCGAAACAAGAATTGACATTTCGCCGATGATCGCCCTAACCGCTGAATCGCGGCTTAAAAGCGGTCGAAATTTCGGATTTTGCGGCGGTGCCGTAGATGATTTGCGGCTATGCCGTCATGTGGTGAAGGGATGCCAGGATGTCCATACAGTCGACGATGGAAAGCAAGCTGACAGCGGCATTTTCGCCGGAAAGGCTGTCGGTCATCAACGAAAGCCACCTTCACGCCGGCCATCACCATGTCGAATCCGGTCACCACGCCACCTTCGACGGCACGGGCGAGACGCATTTTCGCGTCCGCATCGTCGCGCCGAGCTTTGCCGGCATGAGCCGCATCGATCGCCACCGCGCCGTCAACGCACTGCTTGCCGATGAACTGAAGGCCGGCGTGCACGCGCTGGCTATCGAACCGGCGGCGCCCGGCGAGAAGACGCGCTGGTAAGCTCAGGACGGCGCGGGCCGCAACCCGTCAGATCACGGCCTCGATAAGGAATGGTCCTGGGCGCGACAACGCGCTCTCCAGCAGCGCGTCGAACCTTTCGCACGTATCGGCGCGAGCGGCTTCGACGCCCATTCCCTTTGCCAGCGAAACCCAATCCAGCGCCGGCTGATCGAGATCGAGCATGCGCCGCGCATTCTCGCCGATGGCGTTCACCCCGACATTGCGCATCTCGCCATGCAGTATGGCGTAGGTGCGGTTGGAAAAGACGATCGTCAATACGTCGAGCTTTTCCCTCGCCTGTGTCCATAGCGCCTGGACCGTGTACATGCCGCTGCCGTCGGCCTCGAGATTGACCACCTTGCGATCCGGACAGGCGATCGCGGCCCCCGTCGCCATCGGCATGCCGCCGCCGATCGACCCGCCCGTGCCCATCATGTAGTCGTGCGGCGCGGCAAAGGCCGACAGCGCGAAATAGCGCCGCGCCGACGTGACGGCTTCGTCGCAGACGATCGCGTTCTCCGGGAGTCTCCTCGCCACCGAAACGGCAATGGCGTCGTCGGTCAGCTTGCCACGCGGGGTCGGCTCATCGGGGAATGCTGCCGCCGCCGACACCAGTTGGGAGGGCTTGACGCCCAACTCGTCCCGCAACGCGGCGAGTGCCGCCTTCAGGTCCTCGCCGTGCGCTGCCAGCGTCATAACCTCGCTGCCCTCGCGCACAAGCCGTCCCGGCTTGCCGGGATAGGCAAAGAACGCAACCGGTTCCCTGGCCCCGACAAGGATCAGGACATCGATGTCGGCGAGCAGAGCACGGGCCGCGTCGATCGGATAGGGAATGCGGGTCGGCGCGACCCGCCCGCGCCCGCGCTGCATCCGGGCGATCAGAACCTCGCTGAAGAGGCGCACGCCCAGGGCCGCCGATATCTGGCCGGCGATTTCAAGCGCATCCGCGCGCGCCGCCTGTCCGCGCACGATCATGCCGACGCGGCCGGGAGCGGCGCGAATGGCCTCGGCAACCTTGCGCACCGCGCTCATGTCGACGGCCGCAGGCGCGGCAAGCTCCACCTTCGCCGATTGGACCGGACCGGCCTCGCCCCAGGCGGCATCCGCCGGCAGGATCAGCGTCGCGATGGCGGGAGGGGTCAGCGCGGCGCGAAAAGCCTCTTGCGCGGCCGGCGCGATGTCGGCGGGCCCCGCGATGCGGTGGACCCAGTTCGACATCGGCGCCGCCAGGCCCTCTATGTCGCTGGTGAGCGGCGCATCGAGCGGCAGGTGGTAGGAGGCATGGTCGCCGACGATGTTGATCATCGGCACGCGGGCACGCCTGGCATTGTGGATGTTGGCCAATCCGTTGGCGAGGCCCGGACCGGTGTGCAACAGCGTCGCCGCCGGCCGGTCGGTCATCCTGGCATAGCCGTCGGCGGCTCCCGTCACCACGCCCTCGAAGAGGCCGAGCACGCAACGCATCTCCGGCTTGCGGTCGAGCGCCGCGACGAAATGCATTTCCGAGGTGCCGGGATTGGCGAAGCAGACATTCACGTCGTTCGCCAAAAGCACGTCGCACAGGACGTCGGCTCCGTTCATTGCATTCCCCTTGTTTCCGGTGGTCGCCGGACAATTGGCTCACGCAGCCTCCTGTCGCAATGTCCGGTTACGGACTTTGACCTGATCCAGTTCGGGGAAATACGGCGCCAGCCCAAAGGCGGAGCCGGTGCTCCGTGCGACGTCAGGCGATCGAGGCCTTGAGAAAGGCCAGGACCGCATCGCTCAGCGCATCGCCGTTCTTGCCGAGCCGGCGATCGATGGACATATGCGAATAGGCGCTGCCGTCGAACAGCGTCACCTTGGTGCCCGTCGCGCGCAGCCGGTCGGCGAAGGCCGTCGAGTCCGCCCCTCGGCCGGACGCGCCGGAATAGGTGATGAAGGTCGGCGGATGTTTGCGGCCATCCACATAGCTGGCCGGCGAGAGCGCGCGCCACTGCGCCCGGTCGGGGAAGGCGCGGGCATAGGCGCGCACCATGCCGCCATTTTTCGCCAGCGCCTCCAGATCGTAGGCCCTGGTATCGTCGAGCACCAGCGCGACAACGCCCGGCAGGTCGCCCCGCATGCCCGTCAGCGCGACCAGATGGCAACCGGACGAATGACCCATCGCGGCGATACGGGCGGGGTCGCCGCCGTGGCTGGCGATGTTGGCCCGGACATAGGCATAGGCCTTGGCGACATCGCCCGCCTGCGTGGTGACATCGGCGCCGGGCAGCATGCGATAATCGATCGACACGAAACAGAAACCGTTGTCGAGCAGGAAGCCGGGCTTGGCATGGACCTCGGACCGGTTTCCGATTCGCCAGCCGCCGCCATGGACGAAGAACACGACCGGCAGTCCATGCGCGCCTTCCGGCGCGTAGATGTCGAGCTTTGCCGGGCCGTAGTCGAATGTCTGCGGCTCTGGCCGGCTCGGCCACCAGGCCGCCGACGCGCGCGCCGGCAGCAGGGCCGCAAGCGATGCCATCAGCAGGCTGCGTCGATTGATCATCATCATCTCCGACCGGTCCGAGCGGCAGAGTGCACATGTGCGCCGCCGACGTCCAGTTAAGGTTCGGTAATGGCCGGATTTTTGGCCGTCCCCATAGCCTCCCCCTCCCATCGTCAAACCCGCTGGCGAGGCGACGCCTCGAATTCGCTTGGCCACGGAATTCTCGTCAACGAGTCACAAGTGCGAAAACAACCCCAGATTTGCCCTTGAAGCTCCACCGGCAATCACCACGTATTTCCCAAGGCGGGCATCTCGAGCACGTCGGATGTCTTGCCGTAGATCGATAGCGGATTGCATGCGCGCTCTCCTTCATGTGAAGGGAACCACAATGCTCTCCAGCGGTTGAATGTATGATGAGCCGACTGATAGCCAGATCGGGCTCTGAGAGCAAAACATCATGCGCGAGAATCAATCCGACGTCTTCGACCTGTTTTCGGAGATTTACGCGAACGCGGCCCAGGAAGAGATCAGCCTCCAGCAATATCTGCTAGCCTGCCGCGAGGACAAATCCATGTACGCTTCGGCCGCCGAACGCATGCTCGCGGCCATCGGCGAGCCGAACCTTGTCGACACCAGCAAGGACGAGCGGCTCGGCCGCATCTTCTCGAACCGCACGATCAAGATCTATCCCTCCTTTTCCGATTTCTATGGAATGGAGGATACGATAGAGCGTATCGCCGGATATTTCCGTTACGCCTCCCAGGGTCTCGAGGAGCGCAAGCAGATCCTCTATTTGCTTGGCCCTGTCGGCGGTGGCAAATCGTCTCTCGCCGAGCGGCTGAAGAAGCTGATGGAACTGCGGCCGATCTACACGCTCAAGGTCGGCAACCAGATCAGCCCGATCTTCGAATCCCCGCTTGGCCTTTTCCATCCCGATCGAATGGGCGATCTGCTGGAGGAAAAGTACGGGATTGCCCGCCGTCGCCTGAACGGGCTCATTTCGCCCTGGGCGGCCAAGCGGCTCGACGAACTGTCCGGCGACATCTCCAAATTCAGCGTTGTCAAGCTTTTGCCCTCGCGGCTGCGCCAGATCGCGATCGCCAAGACGGAGCCCGGCGACGAGAACAACCAGGATGTGTCCGCCCTCGTCGGCAAGGTCGACATCAGGCAACTCGAGCATTTCAGCCAGTCCGACCCGGACGCCTACTCCTATAGCGGCGGACTGAACCGGACCACGCAGGGCCTGCTTGAATTCGTCGAGATGTTCAAGGCGCCCATCAAGGTGCTGCACCCGTTGCTGACGGCGACGCAGGAGGGCAGCTACAACGGCACCGAGAATTTCGGCGGCTTCCCCTACCAGGGCATCGTCGTCGCCCATTCGAACGAATCCGAATGGCAGCAGTTCAAGAACAACAAGAACAATGAGGCATTCCTCGACCGCATCCTCGTGGTCAAGGTTCCGTACTGCCTGCGCGTCACCGAAGAACGGCACATCTATGAAAAGCTGCTGCGCGAAAGCGAGTTGTCCGGCAGCCCCTGCGCCCCCGAAGTGCTGGATATCCTCAGCCGTTTCACCGTCTCGACCCGCCTTGCCGAGCACGAGAATTCGCCGCTCTACACCAAGATGCGCGCCTATGACGGCGAGAACCTCAAGGAGAGCGATCCCAAGGCGAAATCGGTTCAGGAATATCGCGACGCCGCCGGTGTCGATGAAGGTATGACAGGTGTCAGCACGCGCTTCGCCTTCAAGATCTTGTCCCAGACGTTCAATTACGACACCAAGGAGGTGGCCGCCGATCCGGTGCATCTGATGTACATCCTGGAGGAGGCGATCAAGCGCGATCAATTCCCGAAGGAGACCGAATCCTCCTATCTCGACTTCATCAAGTCGGAACTCGCGGCCCGCTATGCCGAGTTCATCGGTCATGAGATCCAGAAGGCCTATCTGGAATCATACAGCGAGTACGGCCAGAACCTCTTCGATCGCTACATCGCCTATGCCGACGCCTGGATCGAGGACCAGGACTACAAGGATCCCGACACCGGACAGATCCTCAACCGCGACGTGCTGGAGAAGGAATTGTCGCAGGTCGAAAAGCCGGCTGGCATCGCCAATCCCAAGGATTTCCGCAACGAGGTGGTGAAATTCACGCTGCGCGCGCGAGCCCGCAACCATGGCCGCAACCCGTCCTGGACGAGCTATGAGAAGCTTCGCGAAGTCATCGAGAAACGCATGTTTGGACAGGTCGAGGATCTGCTGCCGGTGATCAGTTTCGGCTCGAAGCAGGACAGCGTCACGGAAAAGCGGCACAACGAGTTTGTGCAGAGGATGGTGCAACGCGGCTATACCGAGCGGCAGGTGCGCCGCCTGGTCGACTGGTACATGCGCGTGAACAAGGCTGGATGAGGGAACGATGGTTCCATGCCGATCTTCATCGACCGACGCCTGAACCCGAAGGACAAAAGCCTGGGGAATCGTCAGCGCTTCCTCAGGCGCGCTCGGGAAGAGCTCAAGCGCAGCATCCGCGACCAGGTCAGGGCAGGCCGTATCGCCGATGTGGACGGGGAGCATGCGGTTCCCCTGCCCCGGCAAGGCACCAGCGAGCCGACCTTCAGCGAAGCCAAGGACAGCGGACGGCACCAGCACATCCTGCCCGGCAACAGGACCTTCAGCGCCGGCGACCTGATCCCGAAGCCCGACCACGGCGGCGCGGATTTTTCATCGCCGGGAAAGACGCCGTCCGAAGACAACTTTCGCTTCGTGCTGTCGCGCGAGGAGGTGCTCGACCTCTTTTTTGAAGATCTCGAGCTGCCCGACCTGGTCAAGCTCAACCTCAAACAGATCCTTGCATTCAAGCCCAGGCGGGCGGGTTTCACCGCGGCCGGTTCTCCTGTCAACATCAATGTCGGCCGCACGATGCGAAACAGCCAAGGTCGCCGCATTGCGCTCCGGCGTCCAAAGCAGGCGGAAGTTGATGCGGTCCTCCAGCAGATCGCGGCGCTCGAATCGGAGCCGGTAAGCGCCCCGGTGCTTGCGCGCATCCTCGCCCTGCGCGAGGAAGCCGAGCGGCTGGAGCGCCGGCGCAGGCGGATTGCCTATGTCGATCCGGTCGATATCCGCTTCAACCGCTTCGACCCCCAGCCGCTGCCGAACGCCAACGCCGTGATGTTCTGCCTGATGGACGTCTCCGGCTCGATGGGCGAGCGCGAAAAGGACCTGGCGAAACGTTTCTTCGTGCTTCTGCACCTCTTCCTGACGCGTCGTTACGAACGCACCGAGATCGTTTTCATCCGCCATACCCACGAGGCCCAGGAGGTGGACGAGCATACGTTCTTCTACCACACGCAAAGTGGCGGCACCGTCGTGTCTACGGCGCTCGAGGAAATGCACCGGGTCATCGAGCGGCGCTATCCGGCCGCCGAATGGAACATCTATGCTGCGCAGGCTTCGGATGGTGACAACTTCTCCACCGACTCCGAACGCTGCATCGAACTGCTCGATGGCAAGCTCATGCGGCTTTGCCAGTATTTTGCCTATGTGGAGATCATCGACCAACGCGAAAGCCATATTTTCGGCAAGACCGACAACGGGACCTCGCTCTGGCGCGCCTACAGGGCCGTCGAGGAGAAATGGCCGAACTTCCAGATGAAGCGCATCGCGGCCCCGGCCGACATTTACCCGGTCTTTCGCCAGCTCTTCTCCCGCCAGCCAGCCGCCATCCGCAAGAGCGCGTGAGCATCAGGGATGGTCGGCCGAGCCAGCAAGTCCGGGTTGCTCTTCTCTGGGTCGGACTGGGACTTTGCAAAGCTATCGCGGGTCTACGACGAGATCGAAGCGATCGGGATCGAGGAACTTCATCTCGACGTCTATCCAGTGCAGATGGAGGTGATCTCGTCGCAACAGATGCTCGACGCCTATTCGTCGGTCGGCATGCCGCTGATGTATCGACATTGGTCGTTCGGCAAGCACTTCCTTTTCGACGAGCTTCTCTACCGCAAGGGTCGGCGCGGGCTGGCCTATGAACTGGTCATCAATTCCAACCCCTGCATCGTTTACCTGATGGAGGAGAACACCATGGCCCTGCAGGCCCTGGTGACTGCCCATGCTGCTTTGGGGCACAACCATTTCTTCAAGAACAATCATCTCTTCAGGCAGTGGACCGACGCCGGCGGGATCCTGAGCTATCTGGATTTCGCCAAGGGATACATTGCCCATTGCGAGGAGCGGCATGGCCTGGCCGCGGTGGAGGCGGTGCTCGATTCCGCCCACGCGCTGATGGAGCAAGGCGTTTTCCGTTATCACCGGCCGCCGAAGCTGTCGTCCGAGCAACAGCGCGAGGGGCTGCGCGACCGCCTCGAATACGAGGAGCGTTCCTACAACGATCTTTGGCGGACGCTGCCGCACACGCGAGGAAAGAACAAGGCTGAGGAGCGGGATGAAACCCTTGCCGAACGCAAGAAGGCGCTCAACCTGCCCGAGGAAAACCTGCTCTACTTCCTCGAGAAGAACAGTCTCATCCTCGAGCCCTGGCAGCGCGAGATCGTCAGGATCGTCCGTGTCATTGCCCAGTACTTCTATCCTCAGCGGCAAACGCAGGTGATGAACGAGGGCTGCGCCACTTTCGTCCACTACACGCTGATGAACATTCTGTTCGATCGTGGCCGGATCAGCGAAGGCGCCATGCTCGAGATACTGGGCAACCACTCGAATGTAATCTTCCAGCCAGCCTTCGACGATCCTCGCTACTCCGGCATCAACCCCTACGCACTCGGGCTCGACATGATGCAGGACATAAAACGCATTGCGACCGAGCCGACGTCGGAGGACCGCGACTGGTTCCCGGATATTGCCGGCAGCGGCGACTGGCGGGAGGCCTTGCTGGATGCCTGGGCCAATCATCGCGACGAATCCTTCATCCGCCAGTTTCTCAGCCCGGCACTGATCCGCAAATGGCGCCTGTTCGTGCTGGCCGACGGAGCCGACAAGGCCCATTACGAAGTGGCCTCGATCCACAATGAGCGCGGCTACAGGAAGGTCCGGACCGCCTTGGCCGACAGCTACGACATGCGAACGACCCGGCCCGACATCCAGGTGGTCGATGTCGACTTGCTCGGGGACCGGCACTTGCGCCTGCAGCACAACGTGAAGGACGGGGTCACGCTCGAGGGCGAAAGCCGCGACGCAACCTTGCGCCATGTCCGGAGGCTATGGGGCTACGACGTCAGCCTGACCGCCATCGATGCCGAAACATCCGCCATGCTCAGCGAGCGCTCGACCAAGGACCTATGATCGGATCATTGCGTCCGTGAAACTCTAACCCTCGCCGGCCGGCCTGATCCTCAGCCGCGCGATGCGGTTCTTATCCCGCTTCATCACGACGAAACGCTTGCCGTGGAAGGTGAAAGCCTGTTTTTCCTCGGGGATCGACTGCGTCTCGTGGATGACGAGGCCCGCGATGGTCGTGGCTTCTTCGTCGGGCAGGTTCCAGTCGAGCGCACGGTTGAGATCGCGGATCGGCACCGTGCCGTCGACGACAACCGAGCCGTCCGCCTCCTGCTTGACGCCCTGCATGTCGACATCGTGCTCGTCGGCGATCTCGCCGACGATCTCCTCGATGATGTCCTCCAGCGTCACCAACCCTTCCATTTCGCCATACTCGTCGACGACGATGGCGAAATGCGCCTTGCGGCGCAGGAAGGCGTTGAGCTGGTCCTGCAAGGTGGTGGTGTCCGGCACGAACCACGGCTTCGACGCGATCTTCATCACATCGATCTGGGAAAAGTCGTTGCCGACTTCGTTGAGGGCCCTGAGCAGATCCTTGGCGTGCAGAACGCCGACAATGTTGTCGAGCGAACCCTTCCACAGCGGCATGCGGGTGTGCGGGCTCTGCAGGATTTCGCGAACCACCGCCTCCGGCGCGTTGTCGGCGTTCACCGAACGCATGTTGGTGCGATGGACCATGATGTCGGAGACTTCGAGCTCCTCGAGGTCGAGAAGCCCTCCAAGCCGGTTGCGGTGCTCGCGCTCGGCCTGCGCTTCGCGTCGGGATTCGTCAGTGGGCTCGCGCAACTCCTCATGCGCGGCCCGTTGCGGTTCGATCGGCTCCAGCCTGTACCCGAAAGTGGCAAGCGCGCGCGTACGGAACGCAAGCGCGAGCATGACGATGCCGGCGAGGACGGCGGCGGCGATCCAGCCGGCGTCGATCATCTGGGATCGCTCATCCGGGGCGATCCGGGATGGCTCGTCTTGAGGAAGGACAGCACTTCCGAAGGCGGCACGTCCTTGGCGATGAACGCCTGCCCGACGCCGTGCGTCAGAATGAAGGTGAGCGCGCCGCGCGACACCTTCTTGTCCTGCGTGATGAAGCCGAGCAGCGCCTCGGCGTCAGGCAGGTCGCCGGGAATGTCGGCCATGCGCCAGGGCAGTCCGACGGCGCGAAGATGCGCCTCGACACGTTCCGCGTCGTCCGGGCTCGCCAGGTTGAGGCGCGCGGAGAAACGATGCGCCAGCGCCATGCCGATGGCGACGCCCTCGCCATGGACGAGGCGGGCGCCGTCATAGTTGGTGGCGGCTTCCAGCGCATGGCCGAAAGTGTGGCCGAGATTGAGCAGCGCGCGGTCGCCGGTTTCGAACTCGTCGCGGGCAACGACATCGGCCTTGGCGCGGCAAGCCTCGGCGATGGCTTCCGCCCGCGCCGGACCGCCGGAAAACACCTCCTGCCAGTTCGCTTCCAGCCAGGCGAAGAAGGCGGGCCGGTCGATCAACCCGTATTTGGCAAGCTCGGCGTAGCCGGCCCGGAATTCGCGGATCGGCAGCGTGTCGAGCACGCCCGTGTCGGCGAGCACCAGCTTCGGCTGATGAAACACGCCGACGAGGTTCTTGCCGCGCGGACTGTTGATGCCGGTCTTGCCGCCAACGGAAGAGTCGACCTGGGCGAGCAACGACGTCGGAACCTGCACGAAGTTCATGCCGCGCCGCACGATGCCGGAGGCGAATCCGGTAAGATCGCCGATGACGCCGCCGCCGAGCGCGATCACGACGTCCCGGCGTTCGAGCTTGGCCGCAAGCACGCCGTCGACCACCTCTTCAAGATGCGCGAAGCTTTTGGTCTTTTCGCCCGCCGGCAGCGTGATGACCGCTGCCTGGATCCCACCTCTCTCGAGGCCGGCCCTCATCGTTTCGAGATGGGCGGCGGCGACATTCTCGTCGGTGACGATGGCCGCGCGCGTGCCGGGCAGGCGGCGCGCGATCTCGCTTCCGGCGCTGGCGAGCAGCCCGGTGCCGATCAATATGTCATAGGCCCGGTCGCCGAGCCCGACCTCGACCTTCACGGGTGCGGCCTCATTCATGTTCCACCTCGTCGCTGGTCTCGATCGCGGCGACGCCGAGATGCGTGCAGAGCGCGCAAATCACCTCACCGGCGATGATCTCCTTGCGGTCGTCACGGGTCGGTACGGTGATGTCGGCGGTGGCGTAGACCGGATAGCGCTCGTCCATCAGCCGCTCCAGCACGCCGCGCGGATCGGGGCTCTTCAGCAGCGGCCGATTCTGCTTTTTGGACACGCGCTCCATCAGGAGATCGAGATCGGCCTTCAGCCAGACCGACACGCCATGCGCGGCTATCGCCTCGCGGGTCTGCGCGTTCATGAAGGCGCCGCCGCCGGTCGACAGCACCTGCGGGCCGTTTTCCAGCAGGCGCAGGATCACCCGCTGCTCCAGCGCGCGGAATTCCGGCTCGCCATAGCGTTCGAACAGTTCCGGCACCGTCATGCGCGAGACGGTTTCGATCTCATGATCGCTGTCGATGAAGGGCAGCGACAGCACGGTGGCCACCTTGCGGCCGATCGCCGTCTTGCCGGCGCCCATCAGGCCGACAAAGACGATGGAGCGGCTGCCGAGTTGCGCGAGCAACGCGGCGCGACCTTCGTCCGGCGGATTTGGTGACGCGTTCATGCGGACCCTCTTTGCGCCGTATCGACATCAAAAGCCTGTTTGCGTCAAGCATGGCAGGAGGGGCGCGCTTCGAACGCATCGAACGATTTCCCGAACAAGCCCCATGTGAAAACAAAGGCTTCGTCCTTGAATTGGCCGGAATGGCGTCCCATAAGGGCACAGGGCTTGGAATCGCAGAACAAGAAGACGGGCGAAATTTGAATGCCGACATTGTTTCGCTTCGTCGTGACGCTGGCGGTCCTTGCGGGCATTGCCTATGGCGCGATGTTCGCGCTGGCGATGTTCGTCGAGCCGAAAAAGGCCGAAATGAGCGTGCGCATTCCTCCCGAAAAGCTCAATCCCAAGAAAAACTGACCCTGGTCGGATGAACAGCGCGGCCCGCATCGAAGCCTTCCTGGAGATGATGAGCGCCGAGCGGGGAGCGGCCGAGAACACGCTTTCCTCCTATCGTCGTGACCTGGAGGAGGCTTCCGGCGCCATCGGCGGCGGACTGGCCGGAGCGGCAGCAGCGGATATCCGCGCCTATCTCGACGACGTCGCCGCCCGCGGCTTCGCGCCGACGTCGCAGGCGCGCAAACTCTCGGCGATCCGGCAGTTCTTCAAATTCCTCTACGCCGAGGGCCTGCGCGGCGACGACCCGACCGGCACGCTGGACAGCCCGAGAAAGGGCCGGCCGCTGCCGAAGACGATGAGCGAGGCCGAGACCGGCCGCCTGCTCGACCGCGCGGCGCTCGAGGCTGGCGAAGCCCAGCCGGGCGGCGACAGTATGGCCGCGCTCCGCCTGCATGCGCTGGTCGAAGTGCTTTATGCCACCGGCCTGCGCGTCTCCGAACTGGTCGGCCTGCCGGTGACGGTCGCGCTTCGCGACGACCGCTTCTTCATGGTGCGCGGCAAGGGTGACAAGGAGCGCATGGTGCCGCTATCGGCGAAAGCGCGCGCAGCGATGCGCGCCTGGCTTGTCGCGAGAGCCGGGCGGCCGGCCTTTGCCGACAGTCCGTTCCTGTTTCCCGCCTCTTCAGACAGCGGCTATCTCTCACGGCAGGTTTTCGCCCGCGACCTCAAGGGGCTGGCCGCGCGGGCCGGCATCGCCTCGGCCAAGATCTCGCCGCACGTGCTACGCCACGCCTTTGCCAGCCATCTCCTGCAGAACGGCGCCGATCTGCGAGCCGTGCAGCAATTGCTCGGCCATGCCGACATCTCGACGACCCAGATCTATACCCACGTGCTGGAGGAGCGGCTGGTGCGGCTGGTCAACGATCATCATCCGCTTGCCGACTAGGCCTCATATCGCTATGTGAGGGCGACGTTCCACCGCCCGGAGCCAGCATTTCCGAGGTTCCGCCTGCCATTGCCTTCCGACGGATCGGTCCGCCCAAGCATGTATAATTACCTCGATTTCGAAAAGCCGGTGCAGGATCTTGAGCTCAAGATCCTTGAGCTCAAGAAGCTTGCCGAAAATGGCGAGGCGGTCGATGTCGCGGACGAAATCACCCGGCTGGAGAAGCGTTCCCGCGACGCGTTGCGCGACCTCTACAAGGCTTTGACACCGTGGCAGAAGGTGCAGGTGGCCCGTCACCCCGACAGGCCGCACTGCGTCGACTACATCAAGGCTCTTTTCAGCGATTTCACGCCTTTGGCGGGCGACCGCAATTTCGGCGACGACCAGGCGATCGTCGGCGGCTTCGCCCGTTTCCGCGGCGAGCCCGTGGCGGTGATCGGCCAGGAAAAGGGCTCCGACACGGCAAGCCGCATCAAGCACAATTTCGGCTCCGTGCGACCGGAGGGCTACCGCAAGGCGGTGCGGCTGATGGAGCTGGCCGACCGTTTCCAGATCCCGCTTTTGACGCTGGTCGACACGGCCGGTGCCTACCCTGGCGTCGGCGCCGAGGAGCGCGGCCAGGCCGAGGCCATCGCACGTTCGACTTCCGCCTGCCTGGCGCTCAAGGTGCCGTCGATCTCGGTCGTCATCGGCGAAGGCGGTTCGGGCGGCGCTATCGCGATCGCCACCGCCAACCGCGTCTATATGCTGGAACATGCCATCTATTCGGTGATCTCGCCGGAGGGCGCGGCCTCGATCCTGTGGCGCGACACCACCCGCTCCAAGGATGCGGCGACCAGCATGAAGATCACCGCCCAGGATCTTCTGGAGATGAAGATCATCGACGCCATCGTTCCCGAGCCGATGGGCGGTGCGCAACGCGCTCCCGAAACGGTGATCGCCGCCACCGGCGACCTCATCGCCAAGACGATGAAGGATTTCGCCGGCGCCAACATCGATTTCCGCGAGCAGCGCCGCGAAAAATATCTGGCGATGGGCCGCAGCCTCTGACCGCCCCGTAACCGCATTGCGGCGGCAATGCGCCCCTTCGCCACAAAAATGCCGCCGGATTCGGCTCAATGAAAATGCCGTGAGGGGTTTCCAAGGCTTGCGGTAAGGAATTTTCAAGGTTAACGGGCTTACCGTCCGTCGGTGTTCAGCGTGCGGGCTCGGTCGTGCCGAGGCCTTTGGCCCGAGAGAAAAGACATAGCCGTACTGATGTTTGCCAAGCTTGCCCGCACCGGAGTCCTGATCGCTGCCATCGGCGTTGCCGGCTGCAATGATTCGTCGATGAAGGATTTCGCGCCGGAGGCCAACAAGCCGTTGCCCGACAAGATCCTTGCCGACATGAGGGCAAAGGGCATGGTGCGCACCTCGTCGGTAATGGCGCGCATCTTCAAGGAAGAAGGCAAGCTGGAGATCTGGAAGGCCAAGACCAACGGCCGCTACGATCTCGTCGCCACCTACGACATCTGCAAATGGTCGGGCAAGCTCGGACCCAAATACACCGAGGGCGACCGCCAGGCGCCGGAAGGCTTCTACACGGTGCGTCCTTCGCAGATGAATCCGCGATCGAACTACCATCTTTCCTTCAACATCGGCTTCCCCAACGCCTATGACCGCGCCAACGGCCGCACGGGTCAGAACCTGATGGTGCACGGCGCGTGCTCGTCATCGGGCTGCTATTCGATGACCGACGCGCAGATCGAGCAGATCTACGCCTTCGGCCGCGATGCGTTCCAGGGCGGCCAGACCGAGTTCCAGATCCAGGCCTTCCCGTTCCGCATGACCGCCGCCAACATGGCGCGCTATCGCAACGACCCGAACTACGAGTTCTGGAAGATGCTGAAGGTCGGCTACGACAATTTCGAGATCACCAAGGTACCGCCGAAGGTCGACGTCTGCGAGAAGCGCTACGTTTTCAACCAGGTTGCGCCTGACGGCACGACTTTCGATCCGACCGGCCCCTGCCCGGCAACGACACAGCCGGATTCGCTGAAGACTGCCTATACCGACTATGAGAAGAGCTACGACGCGGCGTTCAACTCTGCCATAAGGTCGAGCACGCCGCCGCCGAAGCCGACCATAGCCGGCATCAAAGAAGCGAGCATCGTCTCCGATTGGTCGAAGCGCCGCGCCCGCGGCGAGCGTGTGCCGATCGATCCGCCGTCGATGAATGCCGACGGCTCGGTGACCGAGACGGTGCGCATGGGCCGCATCGATTCCCCGCTCGGCCGAAAGATGGCGGCCCTCGACGCCGAAAAGGAAGCCAAGCGCAAGGCCGAGGAGCAGCGGCTCGCCGCGATCGAGGCTGCCAAGGCCGCCAAGGAAGCCGCCAAGGCGCAGGCGCTGGCGGAGAAGGAAGCCGCCAAGAAGGCAGCCCAGCAGCCGGTTGTGACCGCGGGTGCTGCGCCCGCCGCACCGGCGGTCGAGACACAGGCGGCGAACACCGACGAAGGCACTGTGTCGAAGCTGAAGAAGAAGCTGCTCGGCATGTTCGGCGGCTGAGACCAGTCTTGGCCGACAAGCCCGCCGCCGTCTACGATCTCAAAGGACTGAACTGCCCCTTGCCGGTGCTGAAAGCCCGCAAGCGGCTGGCGGCGATGCGGCCAGGCACCCTGCTCTGGCTCGAAACCACCGACCCGCTGGCGGTCATCGACATTCCAGCCTTCTGCGCCGATGCAGGCCACCAGTTGATAGAGACGGCGTCTGTCGCCGGCGGACATCGTTTCCTGGTCGAGCGCGGCGCGGCCTGAACCTTCCAGGTTTCGCCTTATAGACCCGCGATCGCCAGCGGATTGGCTTCTAGCGCCGCGCGGTCTGGCGCGTCGATCGACGGCTTGTTGGTGAAGGCGGCGAAGAGCCGCTGGATATAGTCTTGCGGCATATCGAGCGTGATCAGCACCAGCCGGGTGCCCCGCTGGTCGTCCGGCCAGGCTGGCAGCCGCGCAGGTGGATGCAGGATCTTCTGCACGCCATGGACCACCAACGGCCTTGACGGATCCTCCTGCAATTCGATCACGCCCTTCATGCGCAGCAGCTTGTCGCCATGCGTCGAGCGCAACAGGTCGAAGAACATCTCGATCGCCGAGAACGGCACCGGGCCGTCATGCGCGAGGGAATTCGACCGCACGCGAGCGTCGTGACGGTGCTCGTGATGATGGTGATGGCCGTGATCGTGATCATCATCCCCGTGGTGATAGTGATCGTGCGAGGCCTCTTCGCCAAGCCAGCGCCGGACATCGGCGCTCTTGGTCTCGGGATTGTAAAGGCCGCAATTGAACAGCGAGGCAACGCCGGCGCTCGCATCGTTGACATCGAGGAGCGGAGCGCCCGGATTGATCTGGCGAAGCCGTGCCCGCAGAGCTTCGACTTCGCCTGCCTCGGCCAGATCGGTCTTGGTCAAAACGATACGGTCGGCCACCGCCGCCTGCTTCACCGCCTCGACATGGGCATCGAGCGTTGCCTCGCCGTTGACCGCGTCGACCAGCGTGACCACGCCGTCCAGCCGGAACGCCTGCACCAGCGCCGGGTGCGCCATGATCGACTGCAACACGGGGGCGGGATCGGCGAGCCCGGTGGTCTCGACCACGACGCGCCGCAGCCTTACGATTCGGCCGGTCTGCAGCCGGTCGACGAGGTCGGCCAGTGTGTCGACCAGATCGGCGCGCACCGTGCAGCAGAGGCAGCCGTCGGAAAGCTGGATTATGCCGTCGGAAGCCTGCTCAACCAACAGATGGTCGATCGCCACCTCGCCGAACTCGTTGATGATCACCGCCGTGTCGGCAAGCTGCGGATCCTTCAGCAGGCGGTTTAGCAGCGTCGTCTTGCCGGCGCCGAGAAAGCCGGTGAGGACCGAAACAGGAATGGGAAAGCCGGTCATCCCTAGTTGGCGCCCTTGACGGGCTGGTCGCCCTGCGCGGCGGCTGCCGCAGTTCCGGTGGCCAGCGGCTCGGCGCCGGTCGGCGCCGGCTTGTCGGGACGCCAGCTCGGCAGCGGCACGTCGGCGTAATTCTGGTTGACCTGGTCGATGAAGGCCTTGGGCGCGGGCCCGGTGGCGCCGCCCAGACCGACCGCGACCAGCGTCGGATGATCGAGCTTCACCTGATAGGGGGATTTGGGCTTGTCCTTCGGCGCCACGGTCGGCGCGGCCTCGGACTGCTCCTCGTCGGTCGCCTTCTTCTTGCAGATCTCGTCATGCAGGTCGTTGGGCGACAGCGTATCGCCATAGGGCTTGAGCGCCGCGAGCGTCGTCGAGCCGGCGGCCGGGGTGTCGAACCCCTGGTCGAGCAGCTTCGCCGCCGCCTCGGCGCGGCTGACGGCGGATTTCTCGCCAAGCACCACGGCAACCAGCGTGCGGCCGTTGCGCGTGGCGGAACCGATCATGTTGAAGCCCGAATTGCAGACAAAGCCGGTCTTCATGCCGTCCGCGCCGGGATAGCGGCCAATCAGCAGGTTGTAGTTCGGAATCGCCTTCTTGCCGACGGCAAGCCCTTCGATCGAGAACCAGGAAGCATATTGCGGGAAGTCGTTGCGAAGCGCCGTCACCAGCACGGCGAGATCGCGCGCGGTCGAATACTGATCGGGCGAAAAGAGCCCGTTCGGGTTGACGAAATGCGTTCCGGTCATGCCGAGCCGGGCGGCCTCGGCGTTCATGCGATCGGCGAATGCCGCCTGCGACCCACCGACATTCTCGCCAACGGCCATGGCGATGTCGTTGGCAGATTTGACCAGCATCATCTTCAGCGCATTGTCGAGCCGCATGACCGAGCCGGGCTTGAAGCCCATCTTGCTCGGCGGCTCGCCCGCCGAATGCTTTGTCACCTTGATCGGCGAATCGAGCGCCACCTCGCCGGCGGCAATCGCCCGGAACGCGACATAGGCGGTCATCAGCTTGCTGAGCGATGCCGGATACCAGCGCTTGAAGGCGTCCTGGTGCTCCAGAATCTGGCCGCTCTTGAGGTCGAACAGCACCACCGGATTGGCGCGAGCGGCGCCCGCAAGCACCGGCAACGCCAGCGCGCCCGCCAGCAACAGGTTGAGGAAATGCCTATGCCGCATGATCTATTCCGAAATCGCCTCTTGCCGTAATCGCCGCTGGCTCCGTAAGATTTGGTTACCCATGGCCAGCAAATGCGCTCCGACCCTCAACCCGGATCGCATTGTTGCGGTGCTATTTATCCTATGTGACGCCAAAATGGCAAAACACAGGCCAATCACAATTGACGAGCGGCGGATCTGAACCGCCTGCCCCCAACGAAGAAATGGACGCCAAATGCCGATTTTGAACCGCGCCGCGGAAATGCAGGAAGAAGTTGCTGGCTGGCGACGACATCTGCACCAGACACCGGAGCTGAACTTCGATGTTTTCAAGACCGCCGCCTTCGTCACCGACAAGCTCAAGGCCTTCGGCTGCGACGAGGTGGTGACAGGTCTCGGCAAGACGGGCGTCGTCGGCATCATCCGCGGCCGCAAGGGCGATGGCGCGACCATCGGGCTGCGCGCGGACATGGACGCGCTGCCGATCGAGGAGATCACTGGCAAGCCCTGGGCCTCGACGGTATCCGGCAAGATGCACGCCTGCGGCCATGACGGCCATACCGCGATGCTGCTCGGCGCCGCCAAATACCTGGCCGAGACCCGCAACTTCGCCGGCGCCGTTGCCGTCATCTTCCAGCCGGCCGAGGAAGGCGGCGGCGGCGGCAATGAAATGGTCAAGGACGGCATGATGGAGCGCTTCGGCATTTCCAGGGTATTCGGCATGCACAACATGCCGGGGCTCCCGGTCGGCCAATTCGCCATCAAGCCCGGCCCGATCATGGCCGCGACCGCCGAGTTCACCATCACCGTCAAGGGCCGCGGAGGGCATGCGGCGATGCCGCATGGCACAATCGACCCGATCGTCATCACCAGCCAGCTGGTCGGTGCACTGCAGACCATCGCCTCGCGCAGCACCGATCCCGTCGAGGCCGTGGTGGTGTCTGTCACCAAATTCCACGCCGGCGACGCCTATAATGTGATCCCCGAAAGCGCCGAGATTTGCGGCACCGTGCGCACGCTGAAGAAGGAAGTGGCCAAGAAGTCTGAAGAGCGCATCCGCGCGCTTTGCGCGGGCTTGGCCACTGCCTTCGGCGCGTCGATCGAGGTCGACTACGACGCCAATTACCCCGTCACCTTCAACCATCCGGAAGAGACGATCTTTGCCAGCGATATCGCCGCCGACGTTGCCGGCGACGCGCAGGTCCACCGCGCC
This sequence comes from Mesorhizobium sp., assembly GCF_024509055.1. GTDB lineage: Bacteria > Pseudomonadota > Alphaproteobacteria > Rhizobiales > Rhizobiaceae > Mesorhizobium. Next base: position 19,380 of record NZ_JANINM010000482.1, on the reverse strand, counting down.
ATCCAGCCGGTGATGGGCGGCGAGGACTTTTCCTACATGCTGGAGGCGAGGCCCGGCGCCTTCATCTTCATCGGCAATGGCGATTCAGCCGGCCTGCACCATCCCGCCTACGACTTCAACGACGAGGTCATCCCGCACGGCATGAGTTACTGGGTGAGGCTGGCGGAAACGGCGCTCGCCGCCTGACGTCCAAATGCACCGAGGCGCCGGAGCGATTTGCCCCGGCGCCATACGCGCCTCTTGGCGAACCGGTCCGAAGCGGCTATGTGTCGGGCCGCGTGGTCCCGTAGCTCAGTAGGATAGAGCGCCTCTAAGGGGGAAAGAGTTACCGATCTGGGGGAATTCCAGCCACCACCAGGGTTTCGAGGTGCGGTAACTTTACCAGTTTGGGTCAATTGATATTTTCGGGCGCATCGGGTACGACGCCCTCCTCGCTAGAAGGAGAACGTCCACGTAGCTCAGTTGGATAGAGCACAGGATTCCTGAAACAATTGGGGGTTGTAATTCGGAAACGGTACAACCGATCTGCTCAAATTCGGGGAACGCTTCGCTGAACTCTCAGCATGCCAATCCCGAGCCAAGCTCCGGAATATTCCGGTGAAGGTGTAGAGACTGGATGGGCAGCACCTAACGGCCTTGGCCAATGGTGAAGGGACAGTCCAGACCACGAACGCGGAAGCGGCGGCGAAAGCCGAAGTGGTATGAATCCTGGGGTCGCAGGTTCAAATCCTGCCGTGGACACCAATTACGCACCGACAATAGTGTGCGGCGTTCGAAGGCCGCGCCGCCGATGTCGCCTCCCAGCACATCGGCGGCTATCTCAAAATGTCGGCAATGCGCGCGCCAACTGTTTTCAGAAACGTAGCAAAGAATGCAACCGAGAGTCGTCCGGCCTTCTAGTCGTTTCTCGCTCTTCGTGTCTTCTGAACGCGCTCGTAATCCTCGATGAACGTCCTCAATTCGTCGAGGAGAGGACCGCCCATTATCCTCGTTCCGGGCGGCGTCTTGCGGCTGACCTTCAGCCCTAGGTCGCTTAGGTCGAAACCACTACTGTAAAGCGACTGAAGCCAGTCCTTTAGTCTAGCCATGATCTCGTCAGCGCCTATGCCCTCCGGGAGGCCGCCGGCCGGCACGGGAACGCCCTCGTCGATGATCCGCTTCAACACGTTGCAGCGCTGCAGGAGCTCCGAAACGATCTCCTTCAACCTGTCCACCAGATCGCCCGTCGATGGCTCCATCACAGACGTATCGATCCTTTCGACCTCGTTTTCATCGATAGGAGCGTCGGCATCGATGTTCATTACATCGTAATATGCTTTCTTCCAGATCCTGACCACCTTACTGTAGGAGTTGAAGATCGTCCGCTCGAGTGGGAAGTGCGGATTTCCTTTGCGACCCTCTTCCGCCACGAGTTTTGCAGTGGGGCACAAGGGTGTCCTTCTCAAAAGCAGTGCCCTGCAGATTTCATTGATGCCTTCCATGCTGGATTTTGCCTTACGGCCGTCGGGCAAAGCGTCAAGGATGCCTGCCGACTTCATATCCGCAATTGCAATGATGGAGCCGATCCTGGAGGGCATTAGACCGCCCCCTCCAAGGCTGCAGAGCTGTGTTGCCGCGCCACCCCCGAAAGGTGGATCGGCTCGCCAAGGGCGGCATTGAATAGACTTTCAACCTGCTCCTCAAACCCGAGATCGCGCAACTGCATGGATCCATCGATCAGGCCTTCGATCTCTGCGCGCGATGCCCTCGAGGCTATAAAGAGGGCGTACTGGTCCATCGCCCTCTGCAAATGCCAAGGACTGGCCTTGGTAACCATCCGGGGAGGCACCATGCCGGAATTCCACATCATTAGCTCCGAGTAGTCATTGCGCTTCCGCTCGACCCGTTCGTCGCCGAGAATCGGGTATATCCGGCCTGCAGCGATAATGCGCACCGCCTGTTCGTACTCGGTGATTTCCCGGTATTCGACAAAGGAAGAACGGCTGTTCGCGACAAGCATCAAGCCAGAATCGTTATTCGGGATATCGTTGATAAGTTTAATGCTGGCGTTTGACAGAACCTCTACATTAAATATAGCGGCGCACAACCTTTCTTGCTCATTTTTCACTTGTTGCATGCTTGCACCGAGATCATCCCAGTGGTTCTCGTACTCCGCAACGCTAATCGACCCGTCTCTTCGCGCCTCATCGTATTGCGCGGCAAGCTGATTGATTTTATTTCCCTCTTCTGCCAAGTAACTCATGCGCTCGCAGAGCTTGGTACCGTAAGCCATGAGCTCGGATAGCCACGCCGGCCCTGAAAGAAAGTGCCTGCACATCACGCAATTTCGAGGTTCAACTGGTCCATATACCCCCTTTGAAACACCCTGGCTGTCGTCTTTCCGGATCAGGTCTCCGCCATCGCTACAACGCGATCCATCATACGGGCATACCCCGATAGCGACGTTGCAAAATTCGAACTGCGCTCCAGACTTTATCGCCGAGCGGGCCGCCGATGGCGACAGCGAAACGGTTCGTTTAAGCGCTTCGTCGACTTCCATCCGCTTCAAATCGTCAATAAACGCGCGCTGCGTCTCTGCCCTCGCAGCGGCCTTATCGACCATATCGGCTATTTCTGACGGACTCGGCGTAATGTAAGAGATCGTCATGGCAAGGGACGCGTGACCTGCGATGAATTTCATCAACAAATCTAGTGGCATTCCACCGCGCCGAAGGTTTGTCAGGCCCCGGACCCGCAACCCATGGATTCTGTAGCGGGGCCGCCAAGCTTGCTTTGTCTTCGGATGGATCTCCGCCAGCGTCACCGGGTTTCCTGGATGCTGCGCATTCCAGCGACGTTGTATCTCAAAGAGAATTGAACACCACGCATGGTGTATTTCACCACCGGTTACTATACGGCCCTGGGTCCGGCGGTACCGACTCGGAAACAAACGGCCAATTGGAAAAATCTTCGGCATTCTTTCCTTGGTTGAAGCCGGATATTTTTCAGGATCATCCAGATATAATTGAGGACCAACTGGTGCTGAGATCGGATTATACCTGTCTTGCCATCTACGGACGTCCCACAAGATTCTTAATACGTTGGGCACGTGCCAAGGCATAGCGAACGGCGCTCCGGTCTTATTGGTGTTCACCCAGATGCCGGTTACGGGTTTTATTTCATCGTCGATCTCAATCGCGTAACCCCGCGTCGCGAAGCCTTCCCGGGATACGCCGGCTTGATCCGCCCAATATCCAGCCAATGGACCATTGTTGTCCTCCCACTCCATTTTCTCGCCATTGAAATGGCGAACGTCTCCCTCGCCGCTGTCGAGCCGCCGGATCTGTCCCATGCGAAGTGGTATGTCCAGCATCACCCTGAATAGCGAGGGAATGACAGGGCAATGGATATTTTCGACCGAACCATCGACGGTGACGTCGACCCTGAAGTTTTTCCCGGGCCAACCTTCGGAACCTTCTTCAAGGATCTCTCTCATGATCGGGATCAATTTCTCGGGCAAGGGTCGGGAGCGCACGCTGCTGGGCTTGGTGCGTCTCTTGACCTCGTTCTTGACCTTGTTGACTTCCTTCTCGGACACAAGGTCAAACTGGACCCTGTCGCCAACGTATTCAGCCAGTTTCTCGCTGATGCTCAGCGATAGCTTCCGCGCTGCTTGCAGCATGCTGAGCATGTGACTGCTGCCTGCCGTGGCTCCGCTTTTCTTCGCCAGAAATGAACTGAAAGACTCGGCGCGACTAGCGGACAGGATGACATCGCGAACCTTCTCATTCGGGCAGGTTTGCTTCATCCAGGACGCGACATTGATTATTGCCGACTGCACAAGACCGGGCCTCATGCGTGTGTCCTCGAAGAAATCTTGAGAAAGGCCTAGAAGTTCCTGATCAAGGATATCGTTCGAACGTTGAAATGCGTACCAGCCCGGGTTGTTTCCGGCAGCGCCATCCTTGTATTTACGTGCTTTTTTGTATTTACGCGCTTTGTTGGTGAGGGTGGGGTCATTGAAGACCTTGGCCATGCCCACGACAACGTTTGAAACGCACTGCCGAGCGACGTTGTTAGCCTTCAGCACCTCCCGGTTCCAATCCAGCCCATCACTCGACCGGAAGAAATCGACAATAGCATGAACAAAGTCTGGTGGCGCATCGCTAATGGTCTGAAGTCCAATAGTGGATACGGTGAACACCGCAAGTATACGCTCCAGAATTGCTTGCGATTCCTGCCTTTTGTTCACTCCATCGAGGAACGCAAAGGCTCCCGCGGCTTCCAGCGCCAAGCGCAACTCGCAGCCAGGCACTGAGGTTTCATTCAAGTGTCTGCAGACGTCGCGATGGAGCGGCAGCTTGAAGATCGTGTACGGTGAGATGCATATCCCCTTGTCGAAGATAAGGTCGACCGCCGCGAGGTGATCCGAAGTTAGCGGCCGCGAATTTGCGATCGATTTGATAAGCTTGAGCGCCTTCGCTTCCTCGTCCGAGAAGTCTGCGGTGCCGTCTTCTCGAAGATCAACATGATCGAGGTTAAGGAAGATTCCTTCGCCTTGAGCGGTAGTGAAATAGGTCATTGTTCGTCTCCTGTTCGAGCGTCGAGCGAGCCGCTCATGTAGCAGCCGCGCACACCGGGTTCCGCCGAAAGGCGGCCACGAAGTTGGCACTGCTGGCTCGCGTTAGAGCTTTGCGGGCTATTGTTTGGGCGCGATGTCGCTAGGTGTACTGCCGGTGAAATTCCTGGCGTTGCGGGTCCCGAAATTGCGACGCGAATTCATCGCGCATGTTGCGAAAGGATTGGTCGGGCGAACAGTCTCCGCTGGCGTCGTTCAGGAGAGTGTTGATTTCGGACGGGGTCAGCTGCGTGTAGGCCAGGTGGGCTTTGAGCGTTCGGTGGTGCATGCACCTTTGGATAAGGTCGCCCGGCACGCCGGAAGTGAACAGAAACCTACCATAGAAGTGACGTCCCCCATGCTGTGTCGTTCCTCTCCACTTGATTGGCGTCATCATCGTAGGGTCATCGAACTGCAAGCCGACCCTTTTAATGCCCTGCCCCCAAGAATGCTCGAAAGCAGTCATCGTGTAGGGATCTCCGATGTCTCCGCCGCCCGACGCTAAGGTTCGCCCTCTGCTGACGAATAGAAATGGATGGTCTGGGAGGTGGCGGGGGCGCCTAGCCATGATGGCAGGGCGCGTAACGTAGAGATACTTGGTCAGCAGCTGCGCAACCCTGTGGCGAAGGGACGGGATCGGGAGGAAATACCCGGGCGTCCCCTGCTCGTCGTCGGCCATGCCCTTCCAGCCGGCTTTGTTTCTGCCTGTATCCCGGTTACGTGGCAGAAGTCCGAACCGCTCCAGGTATTCCTCGCGAGTAACGTACCTGCCGCCATCTGCAATTTTTCCGAATTCGGGATGATGAAAAAAGATCCACGGAACGTCGCCGATGAATTGCACGTCAGAATTATAGAGATGGAACCCTTCGCTCTTTCGGAGGCCGAGCGCGATCGCAAAATGCGCGAGCAACTGGCCGGCCTCGTCGCATTCGCCGGACTCGTCCTTGAACCCTTCGTAGAGAAAAGGACCAACATACTTCGCCGGAAACGTGGGAACCGCCCCTGTCCCCCTTCTGCTCGGCTCAATCACTCCGGGAAACGCGTGCGCCGGTTCCCGTTCCAACCCTTTCAAATGCCCGAGCAATGAGTTGTGCCTGCGGATCATAAGTTCCGTTGCAAGGCTGAGGGCCACCCGTGGCGACTTGGCGATTGCATCAGTGGAAGTCGCTTGGGCCCACTTGGCGGCCGACGGTTCGTTCTGAAACCACCTAAAATGGAGGGTCAGAGCGGACAGGAGGACGGCCGCCTGGCGCTTTCCTCGAGGGCTCCAATAGAGACGCGTTGGATCAACGGTGCGTCCGTCGGGACCGATCTCCATTGTGCCGTGAGCAAGCGAACGGGCGAGACCCCGCACCAGGCGCCGCTGGAGCCCGCCTTGTTCCCTCCATTGGTCGAAGGATGGAGACGCACCAACCGCCAAGGAGTGGTCAAACAGCGCACCGACGGCCCGTGCAGCATTCTTCATCCATGTGTAGGACATCGCGGAGTGATCCGCGTAGTACTCCAGAAGCGGCTCGTATCGGAATATTCGGAGCAGTCCATCCGCCCCCGGGATTATTATCCATAGGACGGGACGCTTTTTTGGCATGCCATCCTCGTATACCGTCTGACGGACAATCAGATGGTGACGTCCGCGTTCGAGCAGCGCAAGGTTTAGATGGCGCCTTTTCGGACGCAAGGTTTGTGCAGGTTTCAGATTCATTATTCACCTCTTGTCGAGCATAGTCGGGCGTGTCCGTGCCACGTCCACGGTGGCGGACGCACGGTCGAGCGATTTGATGATGTCAGCGAATCACGTCAGCACGACCCGCCCCTTTCAGGGGCGGTTCGATTGCAAGCATCCGGTCAGTGCGCTTTCGCAAACGGAAAACTGCATACATGGCCAAGTAAGGACGGACGCAATCAGCCCCGAAACACCTTGTTTTCAGGCACGTCCAGCATTCGGCGTCACCGACAGTTGGAGAACCGATCAAAACAGTGGCGTGATGGAGGAGATGATGCTACAGAGGCTGCATGCGGCCTCCTTTCCTGACGGGTTTGGAAGTCGGATCACTCGGGTGAGCGCGTTGCACCGCGCTCACCCGAATTTTTATGTCCGAATCACTACTCGGAACATACCTGCAACTGCGGACGTCCACAACTGACTTGCTCCGATCATTTTGGAGTCCCCCGTGACAGAGCCCCAGCAGATCTTGGAGAACCTTTTGGAGGCGATGGAAACTCGCGTCCAAGAACAAGAGGCGGAACTCGCTCTATTCCGAAAAGCTGCACAGGAATACCGGACAAAGCTTGAGGAATTCGAAGCTGCTCGGAGTGCGGAGATCGTCCGGACTCGGAAGAGCATTGAAGTATTCAAGGCCGAATTGGTTGCTATGCGCGGTTTCCAAGTGGGCTCTTTGCCGATTGAATCTTCGAACCCAAGATTGCCTGCTGAGACGGGCAACGAAAGCGCCGGCGGATCCGAGGGAATCCGCGATGCCAAACCAACCGGGTCCGAGCGAATCCGCGACGCCGAAACAAGCGAGTCCGAGCGAATCCGCGACGCCGCACGAAGAATCCTTAGGGATGCTGGTCGGCCCTTGATGCAACGGGAGATCAAGGCGAAGATGGACGAGATAGGCGTTCGGATTCAATCCGCCGATCCTGTGGAACTGGTTCGGGCGGCCCTTCGACGGCATAACGACGAATTCCAGCACGTTAAAGGTCGAGGCTGGACGTTGGCCAGTCCGGAAGTCTAGCCCCCTTACACGTAGCGCTGCGGCTTTGGTTTCGAGATGTCCTTACGGACCGAATCCTGTGCGAGCGTACCAAGTCGCCAGAGGCGCTCTGGAGGCAGCGGTAGGACTCAATTTGCAAGCAGGGAACCGGGCTTAGGATTCGATTACCTCGGTCTACGCCGTTGAGACGGAGGCGCCGTGGACGAGAAACTCAAGGCAGCGACGTGTCGCCGCCGCTTCCCGGCCTGGCCTGTCACTCCTGTGCTTGCCGCCTCAAAGAAGGCCGGGCTCAATTCGTCATCCAATCGGCGGATGAGGGCAATCACTAGGCGGCGTTATCGTTGACCAATGGCGTGCACCCCACGCCATGGAGCGCCGGTTGACAAGGGACTTCCCTCAAGGTTCGCGAGTACACCGGCGCTCACTGGTAGCCGCCCCTGTCGTCGTCCTCGCCGGCACGGCTGGAGAAAGGAAGGCAGCGGCCGATGCCCTGGAGGGCGGGGAAATGATCCTGACCGTCGATGATGCCGGCGGGTGGGTCATCGTGCGCCCCTCGGATTCTCCGTACGACCAGATTCTGCTTCGGGTCGAAGAATGGACAATTACGGACAAGGCCACGGCTCAAGCCATGGTAGAGGAGAAGCGACGGAAGGTCGAGGCAGAGATGCAGGCGGAGGCACAGAGGCGCGCCGCGCGTGAAGACCTTCGCGATGCCTGCAAGGCTCTTTACGAGGAAGGCGCGGATTCGGAATCGGCGTGGATGGATTCGGACGGTGAAGGTTTTGAAACGGCCGAATTCGCGGATTCCGACAAGGGACTTTCAGATATCCCAACCGACCCAAGGATCGGCCCTGACGGGCCTCCCCATGGGGTTGGGTGGCTGCCCGGATGACGCAAAAACGGAACGGCCATTTGCAAAAACGGAGCAGAACGGGAGTCGTCAGGGACGAAGCGGGAAAGCCGTGCCGTCAAGGAATTATGCCGAAGCGGGAATCGGAAGGCCGATAATAAAGACGCCGAGATTTTGCGAAAACCTGAACGCTTTCATGCTTCGCAAACATCGGCGGGATCACATTGTTGATCGCAAATTGGATCAGCGTGTCATCGTCCATCGACAAGTTGAACCATTCCTTTTCTTCCGGTTTCCAGACCACATTATTAGGAAGCAGCCCTTTCAAGCGTGGAATCTCACTCACAAGTGCGCACCATATCTTAGCGCCAGTCTGCACGATCGCAGGGTTCTTGAAGGACAGTTTTTCTAGCCGCCCCAGCATCGCGGCAAAGAGAAACCAGGCCCAACGCCGCGATTGGATTTCGTCGTTACCGACCTCGTCGAGGCGCTTGGCCGCCATGCCGATAAACTGTTCAACTGAACCGTCTTCGCCCCTCTCCTTGGCGACTTGCCAGTAGGCGGTGAGGTGAGGAAGCAGGTTTTCGTAAGCCACGACAACATGCGCCCGCGTCATCGAGTCCATGTTCTCGAACATGGTCGGAAACAACCTTCGCGTAGGTCAAATTGTCAAACTCAAGCGCCCGTGCAAATTCGGATTCGATCCGCTTATTTTTCTTGAAAAACCCAAACATCGCACAAGCTCACCCCTAGCAAAAGGCTCAAGGGCTATATCTGCCGCACTGCGCGTGGCCCCCAGGGAAAATCCGAAAACTACGTCTCTAATAACGCGCCAATCTCGCTTGTCTCCAACGGAATCTCAAGGGCGATTCTCCGACTGGGAAGTTAGTTGCGAGGCGCGGGAGCCTTTGGGGTGCTGGCCGACCCTTTTGCGAGCGGCGCTGCGGCTGTGCCGGGATTTGCAGGCGGAGCACAGGCGGAGCAAAGCAAACGTGGTGACCGAAGGCAGCGTAGTGCCAGGCGCTACCTACTTGGAACCGCTGCCGGCAGCGGCTTAGTATGATGCCTCTCGAACCTGAGCCGAGGCTACCGGAAAGGTCCGATGAGAATTCGCTAGCAGCTAGTCGAAGGACTGATCTGAATGGGCTGGTTCACCAAGAAACGTCAGTTAGTAACGACCCCGCCCGTTATGGCCGAGTTGCTTCACCGAATATGTGCAGTCGAGGACCAAGCGCAGGCCACTCCGGAAACCTACGATTTGCCTCTGGCGTTTCACGAACGCTTCCGCGCAAAGGTCTTTCTCTATCGCGAAGCAATGGTGTTGAGGAACCTGGTATTGCAGGCGAAGAAAGAGCCTTTGCTCCACCAGACGCAGCTGGAATACGAGCGCATTGTCTTCCCTAATTCACCCGAAACGCCAAGTGGTGCGGCCCGGTTGCAAGAAATGAAGGCGGCCATGGCAGACCTAGGGACTCTCGTTGATCCTGACAAAGACAAAAAGCTTACCTGGTGCCGTCAATGGTTTCAGGCAATTGGCTATGATGAACCGGACCCGGTATCGTTGGCGATTTTCTTGGCATTCTTCGCCGACCATTATGTCGCCGTCCACGACAGCGTGAAAGCCATGGTCAAATGAATTCCAGGCACCGAAACTACCTGGCAGTCGTCTGAATTTGTGGCTTCCGCAAGGAAGACCAGGGGCGTTATAGGCTGGGCTTGGGTTCTGGAACGGTACGGGCCCGGCCAGCGATATTTGGATGCCCTGGAGGAAGCCAGGCGCGCAAAGCGGGGCACATGGGCATTCAAGGACAACATCCATCCTTGGGAATTCAAGAAACAGAAGTATCGCAATAAGGCGCCAAAGCCCCTATGCCCGGCAGAAAGCTGTCGCGGCTACCTTATGAGGAAAAGCGGCAGGTTCGGGGAATTCCTCGGCTGCTCCGAATACCCTCGGTGCAGGTATTCTTGCTCGGTGGCCGGCTGAACGGTCCGCCCGACGCTTCCGTATACGACAGAGAGGCGAGATCCAGGACTTCGGGCAGAAAGGGCGAGGAAGGTCTGTATGGGCGTGACCGGTGGCGGCTGGCCCGATGTTCGCGAATACAACGCGCTGGCGTCCTCTTGATCTACCCGGGACACACCGATTCGGCGCGACGGCGTTCAACTTCTTCCCGCGCAGCGGCAATGTTTGCGTTGCAGGCTTCCAAATCGACCATCATGTTAAGGGGCACGTATGCATCGAGCCGCGACAAGAGCGCACCGGAGTCAGCGTTCCACATCTGCAGCTCTCCATTGAGCATGTAATCGCGAAAGAACCGTTGGGTCTCCTGCTTGTATTCGGCGGCCGCAACCGATCCGTCGTCCCTGCCGTAAATCCCGTCAAAGATATCGAATTTGAGCCGCTCTTCCGCAGGCGCCAGCCGGAAGCGGATCTCCACCAACCCGTCTTCCGTACCGTAGACCATCAACAGCTCCCGGCCTTGCTGTTCGATGCCCTTCGGCACCATACCTTCGAAGGGACCATAAGGCGGGCTCGTTCGCAATCGGACATGAATCGGTGGTAGATCGACAACCTGGTCGGCCTTGGGTTCCGTCCCTGTGGTGACGGCAGCTAACAACGGTTCGCCTAGAACCTTTTTCCAACCGCGCAGCTCATAAAGATGCTGCTGATACTCAGTCATGGGTGTCGCTATGCCAAACCGCTCCTCCACAGCGCGGATCGCCATTTCGCGTACCAGTGGCAGTTCGCGATACAACCGCGACGCATCGCGCGGATCGTCTGGGTTGATAACTGGCTTGCCGGTGGCATGCGCGATCGCGCAGCGGCCTGAGGCAAAGAGATGAGCGCAGGTATCCTCAGCACCTTCCGCGGCGATGCTGTCTTTTGCCTCCTGCACACCTGTTCCCTTGAGTGTGGGCAGAGTCGCGTTCATCCAAGAGACGCGATCAGCGGCCTTGGGAAAGGCCAATTCGAGAACGCGCCAGTAAGATAAAAAGGCGTATCCGTGATGGTTGAGGCTACGCGCTTCCCGGACTAGCGCCAGCGCTATACGAGGCTCTTCTTCTTCTGGACAGATCAGCTCGGTGAAGTCGAACGGCTCCCGAATGGCAAAGCCAGACTTTTTATCCAAGGCCATCATGTAAGGCATACCCCCGCCAGTCCGATAGGGGACGGCGATCCCAGCACCGTGCCGCCAGGCGACGACGCTCAAGAACCTGTAGAGCAAGCTTTCGGCATCTTCCTGGGACATGTCCGGTGGACGATTGATCGCGACACCGGGATGGTCCTCCTGGGTAAGCGGAATAATCCAAAGTGTGTAACCACCAAACTCGACGGTCTGAGGTCGGGTCGGCCAGGCACAGGACGGCTCGATGTTCAGGCATATCCATTGCCCGCGCTTCAACAGTTCGGGTACAGCCTCGTACACCGCCTTCTTTGGCAATCGCTCTATGGGAAGGGGCAATCCCATCTCGTCGCGCATGGTTTCAGCTCATCCAATAGTTATCGCTCTCGGGGGGTGTGGTGATGACCCTTCGAGAGGGTCACCCGGCCAGATCGATCGTCATGGATTGGTAGAGGAATCGCGTTCTTTCAGCGCTTCCAGCAGTTTGCTCAAAATAACGTTTGTTTCGTCCTGCTTCCGCCGAACTTCATCCATGAGTCTTTCAGCAATTTGCTCGTCGCGGCCCTTCAAAGCCTCGATCAGTTTCTGATTGTCGACGCTGGCCGACTGGCTCGCGGAAACGACTTCACGCGTGAGAGCTTCAATAGTTGGAACAGTTCGGTTAGGAGCAAAGTAGTCTACCACCATTGGCGCGAACGGGCTCAGAGTAGCAATAACGAGGGCAATTACGCCAACACGAATTGCTTTCTTGGCTGATTTGTCAGTCTGATCAGAGGCCACCTCGAATTTTTCAATAAACGTTGCCGCTTGAGCTTGAATTTCGTTTCCGATCCGCGCGGCATTTGACAAGACATCCAGCATGCCCTCGAACTTCTGTTCGATATTAGCTAGCTTGGCGTTGGTATCCAGAACTGGATTCTTAGGCAGCTTGATATCTGGAAGCCTATGGACCGGAACGAACCGATCAGCGATGCCAAAGCCCGGCCTGTTTGCTGCCGCCTTTCCAACATGGAAATTGGTGATTGAGTCGAGCAGCCGCCTCTGGTTTTCAACTTGATCCAGTATGGATTTCACAGCGGGGCTTGGTTTCGAAAGAGATTCCAAGTGCTTTTGGAAGGCTTCGGCTTCCTTGGAGGGGCGAAGCAAGCCCCCGATCTTTTCTTGCTGCTCTCGGAGTTGCTTTGCCAGAATGTGAGTAGCATTCAATTGCGGCTCCATCCCAATCTCGCCAGGAGGCGCTATGTCCTCGGGGAGCTTGGCAAGATCACTGAGCTTCAAAGGCTTCTTTGGCGGTTCGGATTGATCGTCAGTCATCAGCGGCGATTCCGATTTCGAGTAACCCGCAACAGATATAGGATTCACCTGCCAATTGTGCGAGTGTCATTTACCCTTACAAGAATTCGTTTCCTGCCACTTTGGTGAGATGGTTCCGAGCCTGGCGATCCTACTTAGCTCATTTCCATCATTGTATGGTCGAAGCCCGAAAGGCCAATCCGTCGAATTTCATGCTACCGTTCAGCGACCTGAGTAAAGTAACCAAGCAAGACTTGGAGGGACTGAAGGGCCGAGTTTCGGAGACCCGGACCCTGGAGTTCAAGCGGGAGATGCGAGCAGGCTCCTCAGAAGAGAAAATCAAGTTTCTCGCCGCAGTGACGTCGCTCGCAAACACCGCTGGCGGTGACCTCGTCATCGGCATCGAAACCAAGGACGGGGTAGCGTCGGATGTCCCCGGCGTTCAAATCTCCAACGCAGATGCCGAGAAGCTCCGCTTGGAGCAGCTGCTCGACACGGGCGTAGACCAGCGGCTTCCGCGTTGCCAGTTCCAGCAGATCGAAGTTGGCGCGGGGGCCTTCGTCCTCATTATCCGGGTGCCAAGAAGCTGGTTGGCGCCGCACCGCGTCACCAGCAACGACAAATTCTACGGCCGCAACTCGGCGGGAAAATATCCCCTGGATGTTAGCGAGCTTCGATCTGCCTTCGTCCAATCCCAGGCGGCGGCTGACCGAATTCGATCATTTCGGGCGGACCGCCTGATTAAAATCCAGTCGGGCGAAACACCGCTGCAACTGGATGCAGGAGGGCGGCTCGTAACTCACGTAGTCCCGCTCTCCACGTTCGCCACGGGCGAGGTCCTGGACATTGTTTCCCTGACCGCCAACGGAACGGAGATGCCTCTTCCCCCGGGTCGGGCAGGTTCGTCATACAGCCATGGCATCAATCTCGACGGCGTGTTCACTTTCAGCAATCCACCTGGCGAGCTCGCCCGAGCGTATTGCCAAGCCTTCCGCTCCGGAGCGGTAGAGGGTGTTGATTACCTGAACCTCGACGAGCGCCTTCCATACATTGTCGGCAACTTCGAACCAGTGGTTATTTCCGCCGTGGGGAATTACCGCCGCTTTCTCTTGGACATTGGTCTCGGATATCCATTCTTCGTATTCCTGTCGCTAACGAACGCGAAGGGCTGCCGGATTAGAACGCCTTTTAGCGGGAGCTACTCGAAGGGGGGCGGATACAACCAAATGGGCCTCCTTTATGACGATGTGATCCAGCTCCCCGACGCAACGCTCACCGGACCCACATCGAGTATAGCCGAGGCAATGCGACTGACGTTCAACACCCTGTGGAACGGCTTCGGTTTTCAAAGATCCCCAAGCTACAATGAAGAGGGCCAATGGGTTGGACCACCGGGATGACCTTCTAGGGCGGAGGGCCCTTCCCCATCCGCAACAACGCCGCTTTTGTGAATTTCCGCAACAGGCCGGTCTCCTCGGCCGCGCTGGCCGCCATCGGTCTTTGGCTACAAGCGCGCACGCGAGCGGCCTGGAGCGCTCACCGGAATAGCGCCTTCCGGAGCGCCTTTGTTCCGCGTTCAACGAATGGCGTGGTGTCTCCTTTCAGCGCCGCGGTGATAGCATCCGAAGATGAGATGCTTTGCAGGAAGACGGCTGCATCCGTCCATGGACCGTCCGCCAGCGGTTGGCGCTCAAGGAACGTTTCATGGGCAATCCTTGCCTCCACTGCGGCCCGTCGCTGGGTCAGTTGCTCCAGCGCGTCGGTGAGCCATTGCGCATGCGGGCGCAACACTTTCAAGCTCTCCGCCGTGGCGCGTTTGCCGTCGGCAATTTTGTTCTCAGCCTCCTCAAGGACGCCCAGGGCCTTTTGGGCGCGGCCGATGATCCGGGGAATGAGTTCGTCGCGGGCACGATCGGCTAGGATGCGCAGCGCGTCGGCGCCGACGGGCGCGTTGTCGTCAGCATAGGCGCGGGCGACGGGTCCCTTGCCCTTCGTTTCCCTCTCACGGTCGCGAAGCTGCTTGATGACCTCCTCGACATCGGTGACGCGCAGCCTCTCGCCCTTCCGCGCGCGGTCAAGGATATTCCCGTTCTGCCTTGGCCCGTCAATCATGAGTTGCCTTCCACCGCGCTCTCTTCGTCCAATGCGTACGGCACCGGCAAGTAGGCATTTGCCACAAGCCATTCGCCGACGATCGTTTTCACCAGATCGGGCTTGGCCTTGCCAATCTCAGCTGCCAGGCTGCTCAAGGCGTCATCTGTTCGAGGATCGAGGCTGAGCCCGCCAGCGTTGCGGATCATCAGCGCCGCCCGGCGCAACATCACCTGCAAATCAGCCCGTGAGGCGTCCGCGATGTGATCGGCGGTGCTTTCCAATTCATGCACGAATTGATAGCGCGACATCGACCCTTAGCTCCTACAAAAACTGCTCGCCTTCGCCGCGGTGCTCAAAACAAAACCAGTGCGACGGCTGTTTCGGCCTAGCAAAGCCCCACCCGGCATCCCTGCCGCAACCGAGGTGCTCGCATGAATGGCCAAGCGGACCCCGTTCGCGCGACGGCGCAGCTTCTTCGGCGCGGTTCGCTTCGTCGCCCATCAGAACAACGAGCCCTGCACCGGCGCCTGCTGCGGAAACTTGATCTGCGTCGCCGGCTTGTCGACGATCACCAAAGTGTCGTCCGGGGCCGGCCGCTGCAGCCTCTTTGCCTCCGACCACGGCGCGGTCAGCCAGGTCTCGATTTCATCCTGAGTGGTGAGGATCACCGGCATCGCCTTCTCGTGGATCGGTGCGATCAGCGCATTCGGTTTGGTGGTCAAAAGGCCGTAGAGCTCGAAATCTCCCGGCCCGTCCTTCACACGCCGTACGCCTTGCCAGCGCGTCCACATGCCCGCGAAGAAGAACAGGGGCCGATCTTGGTTGAGGGCGAACCAGTAGTTTCGTTGGATACCTGTTTCAGCATCCTTATCGTTCGGCGTGGGCGATGGCTCGGCAAAGCTCGTGACCGGGACGACGCAACGATTTTCAACGCCGACATATTGCTGCCAGTGGGCATATTGCGGGTTGCGGATGTTGGTCGTGCCGTAATCGGCTTTCCCCTTCACTCGCTCAGCTGGCGTCGGCATTCCCCAAAGAAGCTTGGCGATCTCACGCTGCCCTTCAGGCGCATTTCGGACCACTGCGCCGGGCATGTTCGGGTAGACGTCGATCGACGGCTCGAGATTGCCGAGGACGTCGCGCATCGCCTTCGTCCACTGCCGGATAGCCTCTTGGCTGGTGGTGAGGTTGTAGAGGTTGCACATCGCTAGCTCCTCAAGGCTTCGGGCACGCTGAGCGGCCCTTGGTCGAAAATCCGCTTATAGTCGCCCTCGCGCCGCCAGACGCCATGCGCCCGGCCGCCCTCGCGATTTTTGATCGGGTTGAAGGCTATCCCGCCAAAATGGACGCGGAAAGCTTCGGCAGCGGCAGCATCGCGAAAGCAGTGCAATCGCCACTCCTCATACTTTCCGCTCGGCCAGATCGCTTGCACCTGGCGCGTCCAATGCTCGAGCCCGTGCGCGCCGCAAAAATGGCGTATCAGCGTGAAGTTGTGCGCCGTGCAAATGTCGTCGGGCAGTGCGACCTGATGCGGCCACTCGCGATCGATGGTCGACGGCGACGGTATGCTCCGGCTGCGCGTTGCCATTAGTGGTGGTTAGAAGGCAGCTTGCCATCACCCTTCAGATACATATCGGTTTGCTCGCGGATCGCATCGGAGAGCGAAAGCTGCGTTTCCTTGTCCCTGGGGTAGTTGGCCATGACCCAGATCGCGGTCATCTGGCAGATCGCCTGCTTTTGGCTGACAGGAGAAAGGCCGCGAAGGCGTTCCAGCATCTTGTCGGCTGTGCGGGTGATCTCATGACGTTCGCGCGTCACCGTCTCCTGGACCGCGAGATAGTCCGGGGAATTTACGTCGACTGTGGTCGGTTTCATGGAAATGTCTCCGTTTGGCCAGCAGTGAACAAAATGAGAACAAAAGAGTCAAGCGCCCCTTGACGAGTCAGGAATATGTTCCTCATTTCAGCAAATGCCGGAACAACCCGAGAAGTGGCCGCGAGGTGCTGCCTGGACCCTGTCGCATGCCCACGATGCGGGGCAGGTAGCGGGCATCCGCTGCGCCCGCTGCAACGTCACGCGCTATTACAAGCCGCTCGAGTTGCGGGAGGTGGTCGGCAACGTCACGATCGACGACGTCAGGGACAAAGTGCGCTGTCAGCAGTGCAAAAGCAGGGAGTGGATGAGCGCGCAGCTATTCCACCCGACCGGCGAGCAGGCGCACACGATCCGCTACCGGCGCCTTGTTCAGATCCGGTGGGAGAAGCGGGTGATTTGGCGCGACGAATAGATTTGGCCAAAGCGGCCCGGCACGCTGACGGGGTAGGCCAACGAAAGCCGGGCCTAACCGGCGGGGTCTAATTGCCGCGCCGTAGGGCTCTTGGTGCCGGCAAGCTCTCACAGGGATTTGCAGCCAACCTGGCGGCTCGCGGATCTCTTAGCCAGAGTGTTTTCTTTTGTCTTTCCAGCACGTCGACGCGGCCTACATCAGCGGCCGATCGGTCTTTCGTCGCGGCGATCAAATAGTCGGCTCTGTTCGTTCGAAAGTCTTCTCTTTGGACAGACATGGTTTCCTCCCGGTCCGTCGGCTGTTCCCGCCCTTAGCCGAGACGGAGACACCAGGAGTCTACAAATCAAAGATTGTATTAAAATGATACACATCGCCCGCGCAAAGGGTTCACGTTTCGAGCCTTCATCATGCTTGCGTGCAACGGCTCGCCCTAGTCCCAATCCTGATCGGGTGTGGCGGGACGACGATTCCAGCTTCTGACGGCGTCCAATTCGTCGATGCAGACCGGGCCGGATGCGCCGCAGTCGTCGCACCGCACCACGACGCGGCCCTCATCGGTCACATTCGGGCCTACGTCGGAGCTTGTGCAAAACGGGCAAGCATCCGCCATCACCGCGCCGAACGCTTCTTGCCATTGCTCTTTGTCGGCTTTGCCCCAGGCTTTCGCCCGAGCCCGATCGACTTCGCCAGAGCGGATCGTTGGGTGCATAGGTTGACGCCACCATCGGATAGTCCGGCTTCAGGCCCCATTTCTCGGGAACGAAAAAAGAACAAAGACCGCCAAAGAGCCCTTGACCCGATCCGATAGAAGGGCCTGTTTCTCTGGTTTTGTTTTGCATACTTCCATGCTTGAAACCGAAACGAACAATGGCCGGGCGATTTTGGTATGCGCTCTGCAACGACCCTAGCGACGCGTAGCCCGCGTGTCTGATCCCTGGGGCCGGATTTGAACTTGAGCCTGCCACTCACTCCACCGATCACATCTAACCGATAATTCGGTTAGATCGGTGTGCAGATCGTTTGTAAGATCAATACGCAACTCATCGCTAACGAGCGTCCGAATCAACATTCAATAGAACTGCTGCACCGTTGTGCCTAGAACCTCTCCAGCTAGACTAGACCGGACCCCATCCTATTGAGCACGGTCGCTCGACACTGTTGCGGCGAAGTACCGTTGAGCAGTCGAAAGCACTTCGCAAAATGCGAGGCAGACATAAACCCGCACGCCATGGCGACATCGACAATGGGCATTCGAGTACCCTCGATCAATCGCCTTGCGTGGTCTAGCCGAACCCTCAGATAATACTGGGCCGGAGCAAGTCCGATATGCGAAGCAAACAGTCTCTCAAGCTGTCTTCGAGAAATTCCGACGCGTTGAGCGATTTGGTCCATGGAAAGCGGAAACTCAATATTGTCTTCCATTATTTGCGTAGCGATTAGAAGGTTCTCGCTCACTCGGGCAAAAGCCACACCGGATGGGCCTGTCTGGCGGCTTGAACCGGAGCGCTGCCCGTCGACGGTCGCGTGCCTACAGACCTCCTGTGCGATGAAGTCACCCGCATGACAGCCGATGAATTCGACCGCGAGATCGAAGGCTGCTAGTTCGCCGGCGCAAGTTGAGAATTGCCCGTCCTTGACGAAAAGCGCGTCGCGGATGCGCGGCTTGTGAAACACTTCGGAAAAGGCCGCGAGCCGCGACCAATGGATCGTGCAGCGCGTGTCTGCCAGGAGGCCGGCCCGAGCGAGCAGCCAGGTTGCAGTGCCCACTGCCGAGATTGGCACACCGCGCCGGGCTACGGTCCTGAGAAAGCCGGCGAGCTGAGGCGTCAGCTGCCTCTCAACTGGTTCGCCCGCCACGATGGCGACTTGAATCCTTTCCCGGTCGTCAATACCCAACGCCAGATCGTCTATTGACATGTCGACTGCTACGGAAAGCCCGTTCGCCCCCTCCACGGGCAGCCTTTTGGTTCCTACGATCTGCCAACGAAACAGTGGCGATCGTGAAACTGCATTGGCTATCCGAAACGGTTCCAGGTACGCGTGAAGCGCGAGGTTGGAAAAGCCAGGCAACACCAGAACCGCAATGGCGAACGGCCGGGCGACCGCGGCATATGATGTATCTCGCGAGCTCGCTGCGTTGATTTGAGCAGGCGCGTTCATCAGGCCCAGGGAGCGCCGAAAGTTTTAGCCGCCAGCTTCTTGTGAAGACCTAACCATTCGGCGACGGATCTTGTTGTCTGCATCACGTTCAAGCGTATGTCTCGCTAGCTCTGTCCCCGCGCATTTTGCCACCTCGCGGGATCTCTCGTTCAGATCAGCGCTCTCGAGCTCGCGCGGGAAGCTAGCTCAGATTTGCGAAGCAAGTTCCGGCAGGATGACGAAGAGATCGCCGACGAGGCCGTAGTCGGCGACCTGGA
>NZ_JANINM010000481.1 GCF_024509055.1 Mesorhizobium sp. | reverse complement strand
GCGTCACCTCGCGCACGCCGGCCTCGGCCAGGCGCTCGGCCTCGGCGACGATCTGTGTCACCGGGCGCGAGACTTCCGAGCCGCGCGTATAGGGTACGACGCAGAAGGTGCAGAACTTGTCGCAGCCTTCCTGGACCGTGAGGAAGGCGGTGACGCCACGCTTGGCGACCTCGGCGCGCTTCGGCTGCGGCAGATGCTCGAACTTGTCTTCGACGGCGTATTCGGTCTCGACGATCTTCTCGCCGCCGCGGACCCGCGCAAGCACATCGGGCAGACGGTGATAAGTCTGCGGACCGATGACCAGGTCGACGGCCGGCGCGCGGCGGATGATCTCCGCACCCTCGGCCTGCGCCACGCAGCCGGCGACGCCGATCAAGAGTTCGCGGCCTGCCCCGGCGCGCTCCGCCTTCATGTCGCGGATGCGGCCAAGCTCCGAATAGACTTTCTCGGCCGCCTTCTCGCGGATGTGGCAGGTGTTGAGCAGCACCAGATCGGCATCGTCGATCGCGTCGGTGGCGACATAGCCGTCCGCCGCCAGCGCATCCGTCATGCGCTGGGAATCGTAGACATTCATCTGGCAGCCATAGGTCTTGACGAAGACCTTCTTCGCCATTGCGGCAGGCGCCGGCTCATGCTCGGGCACCGCGCCGATGTCGTGGCTTTCAATCGCGTTCAATTCCATCGGGCGGCTTCTAACGCCTTTCCGTGACAAAAAACAGACGATTCTGCCTGAGGCGCGTCTCGCTACCGGCTGGGAGCCGGGTCCGCCAGCGCGGCCTGCATCATCTCGCGCACCCTGGCTTCCATCAGCCGCGCCGTTTCCTTGCGGTTCGAGCCCTTGGAGAACGGCACCGGCTCGCCGAAATGCACCTCGGCGTCCAGCCCGCCTTCGGCGAGCAGGACCTTCAAATGCGGCATCAGATCCTGGTCGCCGATCCAGGCCGACATCGGCCGGTGGCGCCGCCCCATCGGGAAGCCGTGCAGCCGCGTATAGGCAATCGCAACAGGCTGGATGAAGACCTGTTCAGCCGCGCCTTCCGAGATCGCCATGGAGGCCGCGCCGAACAATGTGCTCTTGAACGGCAGCACTGAATTGCCGTCGCCGGTCGAGCCTTCCGCGAACAGCACCATCGCATCGCCGTTGGCCATGCGCCTGCCGATCTCGCTCGCCTGGTCGCCGGAGGTGCGCTTGCGTTCGCGCTCGATGAAGACGGTGCGCTGCAGCTTGGACAGCATGCCGATCAATGGCCAGCCTTCCATGTCGGCCCGCGCGATGAACTTCACATCGGCGAAGGAGCCGAGCACCATGATGTCAGTCCACGAGATGTGATTGGCCGCGATCAGCAAGGGGCGCTGCTTCGCAAGCGCGCCTTTCACATGCACGCGCATGCCGAGCGCCTTGAGGATCATGCCGTGCCAGATCTTTAGGATGACCGTCTCAGGCCACAGCCCTGTCTTCATCGACAGGATTTGCAGCGGCACCAGCACCAAAGAGCTGATGACGACGAGACCGAGCGCCAGGAAAATCCGCAGTTTCTTGATCATTCGCTCCCGCCCTACCGCGCGGTCTGGCTAGCGAAGATCGCGACGCATGACAAGCGCGCCGGTCGGTCCATGCTCGGTCGACCGGTAATAGTTCGGGCGCTGGCCGACCTGGCGGAAGCCGAGCCTGCGGTAAAGCGCGATCGCCGGGGCATTGGTCTCGTCGACTTCGAGGAACAGCGCCTCGGCGCGTTGCGCGTGCAGTTCGCGCAGCACCGCATCCATCAATTGCCAGCCAAGCCCCTGGCGGCGATGCGCGCGGGCGACAGCGACCGTCAGGATCTCGCCCTCGCCGGCCGCCAGCCGCGCCAGCACGAAGCCGACCGGAGGTTTTGCTCCCTGGCCGGTTTCGCGCGCGGCGTAACCGAACACGGTGTCCTGCTCGAGCAGGGAGGCAAACTCGCCATCTGTCCAGGGACGCACGAAATCCTCGCGATGCAGCACGGAAATAGCGGCGCTGTCCGAAACCGTCAGCGTCTCCAGCGCATAGTCCCTGCGGCGCGGCTGGAAGAAGGGTATGCGCATCAGGACTCTTTTTCTCCGGAACCCCGCTTGTGGGGATCGCGATCTTTTCTCGGCAAAATGAACCCGGCCTGCGGCTTCGCATCGGCGCCACGCAGATAAAGCGGCTTCGGCCTTTCGCTCGGCCGCTTGGCCGCGGCCAGCCTGGCGTAGGTGGCAATGTCCGCGGTGGCGGCGACCGGTCCGGTATCGAGCATGCGCCCAGCAGCCTGGGCAATCTGTGGCGCCGCGGTGCCGGCCAGGGCCGCGGAGGCGTCGAGCGCCATCGCGGTCGCTTCAGGAAGCGTCGCAACCGCCGGACCGTAAGTCAACACTAACGCCTCGTCGTAAAGCGCCGCGTGGATCTCCTCGCGGCCGGCATCGAGCGCGGCAAGCACGGCGCGGCCGGGGAACGCGGCCGCCGCTTCCGCCGCCAGCGCTTCCAGCGTCGTTACCCCGATCGCCGGGATTTTCAGCGCCAGAGCCAGGCCACGCACGGTCGAGACGCCGACGCGCAGGCCGGTGAAGGAGCCGGGACCGACGGAGACGGCGATGGCGTCGAGACCGCGGTACCCGACGCCGCCAGCCTTCAGCGCCGCCTCGATGACGGCCATCAGGTGCTCGGCATGTCCCTTGCCGAGGTCGAGCACCTCACGGCCGAGCTCAATGCCGGCGTCCGCGTCGTAGACGCAGGCGGCGCAGAGGCTCGCGGCGCAGTCGATGGCTAGCAGCTTCATACGGGCAGCTTCATATGGCCGTTAACGAACTGGATCGAAACACAATTCCCTGTGCCCGGCATGGCCCGCCACTGCAAGGGCCAGCGCGCACAAATGTTAAGCGGCTTTGCTTCGGCGCACGGCGATCAAGCCGTGGCAACGATGCGCAGCATGTGGTTGTCCCAGACATAACCGGGCTCGGAGCGCTCCGTGCCCGCCCCGCCAAGTATCTCGCCAGCGCCCGTGGTCGCCATGAAGCCGGCGCCATCGGGAGCGAGGCCACAGACCTCGACAAGCGACCTGGTTACGACCACCCGCCCGCTGGCGGCGTCGATGACGGCCATCGAATTGCCCTCAGGCGAGGTGACGGCGACAGTGCCGGCCGCCGGATTGGCGGCGACCGAGCCGATATAGTTGCGGAAGCCGGAGAGAACGTCCTGCGGCATCTCCAGCAATTCGAGCTCCTTGCCGCGCGCTGCCCGGCCGACCAGCGCCAGCCGGTCGGTCTTCGGCCCCTTGTACTGGCAGCCGAACCAGACGGTGCCGGCCTGATCGCAATCCATATGGCGGATCGACAGCTGATGCAGCGCAGGCGGCAATTCATGCTTCTCGATCAGATCGCCGGTGACGCGGTCGACCAGCGTGTAAGACGGCTTCATCGTCGCGATGTTGAGCTCGGCGCGGCCGAAATCCGGATGCGTCTCGATACCGCCGTTGGCGATCGCCAACGTCCTGCCGTCTTGCAGCAGCAGCAATTCATGCGGCCCCATCCCATAGGTCGGGAACTCGCCGATGCGCTTGAACCTCGCCCGCGCGTCATAGATTCCAACGACGCCGGCGGCGTTGTCGAAATCGTTCTCCGTCGCATAGAGCAAGGCGCCGTCGGGCGAGAACACGCCGTGGCCGAAGAAATGCCGGCCGGCAATGCTAGCGATGGTCAACGGCGCGGCGCTGCCACTTTGGTCGAAGACGACCGCGAAGGTGCCGGGCTGACGGGCAAAGACTACCGAGCGTTTAGAGACCGGGTCGAAAGTGACGTCGTGGCCGCGGTCCGGCAGGTCGATCGTGTGTAGGATCCTGCCGGCTTCGGAGAGCACGGCTGCGCCAAAGCCGCCGTCCCGTTTGACGAAGGCTGTGGCAAAGACGGCATCCGCCGCGAGCGTATCCGCCCAGGCGCGCGGCGCCAGCGCGGCGGCGAAGCCTGCACCGGCGGCCTTCAGGAAATCGCGGCGGTCGAGAAGTGGCGTGCTTGACGAGGCCATCGATCAATCTCCGTCCAGCGACGAGAAGCCGGCGGTCAGGCCGAATGCGGCGGTCATCTTCGTGCCGATCAGGGTCGAGAGGCTGGAGGTGATCAGCGCGAAATGCTCGAGCTTGTCGCGCTGCTCCGGATCGGCGAGCGCCTTGTCGATCGGACCGGTGACGGATTTCGCCGTCTCGGCGCCGTTCGCAAGCTGGATGTAGATGGAGCCGGCCATCCATTGCGCGTCGGCCGGAAGCGCGTCGCCAATCTTCGAGGCCTGGAACAATTCATCGATACCCCGGAGGTTTCCGGCCAGCGAATTCGCCGTGTTCTGCGAACGCCAGTAGATGGCCTGCTTCGGCTTGTCGGCGTCGGACTTTGCACCCAGGAAGCCCTTTAGTCGCACGTCGCGGATCATTTCGAGTTCCTTGACGAACACGCCCACCAGTTCGGTGACGGCTTCCGTGCCGTCGCGGTAAAGGGGATTTTGTTGGCCCGGATTGGCCCATTCCGAGGCGAAGCCGTCAGGCTTGTCCCAGGCCGCGTGGACCTCGCCGGCAATCGCCGCAATGTTGCCGGCGACGGCGGCGCCATAGGCGCAACGGTAAGGGTCGTCCTTCTTGGCAAGGGTTTCGGCGCCGTCGCCGAAAAGCACATATTCCAGCGCTCCCAAGCCTTGCGTGGCGACGCTCTTGCCGGCCAGTTGCGCCGGATCGGTGGCGGTCTGGTCCTTCGCGGCGAGCATCGCCTGCACCTGCCTCAGGCCGATGCTCTTGCGGTCCGGCCAATAGAGCATGCGCTCCTGCCGGTTGTTCTCCTTGATCGGCCCGAAGGCGACGATTTCAATCACCGACCAAGCCTCGACGGTAGCCTGAAAATCGGTACGCGCCGCCGTGAGGTTCTGCTCCGACGGCGCGTCGCACAGCCGATGCATCGACGTGGTCAGGCTCTTAGCGCGATCATCGAGGCTGGCATAGGCCGGGCGGACGAAGCCGTCGATCGCTCGCCCGATGACATCGGATGCTTTGACTTCCGCCCAAGCGGGTAATGCGGCAGCGAGAAGCAGCGGAAGAGCAAATGCAGTTGCCAGTCGGTTGAACATCAAAGTGACTCCAGGAATTTGATCAGAGCGTCGCGATCGGCGGCATTGGCGGCGGCGAAGCGGTCTCGGGCCTTCCGACCCTCGCCGCCATGCCACAGGATCGCCTCGGCGAGAGTGCGCGCGCGCCCGTCATGTAAATAGAAGGCATTGCCGCTGACTGTCGCGGTCAGGCCGATGCCCCAGAGCGGCGGCGTACGCCAGTCTCGGCCGGTGGCATCCCCCACGCGCTGCCCGTCGGCGAGGCCCTCGCCCATGTCATGCAGCAGGAAGTCCGAGTAGGGCCAGATCAGCTGAAAGGCCTGCGCGTTGTTCCCCGCGTCGCGGCGGGTAACGAATTTCGGCGTGTGGCACGAGATGCAGCCTATTTCGTAGAACTGTTTCTTGCCTGCAAGCACCTCGGGCTTTTCGATGTCGCGCCGCGCCGGCACCGCCAGGTTCTGCGAATAGAAAGTGACGAGGTCCATCACCGGTGGCGGCGCCTCCGTCGCGCCAAGCCGCTCCTGCACGCCGTCCGGCATGGCAAGGCAAGCCTTTTGCGCCTCGGTGCAGTCGCCCCAGGATTTCGGCACCTCGGGCGTCGAGATTCCGATATCGCCGGCGAAGGCTTCGGCCGCCTGCTGGCGGACGGATGCGGCCTGCGCCTTCCATCCGAAGCGGCCCAGCATGAGTTTGCCCGTCCGAGGGTCGCGCACGATGTTCGGTCGGACGGAAATGCCATCGCCGTCGCGATCGTCCGCATCGGCATTGGCAAGGATATCTGCCGGGGCAATCTGTTCGATCAGGCCAAGGCCGATCATCGGCGGCGTCAGGCGCGGCGAGAGCGTAGTGCGCGGATCGAGCGGGCCATAGGCCGGATCGTCGACGGAATAGCGCGGCTTGCGCAGCAAAAGCGTCGTGCCGTCGCCGAGCGACACCTTCTCTTCGGAATAGTCGACGCGCATGCGCCCTTCGCCCCTGAGGCCGGGGACCGCAAGTTCCTGCAGTTGCGAGCCGTAGACGGGATCCGGGAAATTCAGCACTTTATGGTTGGCAAGCGCTGCTTTCTCTTCTTCGGTGCTCGCGTCGCGCGCAAGCCTGAGGAACATCGACGTAGTACCAACGCCTTCCGGCGGACGGCCGCGCCCGTCCTTCACATGGCAGTTCTGGCAGGCGCGTTCGTTGAACAACGGGCCAAGTCCGTCCGAAGCTTGTGTCGAGGACGGCGACGACACCCAGTTCTTGCGGAAGATCGCATTACCGAGCTTGAAGGTCGCCTCTTCCTCGAAGGTGAGGTTCGCAGACGGGTGCGAGAAAGCATTGCGGTCGGCGTGCTTGCGCGATGTGCCGGCGCCGCCCTGCATCAGCTCGAACGGCTCCGGCCTGGAAAAATCGGTGGTCGGCTTCGTTACGGCCAAGACGCGCGCCTGATCTTGCGGCGTGAGGTCGGTTCGGTTTGTGGCAAGGCCGGTCGAGCCAGGCTCGCCGGCCAAGGCCGGGCAGGAAAGCGCAATTGTCAGTAAGATCGCACCGCGAAACGCCTGGCTTCGCGGGGTCTTCAGGAACGGCAGGCCGCTGGATCCGGCCCGCCGCGAGCGGCGCAAGACGTCTAGGGGGCGCCGCATTCCCGCATGTCCTTACTCCGCTTCGTTGGACGGATCGGCGTTGAGTAGGCCGTATTTCTCCTCGCCGATCGAGGCGAGCAGGTCGAGCTGCGTCTCCAGGAAGTCGATATGGCCTTCTTCGTCGGTCAACAGGTCCTCGAACAGCTTCATCGTTACGAAGTCGCCGGCATCGTGGCAGATCTCGCGCGAACGCTTGTAGGCGGTGCGCGCGTCATATTCGCCAGCGAGATCGGATTCGAGGACTTCCTTGACGTTCTGGCCGATGCGCAGCGGCGCGACCGACTGCAGGTTCGGGTGTCCCTCGAGGAAGATGATGCGGGCGATCAGACGGTCGGCGTGATGCATTTCCTCGATCGATTCCGCACGCTCCTTCTTCGCCAGCTTGGTGTAGCCCCAGTCTTCGAGCAGACGGTAGTGGACCCAGTACTGGTTGACGGCTCCAAGCTCCAGAAACAGAGCCTCGTTAAGCCGCTCGATGATTTCCGGTTCGCCTTTCATGGAATCTGCTCCCGTATTGGACGCGCAGGTCTCTGACCCGATCCAGATGTGAAACGATATCCGCGCCGCCCTCCTCCGAGCGTGCGTGGTAGTTCTCGGTGACCCGAATGATCGTTTCCACCACATTTGGGAAGCAGCCGCAACAACGGCCGCGCTTGCGCATGGCGTGATAGACCTTGGCCGGCACGATAAGCTGCCACGGATCTTCATCGAGCAGACCGACGATCGTCTGCTCGATCTCCTTTTCCGTGATGATGTTGCAATGGCAGATCAGCATTTGCTTGCGTCACCTTGGCGCCGCTTGGCTTGTACTGGCTCGAAAGCTCTTACTTGAACACCTTGTCCGGCGCGTCGAGGCTGTCGGAGCCCTCGAAGGCGATGGAGTTGAGCTTCAATGTGCCGACGGCGCGTTCGATCGACTTGGTCTGGTCGATCAAGGCATCGATTGCCGCCTGGACGGTGGCATTGCCTTGCGCGTTGCCTTCGGCGATCTGCTGGTCATAGGCCTCGCCGGCAAGCGCACGCGCCTTGATGGCTTCCATTTTTGCGACCGTGACATCGAGCTTGGCGGACAGTTCCCTGTCGATCGCCGGATCGGTCGCCTTCACCATATCGGACACGGAGGGACCGGAAACGACTGAACCGTCGAGCCGCTTGTAGCTAGCGTGGTAGGCATCGCGGATGCCGACGGCATCATAGAGATGCGAGTTGTAGGTGTTGTCGGAGAAGCAGTCCTGCTCCTCTTCCGGATCGTGCAGCAGGAGACCGAGCTTCATGCGCTCGCCGGCCAGTTCGCCGTAGGACAGCGAGCCCATGCCGGTCAGGATGGTGGAGATACCAGCGTTCGGCTCGCCATCGACAAGCGCCTTGCGCGCGGCGCCGTCTTCCTTCCAGTTGTCGACCATTTTCTGCAGGTCCGAAACCAGAAGGATACTCGCGGACTTCAGGTATTCAGCGCGGCGATCGCAATTGCCGTTGGTGCAGTTCTTGAGATCATAGTCGGTGTAGGGCCTCTCGCCGGCGCCCGGGCCCGTGCCGTGCAAGTCCTGCCCCCAGAGCAGGAATTCGATGGCGTGATAGCCGGTCGCGACATTGGCCTGGATGCCGCCAGCCTCCTGCAGCGTCCCAGACAGGAACTCCGGCGTGAGCTTCGAGGCGTCGACCTTCTTGCCGTTGATCTCGATCTCCTTGTTGGCGATGACATTGGCCGTATAGAGCGAATTCGTATCCGACTCCGTGCCGTAACTCTTGGCGACGTAGTCGATCAGCCCCTCGTCCAGCGGCCAGGAATTCACCTGGCCCTCCCAGTCGTCGACGACCTTGTTGCCGAAACGATAGACCTCGGTCTGCGGGTAGATGACGCGCGCCGCCTTCCAGGCGTCGCGCGCGGCATTCAGCGTTTCGGCGGAAGGCTTGGAGATGAGCGCATCGACCGCCTTGTCCAACGCCTGCACCGTGGTCAGCGCATCCTCATATTTGGCGAGCCCGATGTCGGCATAGGTCTTGATCACCGCCCTGGCGTCCGTTTCTGCTTTCGCCGGCAGCACGAACACGGCCGCCGTCAGGACCGCCGTGGCGCCTACCGCGGCCAGCCTGCCGCCGAAACGCGCTGTGATTATCGCTTTCATCAATCCCGTCTCCTAAAGAAATTCAATGGCATAGCCGCCGGCGCACGGCGCCGGGGCAGGCAAAACTGATCGGAAGGGCAAAGACACCGCACAGGCGCGGTTCATGAACGAAAGACATCGAAATGCCTCCAATCGAAAGGGTTCAAGGCCCAGACATCAAAGGGAATGCGCTCTTGGCGCAGCCCTCCATAAAGCGGCGAAGCAGCCGAAAGTCAACTGGCCAGGCAGAGAAAATTCAATTGAAACAATAGTTTAGAATTATTCTAAACTGCAAATATCAACTTTAGATCGGCAACTGGTCCTATCACACCATCAAAAGCCGCGATTGACAGGAGGTCGTTCCGGGTGCGACCCCGGACGGGGCTCTTGCGGCGGTAGCGGACAATCGCCACCTTGCGGAGCTTCCTAGATTTGAAGGCAAAAAAGGGCTGCGATGAAGAACGGGGTTGTCATTGTCGGTTCGGGTCATGCGGGCGTGCAGGCGGCCGCTAGCCTGCGCGAGGAAGGCTATGACGGTCCCGTCATCCTGGTCGGCGACGAGAACGAGTTGCCCTATCACAAGCCGCCGCTGTCGAAGACCTTCATCAAGGACGCCCAAGCAAAGCCGCAGCCGTTGCGCGGCGAGGCTTTCTATTCGGGCAATTCCATCGACTTGAGGCCGGGCCTGTGGATCGACAGGATCGATGCCCCTTCCCAAAGGCTGGAGATTTCGGGCGGCGGCACGCTCGCCTTCGATCGCCTCATCCTGGCGACCGGCTCACGGCCGCGCCTGCTCAAGCTCCAAGGCACGGAACTCGGCGGCGTCGTGTCGCTGCGCTCGCTTGCCGACGCGCGGCTGATCCGCGAATTGAGCGCGCGAACCGAGGATGTGGTCATCCTGGGCGGTGGCTTCATCGGCCTTGAAATCGCCGCCACGTTGCGCGCCGCCGGCTGCAATGTGACCGTCGTCGAGGCCGTCGACCGCTTGCTCGGCCGCGCGGTGGCGCCGGCAATCGCCGCCCATGTGCGGCAACGCCTGGAGGCGATCGGCGTGCGCATCCTGACCGGCACGACGGTTGCCAGGCTGGAGGGCGAAGCAGGGCGCGTGTCGGCCGCGATCACGTCGAGCGGCGAGCGCCTGCCGGCGCAGATGGTGATCATCGGTATCGGCGTCGTCCCCAATGTAGAACTGGCGCAAGCCGCCAGCCTCGCCACCGGCAACGGCATCTGCGTCGACCAGCAGATGCAGAGCTCTATGCGCGAGGTCCTGGCGGTCGGCGACGCCGCCTCCTACCGCCACTGGTTCACCGGCGGCGACGTGCGGCTGGAATCGGTGCAGAACGCTACCGACCAGGCGCGGCTCGCCGCGCGCACCATCGTCGGCCATGTCGAACCCTATCTGGCGGTGCCGTGGTTCTGGTCCGATATCGGCGACATGAAATTGCAGATGGTCGGACTGACCCAGGGCGGCGACAACCATGTCGTTCTGGGCGAGCCGGCCGAGAACAAATTCTCGATCTATCATTTCGCCGGGAACCGGTTGCTCGGCATCGAATCCGTCAACCGTCCCGCCGACCACATGCTTGGCCGCAAGATGCTTGGCGCCGGCTTTTCGCCGACGCCGCAGACGGTCGCGGGCGGTCCGGAGGCGCTGAAGGCAGCACTTGCCGCCTTCCAACCAAAGACGCCAGCCTAGAGCTGGTTGACGCAATTCCGGACGGAAAACCGCTATGCACTTTTCCTGGAATTGCTCTGGGCTTCGGACCATCCAGGTCGGCTCGAAAGCCTGACCACAACAGCTCGAGATAGATGTTGGTGAGCGGTTCCTTGCCGGAACCGCCCAAGCCGACATCAACGATCAGGCGGCGCAGACTTCGCGGATCGAGCTTTCCAGGATGTCGAGCGCCTCGTTCATGACGTTATCCTGGATGGTGATCGGCGCCAGGAAGCGGATGACGTTGCCATAAACGCCGCACGTCAGCAGGATCAGGCCCTTGTCGAGCGCCTTCAGCCTGATCGCATTGGCGATCTCGGCCGACGGCACACCCTTCTTGACGTCATTGAACTCGACCGCGTTCATGAAGCCGAGCCCCCTGATGTCGACAATCTCGGGCACGTCGTCACGGATCGACTCGAGCCGCTGCTTCAGCCTTGCACCCAGCGTGTTGGCGCGATCGCAGAGCTTTTCATCCTCAATCACGTCGAGCACCGCATGCGCTGCGGCGACGCCGATCGGGCTGCCGCCATAGGTGCCGCCGAGGCCGCCGGGGCCGGGCGCGTCCATGATCTCGGCGCGGCCGGTGACGGCCGAGAGCGGGAAGCCGCCGGCGAGGCTCTTGGCCATGGTGGTGATATCGGCAGCCACGTCATGGTGATCCATGGCAAACATCTTTCCGGTGCGGGCGAAGCCAGTCTGCACTTCATCGGCGATCAGGAGCATGCCATGCTGGTCGCAGAGCTTGCGCAGCGCGGTCAACAGTTCGCGCGGCGCGTCGTAGAAACCGCCCTCGCCCTGAACCGGCTCGATGATGATCGCGGCGACGCGCGCCGGATCGACATCGGCCTTGAACAGCTTGTCCAGTGCCGCCAATGAATCGGCAACCGAGACACCATGCAGCGGCACGGGGAACGGGACGTGGTAGACGTCGCCCGGCATGGCGCCGAAGCCGACCTTGTAGGGCACGACCTTGCCGGTCAGCGCCATGCCCATGAAGGTGCGGCCATGGAAGCCGCCGCCAAAGGCGATGACGGCCTGACGGCCTGTGGCGTTGCGGGCGATCTTGATCGCATTCTCGACCGCCTCGGCGCCCGTGGTGACGAAGATCGTCTTCTTCTCGAACTTGCCAGGCAGCATGGCATTGAGACGTTCGGCCAGCCGCACGTAGCTCTCATAGGGCACGACCTGGTGGCAGGTGTGGGTGAAGCGGTCGAGCTGCGCCTTGACCGCCTCGATCACCTTCGGGTGGCGGTGACCGGTGTTGACCACGGCGATGCCGGAGGAGAAGTCGATGTAGCGACGGCCCTCGACGTCCCAGATTTCCGAATTCTCGGCGCGGTCGGCGTAGATTTGCGTGGTCATGCCGACGCCACGCGAGATCGACTGGTTCTTGCGCTCGGAAATGGCTGAATTCTTCATATCATCCCTCATCGGGCAGGCGCCCGTTCTGTTTAATGCGGTCGAAGCCTCTTCTGGCCTTATTTCACGTTTTCCTCAAGTCGGCACCCGCGGCCAGTCGATTGGGCCTGCCCGGCCGATCTTAACCAGCCCAGTCATGCGCGCTGCGGAAACGGTTTCCTTTTCCCGGCGATCGATTATCCTCGCCTTTGTCCGCGACATGCCGCCACCGGCTTTGAGGGGAACCATGAGCAGGAACGCGACACTGTCCGCCTTGCCGTCTTCGCCGCCCCGCCCGCTGCCTCGTCCGAACCTATTGTTGCTGCTGACGTGCGCAGCCGTCACGCTTTCAGCCGCCGGTTGCCAGAAGCAGCAGGCTGCGGAAAAGAAGCTGCCGGTGATGGTCACGACGCAGACCGTCGCGCTGGCGGACTATGCGCCGAGGACGTCGCTGACCGGCGTGATCGCAGCGCGCACGCTCAACAACCTGTCGTTCCGCGTCGGCGGCCGCGTCGCCGAGCGGCTGGTCGATGTCGGCCAGCATGTCGACCAGGGC
>NZ_JANINM010000480.1 GCF_024509055.1 Mesorhizobium sp. | reverse complement strand
GCTGCTCTTCCAGGTCGTGATCGACAAGGTGTTGGTGCATCGTGGCTTGAGCACCCTGGAAATCCTGACTGTCGGGCTGGTCGCGATCGCTGCCTTCGAGGCCGTTCTGGGCGGACTGCGCACCTATCTATTCGCCCATACGACCAATCGCATAGACGTCGAACTCGGCGCGCGCCTCTACCGCCATCTGATGGCGTTGCCGCTTGCCTATTTCCAGGCGCGGCGCGCGGGAGATTCGATTGCCCGTGTGCGGGAGTTGGAGAACATCCGCAACTTCCTGACGAGCTCGGCACTGACGCTCGTCGTCGACCTTGCCTTCACCATCGTCTTCCTGGGCGTCATGGTTGTCTATTCGCCGCTCCTTACCCTGGTCGTGCTGAGCGCCTTCCCGGTCTACATCGGCGTTTCAGCGGGAGCGACGCCGCTCTTCCGTAAGCGTCTAGACGAGAAGTTCAGATGCGGCGCCGAAAATCAGGCGCTGCTGGTCGAAAGCGTCACCGGCGTGGAGACGCTCAAGGCCCTGGCGGTCGAACCGCAGATGCAGCGCCGCTGGGAGGAACAGCTCGCCGCGTATGTGGGGGCAAGCTTCAGCGTGCTGAGCCTGGGCAATACCGCGAGCCAGATCATCCAGTTCGCGAGCAAGATCGTCACCGCCGCCATCCTGTTCTTCGGCGCGAAGCTGGTGATAGACGGCCGGCTGACGGTCGGCGAGCTGGTGGCTTTCAACATGCTGGCCAGCCGCGTGAGCGCCCCGGTGCTGCGGATCGCCCAGATCTGGCAGGATTTCCATCAAGCGCGCATTTCGGTCGCCCGACTTGGCGATATCCTCAATACGCAGCCAGAGCCGTCGTTCGGGGCGGGCCGTGCCTCGCTGCCACCGATCCGCGGCGAGATCACTTTCGAGCATGTCAGCTTCCGCTACCGTGTCGATGGGCCGGAAGTTCTTCACGATGTGAGCTTCCAATTCCTCCCCGGCCAGACCATCGGGCTTGTCGGCACGTCCGGCTCGGGCAAGAGCACGATCGCCAAATTGATCCAGCGCCTCTACGTGCCCGAGAGCGGCCGGGTCCTGGCCGACGGCGTCGACCTTGCCATGGTCGATACCGCATGGCTGCGGCGCCAGGTTGGCGTGGTGCTGCAGGAGGACGTGCTGTTCAACCGCTCGGTGCGCGACAACATCGCCCTTGCGGACCCGGCCATGCCGATGAAGGACGTCATCGCCGCCGCCGAGCTGGCCGGAGCCCACGAGTTCATCCTTCAGTTGCCGGAAGGCTACGACACAGTGATCGGGGAGCGTGGCTGCTCGCTCTCAGGCGGGCAGCGCCAGCGGATCGCCATCGCCCGGGCGCTTGTCGGCGACCCGCGCATCCTGATCTTCGACGAGGCGACGAGCGCGCTCGATTATGAGAGCGAACGCATCGTACAGGACAATATGCGCAGCATGGCGGAAGGGCGCACCGTCATCATCATCGCCCATCGCCTGTCCATGGTGCGGCATGCCGACCGCATCATCACCATCGACCGCGGCCGAATCGCCGAGGATGGCACGCATGACGACCTGATCCGGTCGAACGGCCGTTACGCCAACCTGCATCAACTGCAAGCGGGAAACACCAATGGCAGCCGCCGGAAACATCGTTGAATTTCCCGCACGGCAAGTTCGCCGACGCGATCATGAGATCGCTTTCCTTCCCGCGGCGCTCGAGGTGATGGAGACACCTCCCTCCCCCTTGGGTCGGGCCATCGGCGCGACCATCATCCTGTTCTTCTGCGCCGCCCTTGCCTGGGCCACGATCGGCAAAATCGACATCGTGGCAACGGCTCCCGGCAGGGTCGTTCCCGATGACCGCGTGAAGGTCGTCCAACCCTTCGAGATCGGCGTCGTGCGAGCCATCCACGTGCGCGACGGCGCCTCGGTCAAGGCCGGAGACGTGCTCATCGAACTCGATCCGACCGTGAGCACTGCCGAGGCAGACCACATCAAAAGCGATCTCGTCGCCGCGCAGCTCGAGGCGGCGCGGCTTCGGGCGGCCCTTGCGGGTCACGCCAATCCCCTCGATGACTTCGTCGCTCCAGCCGATGCCAGCCAATCGCTGGTCGACATGCAGCGCCATTTCCTCGTGATGCAGACTGCCGAGCAGGACGCGAAACTCGCCGAGATCACTCGCCAGCTCGGCGAGAAAGAGGCGGAGAGCGAAACCATCACAGCCACTATCGCCAAGCTGCAGGCTGTTCTGCCTCCGCTCCAGGAGCGGGTCTCGGTGAGCAAGAACCTCTACGACAAAGGACTTGCCTCAAAGATTTCCTACCTTACCGACCTGCAGGATCTGGTTGGCCAGGAGCATGACCTCCCGGTCCTGGAGAGCCGCCAACGCGAGGCAGACGCGGCTGTCGCCGTGTTGAAGGAGACACGTGCCCGGACCGAGGCCGAATATCACCGCACGTTGTTCGACGATCTCGCGAAGGCGGAGCAAAAGGCAGCTGGCCTGACCCAGGATATGAAGAAGGCCGAGCAAAGAGCAAGGATGCAGACGCTGACAGCACCTGTGGACGGCGTCGTTCAGCAGCTTTCCGTTCACACGATCGGAGGTGTCGTCACCCCGGCGCAGGCGCTGGCCGTCGTCGTTCCAGCCGATGCTTCGCTCGAGATCGAAGCGATGGTGTCGAACAGCGACATAGGCTTTATTTCTCCTGGACAGGAAGCGGAGATCAAGGTCGATACCTTCAATTTCACTCGCTACGGGCTCCTGCACGGACGCGTGCTGGGTATCTCGCACGATACCGTTGCAAACGACAGACGCAGCGACGCCGGAGCCGACCAGTCGTCGACGACGGGGAACTCCGACGCCGGCTCGAAGGGCCAGGAAGCGACCTACGTGGCGCGTGTCTCGCTCGACCGCACGAGGATGCAGATTGAGGGCAGATCCGCTGAACTCTCGCCCGGCATGTCGGTCACGGTCGAGATCAAGACCGGCTCACGCCGCATCATCAGCTACCTGCTTTCGCCACTCATTCGCTATAAGCAGGACGTGTTGCGAGAGAGGTGAGGCGGTCGCCTGCCGCAGCGAAACCGCCGCCGCAACTACGAGATCGGCTGAAATCGTCGCGATCGCGAGCCGGTCCCTACTCGCATCTACGTGGCCGGTATCGTCCTGCCGCCGAGCGTGGTGCCGGCCGTCGCCGGTGTGATGCCGGCGACAAGCTTCTTTGTTTCCCAGGCGAGGGTCGGGGATCGCAGATCCGAAACACGAAATCCAAATCCCGCGCAAGAAATCGAACGGCAAACGGCGCAGTGACCGAATGCGTGCGACGCGACAAAACCTGGCAACTTCTCATTGTGCCATTGGGCTTCGCGAACGCTCGGTCGGTCATCTCGATGAGCTGATCAGCCGACGTCGCGCAAGGCGTCGCGCCGGAAGATCGTCGGGAACCAATCTTCGCGCAGCTTCTCGCCTGCCGACATGCCATGGCCGGGATAGGGAGGCGAGGTACGCCCGGGGCGCTGGACATAGCGGGCATCGTCGCCCACGAGCCGCAGGGAGAAGGCCCTCCGGCGTGTCGCCGCTTCGTTGCCGCGTGCGCCATGAAGAGTCATGTAGTTGAAGGCGACTGCATCGCCCGGCTCCATTTCCCATTCGCGGATGTCCATGCCCTCGGCATCGGGATCGGGAACCGGGATATAGGTGTCGCTATCGGCGTAGAAATTCTCTTCCGAGAGCCAGCGCGTCGGCAATACCGGTTTGGGCCAACGATGCGAGCCGGCGACGCATCGCAGCGAGGCTTCGCGCACCGGATCCAGCGGCGACCAGAAGCTGACCGTCTGCATCCCCTCGACGAAGTAGTAGGGCCCATCCTGGTGCCAGGGCGTTGGCTTCGAAGTGCCGGGTTCCTTGACAAGAACATGGTCGTGGAAGAGCTGGACCGAATTCGACCCCATCAGCTCCGCGGCAACCTCGCCGGCCGCCGAGTGACGGATCACTCTCCCGAATTCCGGGATGCGCTCCCAATTGCAATAATCATCGAAGAAGCGGCCTGCCTCGCCAGGCTTGAGGTTTTCGGCGCCATATTGGCTGGGCTCCGCCATGTTGCGGGCGACACCAGCCCGAAGCGCTTCGACGTGGTCCTTGAACAGCCCGCGCACGAGCACGACGCCGTCACGCTGATAAGCCTCGATCTGTTCCTGTGCGACGAGTGGATGTGACATTGCTTTCTCCCGATTTGATGGTTCGAGCAAACACCCGCTCATTCATAGTTGCAAATAATAAGTATTTTAATATGCTCTTAGGTTCATGCTATATCTTACCCTTCGCCAATTCGAATATATCTCGGCCGTGGGCCGTTTCGGCAGCCTCTCCGGTGCGGCAGCGCAACTCAACGTTTCGCAACCCTCACTTTCGGTCGCCATCACCCAGGTCGAGCGGCGTCTTGCGCGCAAGCTTTTTATCCGACGCAGGGGGGCTCCAGTCGAGCTGACCGATTTTGGTCGGGATTATCTCGCCAAGGTCGAGGACATCCTCTCGCAAGCCCGCCAGTTGGACGATCCTGCCCGCAGCCGGCATGCGACTGTCGGCCGCCTGACCCTGGGGCTATCCGAGGATCTGGCGCCACTTCACATCGGCCGCCTGCTCGATGCCGTGCGCAGCAAGCTTCCAGGAGCGGAGATTCGTTACCGTATCGCCGATTTCGAGACGCTCGCCCGCGACATGCTGCAGTCGCGCATCGACATCGCAGTGACGTTCGACCTCGGTCTCGACGCAAGTTTCCTGCGCCGACCGCTCACATCCGTTCAACCCCATGCCCTCATGCGGATCGACGATCCTCTGGCTGGCTTGAAGGAAGTCAGCCTGAAGGACCTCAGCCAACGCGCTTTGATCCTCTTCGAAGAGGGCCTGTCGGTTAGGCACGTCCTGGGCCTCTTCAGACGGATCGGTGAAGAGCCGATCGTCCACCACAGAGTGCGGGCGCTAGAGGTTATGCGCAGCCTCGCCGCTCATGGCGAAGGCATTGGCATCGCCTATTCAGGACCCTTGGGCGGATCCGCCTATGACGGAGAGCCGCTTGCCAGCGTTCCGATTACCGAGGATTTCGCCTGGGAGCCCATCATTCTCGCCCGCCCGCTCGACGGGTCGAAGAGCGCGATCGTGCATCCCGCTTCGCAAGCCATCGTCGACGCGTTCAACCATGCATAAGCGGGCCTAGCCGAATGCCTTCCATATCGCTGCCCTTGATAAGGTCCGCCGCGGCGCCCGAGACGGGAAGTGGCCTTCGCCGGAAGATTTTGTCGGCGTATCATTTGCGCCAAGAACTGGCGTCCATTTTTAGGCACAAGCGCTAGCTTTTCTCCCAGGATCGTTCGGGCAAGATCTTTCCCGGGTTCATGATGTTCTTCGGATCGATCGCAGCCTTGATGGCCGCCATTACGTCCAGCGCCGGGCCCATCTCGCGTTCCATGTAGGAGCGCTTGCCCTGCCCCACGCCGTGCTCGCCGGTGCAGGTTCCTTCCATGGAAAGAGCAAGCTCGTTCAACCAGCCGATATAGGATTTGGCGGCGGCCCGCTCCGCCGGATTCTGTGGATCGATGAGGATCAAATTGTGGAAGTTGCCGTCACCGACATGGCCGGCAATCGGGGCAAGCAGCCCCCGCGATTGCGCCCTCTCGGCCGCCGCGCCTATGCATTCGGCCAATCGCGAGATCGGCACGCATACATCGGTGCTGATACCCTTGGCGCCAGGCCGTAGACCCAGGACCGCCCAGAACAGATCATGGCGCGCCTTCCACAGCCGCGTCCGCTCTTGCGGATCTGTCGTCCAGTCCAGAGCGGTGGCGCCGAACTCACGCGCGACCTCGCCAAAACGCACCGACAATTCGGCGACGGTATCCGGTGTGCCATGGAATTCGGCCAGCAACAGTGGCGTCTCCGGCAGGTTTAGCTGAGAGTAGGCGTTGACCGCTTTGACCGTGGTTGCGTCCAACAGTTCGATCCGCGCAAAGGGGAGGCCGAATTGGAGCCCGCTGATGACGGCATTGCTGGCAGCTTCGATTGTTGGAAAGGAGCAGCGAGCCGCCGACACCGCCTCCGGAATGCCGCGCAACCGAATCGTCAGCTCCGTGATGATGCCGAGCGTGCCTTCGGAACCGATCAGCAGCCTGGTTAGATCGTAGCCCGCCGCACTCTTGCGCGCCCTGTGCCCGGTACGGATCACCTGGCCGTTCGGCATCACGGCTTCAAGCGACACAACCGCGTCCTTCATCGTGCCATAAAGCACGGCTGTCGTACCCGAGGCACGGGTGGCAGCCATGCCGCCCAACGTTGCATCGGCACCAGGATCGAGTGGGAAGAACAGGCCAGTATCGCGCAGATAGTCGTTGAGGCGGCTGCGCGTCACGCCTGGCTGGACCACGCAATCCATGTCTTCGGCATTGACCGAAAGAATGCGGTCCATCCGCGTCAGGTCGACGGAAATACCGCCCCTTGGTGCGTTGACCTGACCTTCGAGCGAACTGCCTGCCCCGAAGGGAACGACGGGCACGCCGGCGCCGCCACAAAGCGTGACGATATCCGCTACCTCTTCGGTGCTCTCGGCGAAGACCACGCCATCCGGCGGCTGGTTCTCGATCCAGGTGGCTGTGGAACCGTGTTGAGCACGGATGGCAGTGCCGGTCTGGAAACGATCCGCAAACCGATCGCGCATGGTTTGCTCGAACGCGTTGGGAAGGGTGCTTTGTCTCGACATGGCACTCAACTCATTGTTTCGTCCGCAGGCTGCTGGACGGCTCTGGAATGGATCGAGGGACCCCGGCTTGCGGTCGTGAAAAGATATCCTGTCGGGGTCATGACAGCCAACAAGGTAGCCAATCCGTGTGCGCTGGTGGATGGCTGTCCCGTGGCGCCTGCCTCATCTGGACATCCACGCCGCCGCAGCCGTGAGCAGTGCCCGGGTATCGGCGGCCGTACCGGTTGTGACGCGCACCCCCTCGCCATGAAAACAGCGCACCGCTATGCCAGCCGCATGCAAGTGAAGCGTCAGCGCCCCCGCCTCCTCGCCGACCGCGAGCCAGACAAAATTAGCTTTTGAGAGCGCAACCTGGAAACCAAGAGCTGCGAGCCCCTCAGACATGCGTTGTCTCTGCTCAACGCTGGCTGCGATTCGTGCCGTTACCACGTCCCCCTCGGCAAGGGCGGCAAGTGCCGCCGCCTGCGCGGTCGCCGGCAACGGAAATGGCGGCGCAACCGCGTTCGCTGCGGCAACGATACTGCGATCCGCGAGGCAATAGCCGACCCGCATGCCTGCAAGTCCCCAAGCCTTGGAAAAGGTGCGCAGCACGACCAGGTTCTGATGTCGCGAAAGACGCCGTGCGGGAGAGGAAGCAACGATGCCCGGCTCGTCGGCATAGTCGGCATAAGCCTCATCGAGGATAACGAGCGATTGCGCGGGTATGGCATCCAATAAAGCGTCCAATTCGGTCGGCCCAAGCATGGTGCCGGTCGGATTGTTTGGATTGCAGATGATCACCACTCGCGCTTGGGATGCGCAAGCCTGGAGCATCGCTGCCATGTCCAACCGATGGTCGCTGTCCAGCGGCACTTCCACGAGGCGCGCACCCGCGCCGCCGGCAATGATCGGATAGGCCTCGTAGGAACGCCAGGGTGTGATGACCCTGTCGCCCGAGTCGCAAAATGCTCGGATGAGTTGGTCCAGCATGGTGACCGAGCCTGCGGATACCGCAATCATGTCGGATGGCAAGCCATGCCGGACCGCCAACGCTTCCACCAGCGTCTCACCGCGCAGGTCCGGATAGCGATGCGCACCCGCCATGGCCCTGGCCACCGCGGCCAGAACGGCGGCGCTGGGCGGATCTGGCGCCTCGTTGGAACCGAGCCGGTGCGCAAAAACGACGCTTTGTCCCGCCCGCCCCCGCCCATAGCTCGGCAATCCCGCTAGTCGCCCGCTGGGCTTAGGGGCTTCAGCTCCCTGATCGCCGACGGCAAAGATTGGCTTCCGCATAATGGCATCCAAGTTGCACATAGTTGTATATGTGACTTAGATATCATTCACTTGCCTTGCCGCTGTCAAGACGGGCAGGTCACGTCCAGGAGCGCACCTAGCGACCAACGGACATGCGCGCGGCAAGACTGAAGCGAGGACCTGGATGCAAGAAACGTGCGCTGGATGCAATCATACCGCGCGACCATGTGCGGCGACGCAACAGAAGCAAAGGTTCCCCCTGCTTCATTTCGAGTAACTCACAGTTGAACTCGTCAACCAGGACGGCCTGGATGATATGCTCGACCTCTTCCAAAGGCGCAACGGCCATCAGATGGACGTAAGGCGTGATTTTTGTGAAATCCTGCTCCAGATAGTCCGGAGAAAACTGCGGATTTACGTATCTGTCTTCAATCTGCAGAGGCCTTCCATTCTCTCGATGAACCAACAGCGAATGAAATACCGTTGTGCCTGGAACCACATTCAGTTCGGTCGCGATATTAAGGTCGCTATTGACCTCCTCCATCTTGATGACGTCAGTGGTATGGCGATTGCCGCGCGCTTCGATCTCGGACTGTATGTTGCGTAATTCCATGAGCGT
Organism: Mesorhizobium sp.; assembly: GCF_024509055.1. Taxonomy (GTDB): domain Bacteria; phylum Pseudomonadota; class Alphaproteobacteria; order Rhizobiales; family Rhizobiaceae; genus Mesorhizobium. The sequence goes on along the minus strand of NZ_JANINM010000480.1, from coordinate 3,924 downwards.
GGATTGGCCCTGACGGGCGGCGACGAAAGTGCCTGCACCCTGTCGGCGCACAAGAATGCCTTCGGCGGAGAGGTCCCGCATGGCAATGTGGACTGTCATGCGTGAGGCGCCCAGCTGCTCTGAAAGACGCGATTCAGACGGGATTCGATAGCCTTCCTGCCATTCTCCCGAATTAACCTTCCCCAAAACATGGTTGCGCACCCGCTGCCCCAGCGAAACTCCAATTTCGCCATTGCCGTGCGTCAATTCCTTCTCGGTCCTGGTCGTCGTCTTGCTCATGTCGCCACTTGCCAATGCGTTTCGAGATCGAATGTGCCCACATATTAGTACAACTTCGTCATCCGTGTCAGAACAAAACCGACGCCCCCCTACGACCGCGCTTGACAAGGCGGATTTTGATAAGTTGTATATATTGCTATAGGCATCTTGTCTCTGATGTCTGGCAGGAGTGAAAGATTCGATGGAACGATCGAAAGGAAACTTTGTCTTCGCCTGCAGCACAAGGGGCAAAAGCGCCTGAAATCAGAGAGCTTGAGGCCGGGAACATCGCGCCCACCTACGAGCGAGGCGTTGGCGACGGTTAGCCGCCTTCAACGATCAAGAACTGCGAGCTTCAAGACCAAATCAATAGGGGAGACAAACGCATGCGCAATGAACATTCTAGTCGGGTTCGGTTCGCTTCGACCATCGCAGCAGCATTGTTTTTGGCTGGACTTGCGGGCTCGGCTCACGCCGAAAGCGCCATCTCGACCAAAACGGATCCGAAGCTCAACGCCATGCTCCCGGCCAAGCTGAAGGAGGCCGGAACGATCAAGGTCGCCAGCAACGTCGAATATCCGCCGTTCGAATATTACGACACGGACAACACCACCATCATCGGCCTCGACAAGGATCTGGCGGAAGCGATTGGCCAGAAGCTCGGGGTCAAGCTGGAATTCGAGAATATGAGCTTCGACGCCATCATTCCCGCGCTTGCCGCCAAGCGCTACGACATGGCGATGTCGGCGATGACCGACACCGACGAACGTCGCAAGAAGGTCGATTTCGTCGACTACTTCACCTCCGGTGGTGGTTTCCTGGTCAAAAAGGGCAATCCGAAGAACATCCACGGCCTCGCCGATATCTGCGGCGTCACCGCCGCCATCGACAAGGGCACCACGGAAATCGAGGATGCCAAGAAGGCATCCGAGGATTGCGTGAAGGCCGGCAAGGCGGAAGTCAACGCCAAGGTTCTGCCCGGCACCAGCAAGATCGTGCTGGCGTTGCAGTCGGGCCGGGCCGATGTTGCCATGATCGACACCTCCGCCGGCGCCTATATTTCGCAGCAACACAAGGGTGACTTCGAGGTGCCTGGCACTTCCTATGCGCCGCGACCCTACGGGCTGGTGCTGCCGAAGGAGTCCGACGAGTTGACCAAGGCATTGCAGGCCGCCGTGCAGGCTCTGATCGATGAGGGCACCTACGGCAAGATCCTGGCGAAATGGGGCCAGGAAGTCGGCGCCATCAAGCAGGCCACGATAAACGACGGCAAGTAAGGAGCCAATCGCCACCGGCAGTCAAAATCCTGGGAGTTCGCCATGTCCGTCAAGGAAACCGGTTCCGTGGAAAGGAGCGCCGATCCCACGATCGACTTGGCCATCAGGCCGGCGCGGCACCCATGGCGCTGGGTGGCCGTCGCCTTCGTCGCGCTGCTTGCGGCGATGACGGTGCACACCCTGTTCGCCAATCCCCGCTTCGAATGGTCCGTCGTGGGGCAATACTTTACCTCGGACACGATCCTGCTGGGAGTGCGGCGCACGCTCGAGCTCACGGCCATCGCCATGGTGATGGGCGTCGTGCTCGGCGTGATGCTCGCCGTCATGCGCCTATCCCCCAACCCGGTCCTGTCGGGCTCTTCATGGCTGTTCGTGTGGTTCTTCCGCGGCTCGCCGCTGTTGGTGCAGCTACTCTTATGGTACAACCTCTCGGCGCTTTTCCCGAACATTTCGCTTGGCATTCCCTTTGTCGGTCCGGACTTCGTCCAGCTCGACGCCAACGCGCTCATCACCCCCTATATCGCGGCCATACTTGGCCTCGGCCTGAATGAGGCCGCCTACAGCGCCGAGATCATCCGCGCGGGCATCATCTCCATCGACCATGGCCAGACTGAAGCGGCCCAGTCGATCGGTATGTCGCGCTGGCGGCTGCTGCGACGCGTTGTGCTACCGCAGGCGATGCGCGTCATCATCCCGCCGCTCGGCAACGACACCATCAACATGCTCAAGATGTCGGCGCTGGTCAGCACCATCGCCGTGCCGGAACTGCTCTTCGCGGCGCAGACAATCTATACACGCACGTTCGAGACGATCCCCCTGCTGATGGTCGCGGTGATCTGGTACCTGATCATCGTCTCGGTGCTGAGCGTCATCCAATATTACATAGAGCGTCACTACGCCCGCGGCAGCAGCCGCAACCTCCCTCCCACGCCCCTGCAAAGCATCGGCTCTTTCCTCGGGCTATCGCGCGCCCGTACACTCGACGCCGGTGAGAAAAGGAGCCTGTCATGACCTTTCAGGCAAGGCCACAGGGGAAGCTGATGGTGCAGGCGACAGGGGTACGAAAATCCTTCGGGTCCCTAGAGGTTCTCAAGGGGATAAACCTGTCCGTTTCCAACGGTCAGGTGACATGCCTGCTCGGTCAGTCCGGTTCGGGCAAAAGCACCTTTCTGCGGTGCATCAACCATCTCGAGCGTATCGACCACGGCCGCATCCGGGTGGACGGCGAACTGATCGGCTATAGGGAGCATAATGGCTACCTGCAGGAAATGCACGAGCACGAGATAGCGCGCCAGCGCATCCATATCGGCATGGTGTTTCAGCACTTCAACCTGTTCCCGCACATGACTGTTCTCCAGAACATCGTGGAAGGACCAGTCGGAGTGAAACGGCAACCACGCAACGAAGTGAAGGAACGTGCGCATGCTATCCTGAAGCGGGTCGGCCTCGTTGAAAAGGTCAACGCCTATCCCCGCCAGCTTTCGGGCGGTCAGCAGCAACGTGTGGCGATCGCGCGCGCGCTCGCCATGCAGCCCAAACTCATCCTCTTCGACGAGCCTACCAGCGCACTCGACCCGGAACTGGTGTCGGACGTGCTCGATGTCATGCGTGATCTGGCGGAAAGCGGCATGACAATGATCGTTGTGACCCACGAGATCGGCTTTGCTCGCGAGGTGGCCGATCGCATCGTCTTCATGGCGGGCGGCGAGATCATCGAGGAGGGAAAGCCCGCGGACGTGCTCGGCAACCCTTCTCATCCTCAGACGCAATCCTTCCTCGCCAAGGTGCTTGCTTAGGTGGAGGCCTGTTGTGGATAGCGGTCGCGGGAGCGCAGGCACCCATAACGGCCCCTGCGACATCGCTACCCTCCGATATCGCAATTAGTCACGCCGATGGAAACTGCATGACGGCGCAAACGGTCATGATGGGACCAAAATGCCAATCACAGCTGCGCAGTCTCCGGCCTTGACCAGGCCGGGAAAGTGACGCGCGGCAAGCAGGCCGGAGATCTTGGCTTTGATCTCCCGCGGCGCCTGACCGGTGCGGCCGACCGGATGGATGCGCGCGATGACCTGGCCGTCCTCGACCGGCTCGCCGAGATCGACCATCGTTTCGATCATGCCGTCCTCCTCGGCGAAGGCGAAGCAGTCGCCGGACGGCATGTCGAGCCATTGGGTTCGACTCTTCTCGACCTCACCAGCAGCGATCCCACCATGGCGCAGCACATTGAGAATGCCGCGGCGCGCGATCCCCACGGTTTCAGCGCGCGACGTGCCGCCGCCGCCGAGCTCGGTGGTGACGAACACCTTGCCCATCTCCTCAGCTGCCGTGTCGTACATGCCGACCGCGTCGATCTCGGTCATGCGCATCGAGAACGGCGCCGAGAAGG
>NZ_JANINM010000479.1 GCF_024509055.1 Mesorhizobium sp. | reverse complement strand
GAAACCGCGATGTCATCCTTGCGCTGTTTGCGACGGCGCTTGCCGTTTTGCGCCGTCGCGAAAGATGCTTTCAACTGGCCGACAGAGCCGCGTTCGGCAACACTCGCCGATCCAAGGATAGATTCGAGGATTCGGGGACGACGATGGGTAACGCCTGGTGGAATCTGACCTTACGCTTTCTGCTCGAGCTCGCGGCGCTGCTCGGTCTCGGTATGGCGGGCTGGAGCCTCTCGACCGGGTTCTGGCGCTGGATTCTCGCTGGCGCCTTGCCGCTGCTAGCGGCTGTAGTGTGGGGCACCTTCGCCGTGCCCAATGATCCGAGCCGATCAGGTCGGGCGCCGGTGCCGGTGCCGGGTGCCTTCAGGTTGCTACTGGAATTGATCGTCCTGTTTGGCGGGGCTGCCGGATACTATCTGGCCGGTCATGCGACAACGGGCACCGTCATAGCCCTGCTGATCACCGTCAGCTACGTCTTCTCACGGGATCGTCTGAGTTGGCTGTTGCGGCAGTAGGGCGAAAGCGGCCCGCGCGGGTTTTCGGCGCTCGGAGGCCTCGAGCTTCACCACCGGCACGGCGTTGTTCGCCGATGGCGGCGTGTCGATCAACCGGACGTGACCCTTTTGGCGGACGGCAACCACGCTCATCCGCTGAAATGACGATATGCGGCCTTGCATTCCGGTCCGATTTGACGATTTTGGTTTCCCGTCGAAACCGGATCGCAAAGATGCTGCTGATCAGAACCTACGTCGCCCAGAGCGCTATAGAGGGCGTCGGCGTTTTCGCCGCCGAGCCAATCCGCAGGGGCGCCTCGATCTGGCGGCTGGATCCGGATTTCGACCGGCTGATCCCGATGGAGAAATACGAGGCGGCGCCACCGCATCTGCGCGAGTTGCTCGACCGCTACGCCTATCCGAGCCCGGACAAGCCGGGCTTCATGGTCTATGAGGTCGACAATGGCCGCTTCATGAACCATGCCGAGCGGCCGAACACCGATTTCTCGCAATATGGCGGCGCCACAGCCGTTCGAGACATCGCGGCCGGCGAGGAAATCACCTGCGACTACGGTGAATTTTTCGAGGATTTCGCCCGCCTCCATCTGGCCACCGCCTAGCGCGGTCGGACATCACGGCGGCGCACTCCTTCTTTTGATCGTCGCTTGCTGCAATCAACGGTGGACAGGACGGCCTGATTCTGCTATCAGCCGCCACAATTCGCGGTGCAACCTGCCGCGGAGGCAAGGCGGCTATGGCCGTTTGCCTGTAGATTTCAAACCCGAAGACAGGATTGCACGTGCAGGTACTCGTCCGCGACAACAATGTTGATCAGGCGCTTCGCGCGCTGAAGAAAAAGATGCAGCGCGAAGGCATTTTCCGCGAAATGAAGATGCGCGGCCACTACGAGAAGCCGTCCGAGAAGCGTGCCCGTGAAAAGGCTGAAGCCGTGCGCCGCGCCCGCAAGCTGGCTCGCAAGCGTGCCCAGCGCGAAGGCCTGCTGCCGATGACCCCGCGCCCGGCTCCGGCTGGTGCTGCCGGCGCATCGCGCTCGCCGCGCTCATAACGCCTATTTTTCGTCCTTTTCGAAGGATACCGAAGGTGGCGCGATGCGGAATCGCCGCCACCTTTTTGTTTATGCATTCGAGCCGGTTCGGAGAGGGAACGGACTGACGGCGCTGCGGCAGTGAGGACAAAGATGAACGCAATTACCGTGGAGCGCAAAACCGCTTTTCGCGGCTTCGCCCTGACGGCGGCCCTGCTTTCGGGTCTGGCGCTTGCGGCGTGCCAGACGACCCCGACCGGCGAGTTCAACAACATCGACAAGGCGCAAGGGTCGAGCGAGAACATCTCCTCGCTCTCGGCTGTCATCCAGCGCAACCCGAAGGATCCCGAGGGTTACAACGTGCGCGGCTCGGCCTACGGGCGCGGCGGCCAGTACCAGGCGGCGCTGAAGGACTTCGACACCGCCATCCAGCTCAATCCGAACTTCTACCAGGCCTATTCGAACCGCGCCCTCATTCAGCGCTTCCTCGGCAACCAGGACGCCGCTTTGGCCGACTACAACCGTTCGATCCAGATCAACGCCAATTACGATGCCGCCTATATCGGTCGCGGCAACCTCTACCGCAAGGCAAACCGTGTCCAGGACGCCTTCAACGATTTCCAGAAGGCAATCCAGCTCGACACCACCGACGCCCGTGCCTACCACAATCGCGGCCTGATCTATCAGAGCCAGGGCCAGCACAAATTCGCCATCGAGGACTTCTCGACCGCCATCTCGTTGGCGCCGGACGCCGCGGAACCCTATAATGGCCGCGGCCTCTCCTATCTGGCGACGGGCGACGCGGACAACGCGTTCGCCGACTTCAACATGGCGATCAAGCTCGATCCGAAGAACGCCGAGGCCTGGGCCAACCAGGCGCTGATCTACGAAAAGCGCGGCGACAAGGCGAAGGCTTCCAAGGCCTATCGCGAAGCAGTCCGTCTCGACCCCACCTACCAGCCGGCCAAGGACGGCCTGTCGCGCGTCGGTGGCAGCGCCAGCTGATCGGAAGCTGACGACAGAGGGGGACCGAACGACGCCCGGTCGCCTCCGGCGACCCTTGGTGTTGCGCCGGAGAGACGCCGAATAGCGATCCGTTAACCGCCCCAGGCAATGCGTTAACCTTTGCCATGTTCGCGCCAAGTTTTCGGCGGAACGCTCCGCGCAGCTCGATCGTTGATCGAGGCCATTTTGCGAAAGGACCTTTCCAATGATCAAAGCACTTGTCTGCGCCGCCGCTCTCGCCACCACGGTCCTCGCCGCTCCCGTCAACGCCGGTACGCTTCGGCTTGGCACCCTCGATTGCACCATCGACGGTGGCATCGGCTATGTCATCACCTCGAACAAGGGCGTGGCCTGCACCTTCCGTCCCTACCATCACGGGCCGTCCGAGCAGTACACCGGCATGATCTCCAAGCTTGGGGTCGACATCGGGCAGACACATCAGGGCCAGCTCGTCTGGGCGGTGCTTGCCGGCACGCGCAGCCATGAGGCTGGCGATCTCGCCGGCAGCTATTATGGCGTCAATGCCGAGGCGAGCGTGATCACCGGCGGTGGCGCCAATGTCCTGGTCGGCGGCCTGAACGGCGCCTTCATGCTGGAGCCGCTCAGCGTCCAGGCGCAGACAGGCGTCAACCTGGCGGTCGCGGTGGCTTCGCTGGATCTCGTCCACTCCTACAAATAGAGCCTTTCGGCTTTTGCTCCACCAGCCGAAACGTCCGGCCCGGAAGATGTTCCGGGCCGACTTTTCTTTCGAGCGGATAGCACGGTCGTGCGAGTTGATCCCGTGCCGTGCTAAGGCACATCGATGAACGGTGTCGATCCAACAATGCTCCAAGCCTGGTTGACCGCGCGTTCCGTTGCGCGCGGGCTGCCTGCGCCGGTCCCGGATCACGGTGGCTTTCGCGTCGACACGAACTCCGAGGCCGAGGTCAAGCGGTGGGTTTTTCCGCGGGTGTCGGAGGGCCTCGCCGAGCTTGGCCGCACGATAGACGCGCCACGGCATCTGTTGAAGCTTTGCGGATCGGCGGACGAATTGATGGCCGCGCTGCCCGATGGATGGCAATTGCTTTCCCTGGCCTATGTCATGACCGCGACTCGAGGGTGGATCGGGCGGCCGCTACCGGCGGGCTACACCCTTGAGGTTAGCCGCAATGGTCCGGTCGTCGAGGCGCAAGTGATCTCCAGTGACGGCGTCCTGGCCGCGAAGGGATATGCGGCGGAAGGACGAGACGTCTTCATCTACGATCGGATCGCGACAGCGCCGGAGCACCGCCGCAAAGGCCTGGGCCATGCCGTGATGCATGCCCTGTCCCTCGCGCGACCGAGCTCGGACATACCTCAGTTCCTCGTCGCGACAGAGGAAGGCCGCGCGCTCTACACGACATTGGGATGGCGGGTGCTCTCGCCATATTGCACGGCGTCGATCGCGAGCCCTTGACGTAGGCCTAGACGTTACCACCGAACAGAGATTGGCCGCGCCACGTCCAACGAAATCGCGGCTCCGCCTGCGGTTTGAAAATCAGTGAAAAAGCCTCTTGAGCTCAACCGCGCTTGAGGTTCTACAAGCCCTGCCGAACTGGATCTGGCACCCTATTCGCAATGCGGATGAGGTAGCAAAAAAGCAGGAGACCGACGTGACGGCAACGGACAACAAGGTGGATTGGCGGGCGCTGTGGGCTAGTGGCGACCTCGCGCGCTTCTGTTTCGTCAGCCTTGGCATTCTGCTGCATGCCACCAACGAGACGATGATCGCGACGATCATGCCGGCCATGGTCGGCGATCTCGCCGGCGTGCAATTCGTCGGCTGGTCCCTGGCGGTCTACGAGCTTGGCGCCATCGTCGCCGGAGCGGCCGCCGGTCGAATGGTCAGCTTTGTGGCGCTGCGCACCAACATGATGGTGGCCGCACTGCTTTACGCCGCCGGCGCGCTGATATGCGCCGCGGCGCCGTCCATGGAGGTATTTCTTGCAGGCCGGCTGGTCGAGGGCCTGGGTGGCGGCGCTCTGGTTTCGCTGGCGTTCGTTTCAGTCGAACGCCTGTTCCCCCGCAACATCTGGCCGCAGCTTTTCGGCATCATGTCGGCGATCTGGGGCGTGGCCGCCTTCAGCGGCCCCATGCTCGGCGCGATCATGGTCGGCCTGTTGTCGTGGCGCTGGGCCTTCGGCATCTTCACGCTCGGCGGCGCTGTCATGGCGCTGGCCAGCTTTGCCGTGCTCAGCACGCCGCAGGCGACGCGACCGCAGGCGAGTACCGGCACGGCGCCCTCCTTCCCGTTCTTTGCGCTCGGCTGTCTTGCCGTCAGCATCGTGCTGATCGCCGCGGCGGGCGTCGACATCGCTCCGCTGCGCTCGTCCCTGCTGATCGTGCTTGGCCTCGCCGGTCTGGCGCTGTTCTTCCGTATCGATGCGCTGAAGCCGCGCTCACGTCTCTTCCCCTCGCGGCTGTTCTCCTGGCGCTCGCCGCTCGGCAGCGGCATGACGATGGTCGCCGCCTTCTCGATCGCGACCTGCACGTTCTCCATCTATGGACCGCTGCTCCTGACCACGCTGCACGGCATCCCGATCCTGACCACGGGCTACATCATCGCCGCCGAATCCATCGCCTGGTCGATCCTTTCGATCACCGTCGCCAACATGAGGCTGGAGCGTGACGGGCCGGTCATCGTCGTCGGCGCACTGATGATCGCCCTCGGTCTCGCCGGCTTCGCCTACACGATCCCCGCCGGATCGATCCCCCTGATCCTGCTGTGCGCCCTGCTACAAGGCGGCGGTTTCGGTGTTGCCTGGCCCTTCCTCACACGCGTCGTCGTCGCTTCCGCGCCGAAGGACGAGCAGACGATCGCGTCGGCCGCCGTGCCGACCATGCAGCGTATCGGCTATGCGGTGGGCGCGGCGCTGGCGGGCATCGTCGCCAATGTCAGTGGCTTCTCGGAAGGCTTGAACCGCGACGCGGCCGCAAGCGTCGCCGGCTGGTTGTTCCTCGCTTTCGTGCCGCTCGGTGTCATCGGATGTGTGGCCGCCCTGAGGCTATCTTCGATCACAAAGCGCCCTGCTCAGCGGCAGATTGACGGTTCCGACCTCGCTTTGGACCGACACGAAACGGAAAGCGCATGACGGCCGCGTGTGGTTGCCTATAGGGACGGAAGAACGCCTCGGATGTGATCCGCGAAAGCTTCGACCGCTGGCGATCGTTCGGAGTCGGCGAAGGCGATCAGGATGCCAAGGCGCGGCAGGCAAGGCAGCGGCGCGCCCAGGATATGGAGGTCGGACGGCACCGCGTCCTCGGTCATCACGCTGATCGCCAGGCCCGATCGCGCCACAGCGATCAATCCGGCAAGGCTGTTGCTTGCATAGGATATCTTGTAGCGCAGTCCGGCGCTGGCCATGGCCTCGCAGGCTGCCTTGTGGTCGACGGCGTTGGAAGCCGACAGAGCCAGCGGAACGGTGTCGCCGAAGTCGTAGAGGTCCAGGGCCGGCTTGCTGCCGACCCACACAAGCGGCTCGGTTCGCACGGCGCCCTGCGCATCGGTGGCATCGCGAGCGGAGACAAGCGCCAGGTCGATCTGATGCGTGTTGAGAAGTGTCCGCAACTCTACTGTCGGCGCCGAGACGACCTTGATTTCGACGTCCGGATACAAGGTCCCGAAGCCCTGCAGCAGCGCTGGAAAGAACGCGCTCAGATAGTCCTCGGGACTGCCGAAGATAATCGAACCGTGCAGGCCCTTGTCGGAAAGCGCCGAGATCGCCTCATCGTGGATCTTGAGGATGCGCTCGGCATAAGCCAGGAAGCGCTCGCCGCTTCCGGTCAGCCGCACCCCGCTACCGCTGCGGTGGAACAGGCTCTGGCCAATCGCTTCCTCGAGCCGCTGTATCTGCATGGTCACCGCCGACTGCGTGCGGCCCACCTGCACAGCCGTCGCGCTGAGGGTGCCCGAATGGGCGGCGCGCACGAATGTCGCCAGCAGCTTGAGATCGAGCGGAGCCTGCATATCAATTCTTCTGATACCGGAATCCGATTACTATCAATTTTACTGCATCTCGGCCAACCGATAATTGTCTCGTCGACGCCTGACGGAGTTCGCCGATGTCAAAGAACCTGGATCACGCATTTTGGGATGCCGCGCGGAAACATCTTATTCGCTATGGCGGCGCATTCGAACCGGCTATTATCGAGCGCGCCGCTGGGTCATTCGTCTATGATGCGGACGATAAGCCTATCCTGGACTTCACCTCCGGGCAGATGAGCGCGCTGCTCGGCCATGCTCATCCAAAAATCGTCGCGACGGTCAGCCGTCAGGTCGAGAAGGCCGCGCATCTGTTCAGCGGGATGCTCTCCCGCCCGGTGGTCGAGCTTGCCGAGCGCCTTGCGGCGCTGGCGCCGGGACTGGACAGGGTGCTCTTGCTTTCGACCGGCGCAGAATCGAACGAAGCGGCGATCCGCATGGCGAAGCTGGTGACCGGGAAGCACGAGATCGTCGCCTTCTCCAAGAGCTGGCACGGCATGACCGGGGTTGCGGCGTCGGCGACCTACAGCGCCGGGCGCAAGGGATATGGGCCGGCGGCAGTCGGGTCGTTCGCAATCCCTGCGCCCAACAGCTTCCGGCCACGCTTTAAGAATGCCGACGGTTCCCTGGATTGGCTAACGGAGCTCAACGATGCGTTCGATCTGGTGGACAGCCAGTCGACCGGAAACCTGGCCGCCTTCGTCGCCGAGCCGATCCTGTCGAGCGGCGGCATATTGGAGCTGCCTCTGGGCTATCTCGCCGCGCTGCAGCGGAAGTGTCGCGAGCGCGGCATGCTGCTGATCCTCGATGAGGCGCAGACCGGCATCGGGCGCACCGGAACGATGTTCGCCTTTCAACGGGACGGCATTACCCCCGACATTTTGACGCTGTCCAAGACCATCGGCGCTGGCCTCCCGCTTGCCGCCGTCATGACGACAGCCGAGATCGAGGAGACGGCGCATGAGAAGGGTTTCCTCTTCTACACCACGCATGTTTCCGACCCGCTGCCGGCGGCCGTCGGACTTACCGTGCTCGATGTGGTCGAGGAAGAAAAGCTCGTCGAGCGGGCCCGGCATCTGGGCGAGAAACTGTTCGACGGATTGTCGATGCTGAAGCAGCGGTATGAATGCGTCGGCGACGTGCGCGGCCGCGGTCTCCTGCTCGGGGTCGAGATCGTCAAGGACCGCAAGGACAGGGTTCCCGACCATCAACTCGGCGCCAGGATCGCGGCGGAAGCGTTCCAGCGTGGCCTGAGCATGAACATCGTCAAGCTTCCCGGCATGGGCGGCGTGTTTCGCATCGCGCCGCCGCTGACCATTTCCGAGGAGGAACTGGAACTCGGCTTACGGATCATTGGCGAGTCAATCGAAGCGGGGCTTGCCACCGATAAAGGCAATGTCGATATCGCGGCGGAGTGAGGGCCGACGAGCGTTTAGACCACGACTGTCTGGAGCCGGTCGGCAATAAGCGCCGCAAGCCGCGCCGCCACTTCGTCCTTGCCCATTTCCGGCCATTCCTCGACGCCGGTCCTGGAGACGATGCGCACCTTGTTGCGATCGCCGCCCATGACGCCCGAAGGGCCGATGCCGCTTTGCTGGGAGACGTCATTGGCGACGATGAAGTCGGCGCCCTTCTTCTTCAGCTTGGCCTCAGCATTGCGGATGAGATCCTGGGTCTCGGCGGCGAAGCCGATCACCAGGCCGGGCCGTTGAGGATGATGGCCGATGCCGGCCAGGATATCAGGGTTCTCGACCATCTGCAGCGAAGGCGGCCCCTCGCCGGCCACCTTCTTGATCTTCTCGCCGGCAGCGTTCGCCGTGCGCCAGTCGGCGACAGCCGCGACGAATATGGCTGCATCGGCCGGCAGCAGGCTTTCGACCGCTTCCTTCATTTGCGCGGCGGTCTCGACATGGGTGGTCGCGACGCCCGCCGGATCGGCGACGGTGACCGGACCGGAGACTAGCCGGACATCGGCGCCGAGCTTCGCCAGGGCAGCCGCGAGGGCATGTCCCTGCTTGCCGGACGAACGGTTGGCGATATAGCGCACCGGGTCGATCGGCTCATGCGTCGGCCCCGAGGTGACGATGATCCTGCGGCCCGCAAGCGGCTTCGGCCTCTCGTCGAGCATCGCTTCGATCGCCGCGACGATCTCGAGCGGCTCGGCCATTCGGCCCTCGCCTGCCTCGTTGCTTTCAGCCATCTCGCCCCTGGCAGGGCCGACAAAGCCGACGCCGTCCTTCTGCAAGGTCGCGCGGTTGCGGCGCGTCGCGGGGTGCGACCACATTTTCGGGTTCATCGCCGGCGCCATCAGCACCTTCTTGTCCGTGGCGAGAAGCACTGTCGAAGCCAGATCGTTCGCATGCCCGTTGGCAAGCTTCGCCATCAGATCGGCGGTCGCCGGTGCCACGACTAGGAGGTCTGCTTCCCGTGACAGCCTTATGTGGCCGACATCATGCTCGTCATTGCGATCGAACAATTCGGTGAAGACATGGTCGGCCGAAAGCGCCCCGACCGAAAGCGTGGTGATGAACTCCTGCGCCGCGGTTGTCATCACCACCCGGACCGAAGCGCCGCGCTCGCGCAGGCGCCGGATCAGATCGAGCGATTTATAGGCGGCGATACCGCCGCCGATGATAAGCAGGATACGCTTGCCGGAAAGAGAGCCTCGTGCCGGCGTTCTGCCCGCGCTCGGGGCGACCGGGATCGCCTGCTGGCTGGAACCGGTCAGCGCGCGCAGCGTCTTCTCGATCTCGCCGATGCGGTCGGCCTGCCCTGCGCGGCCTTCGACCGCCGTCCGGATCATCGCCCGCGCCTGCTCCTCCATCGAGCAACCATTCTCGGCCGCCAATTGCCGAAGCAGGTCCTTGACCTCATCGTCAAGGTTGCGGATCGTGATGCTGGCCATCTGATTGCACCCAAACTCAATGCCATGTCATCAATGATAGCAATGCCATCAAACGCGAGCAAGATCAGGTGAAGCGTCAGAAAATCCGCCACGCAATGTAAAGCAATGTCAGCGCGATCACCCATAGCGCCACGCGGCCCGAGCGCGTGTGGCGCGCTTCGGCCTTGCCGATGGCGCGCGCGGATGCCTCGTCGAAGCGCAGGCCATGCTCGGCCATCAGGTCGATCTCACGCGACAGCCGCTCGGTGCGGGCGACAAAGTCGGGGGCCTGCCTTACCAACGAGACCAGCGCCTTCGTGCCGTCTCGCGCGTCTGTCAAAAGAGCGCGCGGCCCGAGATTGGCGGCGATCCATTCACCCACGACAGGTTCTGAAGTCTTCCACATGTTGAAGGCCGGATCGAGCGTGCGGGCGACGCCTTCGACGACCACCATGGTCTTTTGCAGCAGGATCAGTTCCGGCCGCGTCGCCATGTCGAAAAGCTCGGTGACCTCGAACAGCAAAGTCAGGAGCTTGGCCATCGAAATGGTGTCGGCCGACTGGCCGTGGATTGGCTCGCCGATGGCGCGGATCGCCTGCGCGAAGGCCGAGACATTGTGCTGGCGCGGCACATAACCGGCTTCGAAATGCACTTCGGCGACGCGCTGGTAATCGCGCACGATGAAGCCGTAGAGGATTTCGGCGAGGAAACGCCGCTCCTTCTTGCCGAGACGGCCGGCAATGCCGAGATCGACGGCGACGATGGTGCCATTCGCCTCGACGAACAGGTTGCCAGGATGCATGTCGGCATGGAAGAAGCCATCGCGCAGCGTGTGCCGCAGGAACGACTGGATGAGGTTTGCGGCGATAGCCTTGAGATCGTGACCGGCGGTGGCGAGGCCGGCAAGGTCGTTCATCTTGACGCCGTCGATCCACTCCATGGTGAGCACGTCGCGGCCGGTTCGCTCCCAATCGACCGCGGGAACGCGGAAGCCGGGATCGTCCTTCGTATTTTCGCCAAGCTCGGAAAGAGCCGCGGCCTCGAGCCGAAGGTCCATTTCGACCTTGGTGGTCTGCGCCAGCGTCTGGGTGACCTCCACCGGGCGCAGGCGGCGTGACGAGGGAATGTATTTCTCCTGCAAATGGGCAGCGAGGAAATAGCTCTCCAGGTCCTGGAAGAAGCGATGGCGCACACCCGGCCGGATGACCTTTACCGCCACGCGCGAGACTGGTCCCTCGCGAACGATCTCGGCGCTGTGCACCTGCGCGATGGAGGCGGCCGCGACGGGTTCGCCGAAACTCGAATAGAGATCTTCGATCTTTCGCCCGAGCGAAGCTTCGATCGCGTGCACCGCCTCCGCCTTCGGGAAGGTGTGCATCTTGTCCTGCAGCAAGGCAAGGTCGAGCGCCATGTCGTTGCCGACGACATCGGGTCGCGTCGCCAGGAACTGGCCGAGCTTGACATAGGAGGGTCCGAGCCGCACCACCGCTCGCGCCAGCCGGTCGCCACGCTGATAGCTCCTCGCCCGACGGCGGGTGAGCAGCCGCGCCATGCGCCAGCCGAATTTCGGCATTCCCGAAAGCTCTTCGCCGGGCAGCGCCGCGACGACGCCCTCGCGGACCAGCACCCAGCCGGCCCTGGCGAGCCGGAAGGCGGCGCCAACGCTGCTCATCGCCCAGTCTTCCCCAGGGATCCCTGCCGCAAGGTTTCCTGCCTCAAAGCTTCCAGCCCGAATGAAGTGCCGCGATGCCGCCGGAATAGTTGCGGAACGTCACGCGGTCGAAGCCCGCGCGGGTGATCATGGAAGCGAAATTCTGCTGGTTGGGGAATTTGCGGATCGATTCGACCAGATAGGAATAGGGCTCGCCGTCGCCGGTCACCGCCTTGCCGATCTTCGGGATCGCGTTGAACGACCAGGCCTCGTAGACCTTGTCGAGCACCGGCATCTCCACCTCGGAGAATTCGAGGCAGAGGAAGCGGCCGCCTCGCTTCAGCACGCGAAAGGCCTCGCTCAGCGCCACGTCGATGCGCGGCACGTTACGGATGCCGAACGCGATGGTGTAGGCATCGAACGTGTTGTCCTCGAATGGCAGCGTCTCGGCATTTGCCTCGACGAAATCGGTGTTTTCGGACAGCCCCTTCTTCTCGGCGCGATCGCGGCCCACGGCAAGCATGGAGCCGTTGATGTCGAGCACCGTGGCATGGGCGTGGCGCTGGCTGGCCTCGATGATGCGGAATGCGATATCGCCGGTGCCGCCGGCAACATCGAGCACCTTCCAGCCCGGCCGCTTCGGCGGATTGAGCCACGCGACCATCGCGTCCTTCCACAACCGATGCAACCCGCCCGACATCAGATCGTTCATGAGGTCGTAGCGATTGGCCACTTTATGGAAGACGTCGTTGACGAGCGACTGCTTGTCGCCTGCGCCCACATTCCTGAAACCATAGGAGGTTTCCATGCCGCCTGCGGCAGTGGTTCTCTCAACTGACATTTTTTCGATCCGTCATAAAACCGGCGGGACCATAGCCGATCGATTGTGCGGGCGCTATTGTCCAAGGCGCGGTTTTCGGCCGCGCTTTCAAGACGGGTTCGGGAAGAGTCTCGCACGATTTTCCGGCCAGAATCTGTGCGAATAGAACATACCCGACAGGATGACCGCATGATTTTGAAAGCCGAACTGCACTGCCACATCGAAGGGGCGGCGGCGCCCGAGCTCGTCGTCGGCCAGGCCCGCAAATATGGCAAGGACCCCTCGCCCTACATCAGGGACGGCTCTTTCGTCTGGCACGATTTCACCTCCTTTCTCGCCGCTTACGACTTCGCTTCAGACCTGTTCCGCACCGAGGAGGACTACGCGCGGCTCGCCGATCACTATCTGACCAGCCTCGCCCGCGACGGCGCCATCTATTCCGAGGTCTTCACCTCGCCGGACCACGCCAGGAAGGCCGGCCTGTCGCCCAAGGCCTACACGGATGCGCTCGGCGAAGGCATGGCCCGCGCCAAGGCCAAGACCGGCATCGAGGGGCGTATGATCGTCACCGGTGTGCGCCATGTCGGCGTCGAGGCGATCGAGCAGGCGGCGCGCTTCGCGGCCCGCTGC
>NZ_JANINM010000478.1 GCF_024509055.1 Mesorhizobium sp. | reverse complement strand
CGCTAGACACGTTGAGGCATTTTTTCCTGTTCCGAAGGAGAGCGGATTTGCTCTCGCACGACCGCGTATGGGCCGCCATCGACGCTCTGGCCGAACGTTATTCGCTCTCGGCTTCCGGCCTCGCCAGGCGCGCCGGCCTCGATTCGACCGCCTTCAACAAGTCGAAGCGCCTTTCCTCCGACGGACGGCCGCGCTGGCCATCGACCGAATCCCTGGCCAAGATCATCGAAGCGACAGGCGCCTCGCTGGAAGAGTTCACCGGGCTGGTCGAAGGCCGCATTGGCGCTTCCGCTCAGCCGCGCAGGGCCGTGCCGTTGCTGGGTTTCGCCCAGGCGGGCGCCGGCGGCTTCTTTGACGACGCCGGCTATCCGGCGGGTCAGGGCTGGGACCTGGTCGAGCTTCCGGCGCGCGCGGAAGAGGCGTCCTACGCGCTGAAGGTCCAGGGCGATTCCATGCTGCCGCTCTACCGCAATGGCGACGTGCTGATCGTCGAGCCTGGCTCGCCGGTCCGCAACGGGGACCGCGTCGTGGTCAAGACGACGGCTGGCGAGGTGATGGCCAAGGTGCTCGACCGGCGGACCGCGAAGTCGATCGTACTTGTCTCGCTCAATCCCTCCCACCCCGACCGCGATATTGCGCTGGGAGATGTGGAGTGGGTGGCGCGCATCGTCTGGGCCAGCCAGTAGGTCCCGGCTGGTGCGGTTCCTTCATATCGTCCTGACGGCCCTGGCGATCCCGCTCATGGTGGCGCTTGTCGTCGCCGGCGGCCGCGCGCTCAAGGGCGGTGAAAGCGTCGTCACCGTCGACCGGATCGATCCAGGCGCCGACACGATGCAGCAGTCGGGCTCGGATGCGGCGCCGGAGGAGCCGGCCACCTCGGCAATCACCGCACCTGACGCTCCGCAACCGCCGAAGCCTGTCCTGCACTCAAGGGCGATCGACCCTGACGTCGTGGCCCCGCCAGGCACGCCTGATGAAGAACTGGAGAGGGTCGAGCCGCGCGCGCCGCTGAGCGACATAGCGCTGGCCGGTCCGCCCAAGCCGCGCAAATCGAAGATGCCGGACGGCCAGGACGGCACCAAGCTGGTCCAGCCTGTCGCCTCCGCCGCCGGCGTCATCCAGGCCAAGGACTATTCCGTCACGGTCTCGGGCATTGACGTCGTCAAGGACGACGAGACCTGCAGCGACGCGGGGAAGTCATGGGCTTGCGGAACGCGTGCCCGGACCGCATTCCGCGCCTTCCTGCGCGGACGCACCGTCGTCTGCGCCGTCCCTTCTCAAGGGCACGATGCCGCTTCCACAAAGTGCTGGGTCGGCAACAAGGATGTCGGCGAGTGGCTGGTGGAGAATGGCTGGGCCCGCGCCGCGCAGGGCGGCCCCTATGTCGAGGCGGGCGACAAGGCGCGCGCCGCCAGGAAAGGCATCTTCGGCGCCGCCCCCGATCTTGGCGGCCTGCCGGCCCTGCCGGCCGCGACAGGGCCGGTGCCGAACGCGCCGGAAACGATCCTGCCCGCGGAAGACGGCGCCGTTACGCCGCCAACTGACCAGCAAGCGCCCGCTCAATGAGCGAACGCGTCTCGGCGATGCCGTAGAGCGCGGCGAAGGAGCCAAAGCGAGGCCCGCGTTCCTGCCCGATCAGCACCTGGTAGATCATCTGGAAGAAGGCGACGGAAACGCCTGGCCCTCCTTCCGGGCTCTGCTTGGAATGGTCCTGGTAGCGCTCGATCCGGCGCGCGACGTTGAGCGCGGCATTCTGGATCGCCTCGCTGTCGGCGCCATGCGGCAGCGTACCCAGTGCCTCGGAAAGCTTCGCCAGCGCCTCGCGCTCCACATCGTCGGCGGCGCGATAGACCTTGGTCGGCTTCACGAAGTCGTCGAAGTAGCGGATCGCATAGCCGGTCAGCCGGTCGAGTTCCGGATGCGTCGCCGGCGTCACGCCCGGCGCATGCCGCGAGATGAAGCCCCACAGCACGTCCTTGTTCTGCGCGTTGGAAGCGCTCACCAGGTTGAGCAGCAGCGCGAAGGGCACAGGCAGATCGATGGCCGGCGGGTGGCCGTCATGCATGTGCCAGACCGGGTTGCCGAGCCGCTCCTTCCAGTCCTGTCGCGGATAGGCGCCAAGGAAGGCGTAATACTCGTCGACCGCCTTCGGGATGACGTCGAAATAGAGCTTCTTGGCCTGCCGTGGCCGCTGGTACATATAGAGGCCGAGGCTCTCGGTCGGCGCGTAGGTCAGCCATTCGTCGATGGTGAGTCCGTTGCCCTTCGACTTCGAGATCTTCTGGCCTTCCTCGTCGAGGAACAGCTCGTAGACGAAGTGCTCCGGCGCGCGTCCGCCGAGGATGTTGCAGATGCGGTCGTATATCACGGCATTGGTCTGGTGATCCTTGCCGAACATCTCGAAATCGACGCCGAGCGCTGCCCATCGCATGCCGAAATCGGGCTTCCACTGCAGCTTCACCTTGCCGCCCGTCACCGGCAGGGTCGTCTCGGTTCCTTCGTCGTCGAAAGTGACGGTGCCGGCCTTGGCGTCGACATTTATCATCGGCACATAGAGCACGCGCCCGCTCCTTGGCGAGATCGGCAGGAACGGGCTGTAGGTCGCCTGGCGCTCCGGCCCCAGTGTCGGCAGCATCACCGCCATGATCTCGTCACAGCGCTCGGCGGCGCGCAGCAGCACTTCGTCGAAGCGGCCGGACTTGTAGTATTGCGTCGCGCTGGCAAACTCGTAGTCGAAGCCGAACGTGTCGAGGAAGCGGCAGAGCATCGCGTTGTTGTGGTCGGCAAAGCTAGCATAGTCGCCGCCGAAAGGATTCGGCACCGCCGTGAGCGGCCTGTGCATATAGGGCTCGAGCGCGGCGCGGTCCGGCACGTTGTCCGGGATCTTGCGCATGCCGTCCATGTCGTCGGAGAAGCACAGAAGCTTGGTCTTGACCTTGTCTTGCGTCAGCACGCGGAAGGCGTGCCGCACCATGGTCGTGCGCGCCACCTCGCCGAAAGTGCCGATATGCGGCAGGCCGGAGGGGCCGTAGCCGGTCTCGAACAGGACAGTTTCGGGAAAGTCCTTGCCCTTGTAGCGCGCGATGATCTTCTTGGCTTCCTCGAACGGCCAGGCTTTGCTTTCGGCCGCGGCCGCCAGCATCTCGGGATTGAGATCGATGATGTTTGATCCCGTCATGTCAAAGTTCCAGTCATGGGCCGGCTATCGCGGCAGGTAAGATTTTCAGCGTCTCTAGGCGCGACGGGCCGGAGCGTCAACGATTTGCGGCGGTTTTCCTTGCGGCGCCCTAACGGCGTTCCTACTTTCGGGCACCATCATCAAGGAGTTCTGAATGCCTTCGCTGACGCCGCACGAAGCCCTGATCTATCTCATGGTCATCACCTCGGCTTCCGACCGCGACATGACCGACGTCGAGCTGGCGCGCATCGGCGACGTCGTCCGCTCCTGGCCGGTCTTCTTGGATTTCAAGAGCGACAGGCTGATTGCCGTGGCCCAGGCATGCCAGAAGGCGCTGAATGACAAAGAGGGTTTGGAGGGCGTTCTCGCGCGTGCCGCTGAGGCGCTGCCGGAGCGGCTCCGTGACACCGCCTATGCCGCCGCCTTCGAAGTCGCCGCCGTCGATCTCGAGATGCGCATGGAGGAGGTGCGGGTGCTGCAGCTTATCCGGCTCAAGCTCGATCTCGACACGCTCACCGTCGCGGCGATTGCCCGTGCAGCCAAGGCCCGACTGCGTACGCTGACCTGAGATTGGTCAGAGCGAGGGTCGAATCAGAAGAAGCTGACAGGGAAATACCGCAGGTAGAACTCGGCGAAGGTGCCCTTGATCGAGATCTCCTGCAACGCATAGTCGAAAGCCGCCGCCAGCGCCGGATCGCCCGCCCTGGTGGCGATCGCCATGCCCGAGCCCAGATATTCCGGCGCCAGGTACGGGCCGCCGGCGAAGCGGCAGCAGCCAGCCGCGTCCGAGCCGCCCAGCCAGAAGGAAAAACGCATGCCGTCGCCGAAGGCGGCATCGATCTTGCCGGCCTTCAGGTCCGCATAGAGGTCTTCCGGCTTGTCGAAAGGCACGACCTGCACGGTGCTGAAATAGTCGCGCAGCATCTTTTCATGCGCCGAGCCGCCGATGACGCCGACCCGCTTGCTGCGCAGCTTGTCGAGGATCGGCTCTGCGAAAGCCTTGGCCTTAGGCATGATGAAGCGCGCCGGGAACTGCAGGTAGGAGCGCGAGAAGGCATATTTCTCGCGGCTTTCAGGGGTCGCCGCGATGCCCGCGATGATCGCTTCGCCTTCACCTTTCTGCAGCGCGTCGTCGAGTTCGTTCCACGGCAGCGCCTGGATCTGGCATTTGTCGACGATGCCGAGTTCCGCGCAGATCGCCCGCGCCAGGTCGATATGGAAACCGGACAGCCGGCCCGAGCCGTCCATGAAATTGAAAGGCGGAAAGTCCGTGGTGGTCAGGAACCGCAATCTCGGCAGCGCGGAGAGGTCGGGCTTGGGCAGGCGCTCCTTGGTGTCCCAGAACACCGGCACCTGCGGCTCGGCGGCTTGAGTCGGCCTGACGAGCGACGATGCCGCGATCAGCGCCGAAATCAGGGCCAACCTTATCCACCGGATTGTCACAATAAGGCTCCGCCCTGTCATGTCTCTTCGGCTTTTCGTACGAAATCGGCGCAGGCACAATTGTTTTTGATTTCAACTGTTCAAATTAGGCGTATGCTTTAGCGTTGTTGCAAGCCGCCACGCGAATGCCGGGCTCGGGGGAGATTGCCGGCGTCACAGGGGAACTTGCAATCCGGGGTTGATGGCGAACGGCGCTTCGAGCATCTACAGTCGGCAACAAAAAGCAGAAGCAACATGGGGTAGATGTTGCGATGGGTCACTTTGATCGGACTTTGGAATATATAGACCAGCTGCAGCATGCCGGCACCGCTGCCGCGGTGTGCGAGAAGCTGCTCGGCGTCACCTCGAATTTCGGGCTGACCGCGCTGATGGCCGGTACGGTGCCGCATCCTGGCACGCCGCGCGGCCAGCAGAAGGAGCATGTGCTTCTCTGCGATTGGCCGGGTGAATGGCTGGAGCGCTACGTGGCGCGCAATTACGTCGACCACGATCCGGTCGTCGGCCATATGAAGCAGTTGCAGGCGCCCTTCCAGTGGCGAGAGGCGTCCGAAAGCATCATCATCGACAAGAGCAGCGACGAGGTGATGGGCGACGCGCGCGAGTTCAAATTGCGCGACGGCCTCGCCTTTCCGCTGGTCACGCTCGATGGGCAGATCGTCATGGTTTCGCTGGGCGGCGAGTCCGTCGAACTCTCGGAAGCGGAATTCGGCATGGTCTCGCTGGTGTCCACCTACGCCATCGGTCGCGCCATGCAGCTGCATACGATGGCCGGCAGGACCATCGATCACATAGAATTGACGCCGCGTGAGCGCGAATGCCTGCAATGGGCGGCCGTCGGCAAGTCCGAGTGGGAGATTTCCCAGATACTCGGCATCTCGGAGCATACCTCCGAGAAACACCTTCTCAACGCCAAAAGCAAACTGGGTGCCGCCAACCGTGTGCAGGCGGTCGCCGAGGCGATTAGGCGCGGCTATATTAGCTAGGTCGGGCGCGCCGGCCTAGAAATTCTTGTGTGCACGTTCGCGTATTGTTGTCTCAAAATCCCGGCCGTCTCTATCTTCTTAAACTATAGCAGACGGCTAATGCTTTCTTAACGCCAAAGCAAACTCAGTGCCGCCGACAGGGTGCAAGCTGTCGCCGAGGCGATTAGGCGCGGCTATATTAGCCAGGTCGGCCGCGCCGGCCTAGAAATTCTTGCCTACGCGTTCGCGTAATATTTTCGGGAAAGCCCGGCCGTATCTTCCTCTTAAGCCCAGGAGACGGCTAATGCTATTTTCCCTTACCACTCAGGAATTGATGGAACGCCCCGACCTTTGGGAGGCGGTCCACCGTCTGCGCCACAGGATCTTCGTCCAGGAGATGGGATGGACCGATCTCGACCGCCAGGACGGCCTCGAGATCGATCAGTTCGACCATGACGAGGCCGAGCACCATCTTGTCATCCGCAACGGTGAGCTCGCCGGCTACCAGCGCATGCTGCCGACCACGCGGCCCCACCTGCTGACCGATGTGCTCTACGATCTCTGCGAAGGTCCGTCGCCGACGGGAAAGAACGTCTGGGAGCTTACCCGCTACGCGGTCGCCCCGGGTTTTCGCGACGGCAAGCGCGGCGTCTCGACGGTCGGCACCGAGCTGATCGCCGGCTTCGTCGAATGGGGCCTGAAGCGCGATGTCAACCAGGTCATCATCGAGTTCGAACCGATGTGGGTGCTGCGGGCGTTGCAGCTGCACTTCCTGGCGACGCCGCTCGGCTATCAGCGTACCTATGGCAACCAGCAGGTCGTGGCGACGCTGCTGACCTTCACCGAGCATACGCTGGATGTAGTGCGCCAGCGCCGCAACCACTTCCTGCCGGTGCTGAACAGGGGCTATCCCGGTCAGCTCGGCCTGAAGCAGGCTTCGTGACGGTGGAGGTCGATATGAGCTTCCATCCCGAACCCGAGCTGATCGGCCATACGCTGGTTGTCACCGTGTCCTCGCATGACGGCCGCCCGGTGCTTGACAGGCACGCCTATGCCAGTCTGGCGCATACGTTCCACGAAGCCGCGGTCAACGACGAAGTCCGCGTCGTCGTGCTGCGCGGGCTTGCGGGTTGCTTCTGCCTTGGCGGCGACTTCTCGGAGTTTCTCGACGCCACCAAGCACCAGCAACTGATCGCAGCCGTCACCGACATGTTCCGCATGCTGGCGACCTTCCCCAAGCCCGTCCTTGCCAGCGTCGATGGCGATGCCGTCGGCGTCGGCTGCACCATCCTGTTCCACTGCGACATGGTGATAGCCTCCAGGGGAAGCACCTTCCGGGTGCCCTTCGTCGATTTCGGCCTGGTGCCGGATGCGGCGACGAGCATCCTGGCTCCTCAGAAACTCGGCTATGCCGGCGCCTTCCGCTTCTTCTGCCTGGGCGAGACGCTGGGGGTCGAGGACGCCAAGGCGCTCGGACTGGTCGGCGAGGTCATTTCCGAAGGCAGTGCCGAGGAGGCGGCGCTGGCGCGGGCCAGGCAACTCGCCAAGAAGCCAGTGGCAGCGTTGTTGCAGACACGCAGTCTGCTCAAGGGCGATACGGACGTGCTCTGCGACCGCATTGACCATGAGATCACGCTGTTCCAGCAGGCGCTTCAGGACGACACCACGTTGAAGCGGCTGCAGCGGATCGCACGCCTGGCCGCCTGAGCTCGCCACGAAACTCAGCGCCGCGATCCGCAAGGATGCGCGGCGCTGTAACGTCTGGAGCGGTTGTCGGCGAGCCTGCCGGCGCTATTTTTCGAAGAACGAAGGCCCTTCGCCGATGATCTTCTTGTCCTCCTTGCCGATGGCGTCGAGATCGCGCCCGTCATAAGGCAGCGACAGGAGGATGCGTTGCATGACCGCGAGCCGGGCGCGGCGCTTGTCGTTGGAGCGCACGATGATCCAAGGCGCGAACTCCTTGTGCGTGCGTTCGATCATGAGGTCTCGGGCCTTGGTGTAGTCTTCCCATTTGTTGATGCCGGCGATGTCGATCGGCGAGAACTTCCAGTTCTTCAGCGCTGACCAGCGGCGGTCGTGGAACCGTTCGAGCTGCGTCTCGCGGCCGATGTTCAGCCAGAATTTGAAGAAGTGGATGCCTTCGTTGCAGATCATGCGCTCGAAATGCGGTGTCTCGTCGAGGAACTTCTCATGCTGCTCCGGTGTGCAGAAGCCCATGACCGGCTCGACGCCGGCGCGGTTGTACCAGGAGCGGTCGAAGGTGACGAATTCGCCGGATGTCGGGAAGTGGTCGACATAGCGTTGGTAGTACCATTGCCCGAGTTCCGGCGCCGTCGGTTTCGTCAGCGCCACGTTGCGTGCGGTTCGCGGGTTCATGTACTGCCGCAGCACGAAGATCGTGCCGCCCTTGCCGGCCGCGTCGCGCCCCTCGAACAGCGCCATCACCCGCTTGCCCGTCGCCTGCAGCCACGCCTGCGCCTTGACCAGCTCGATCTGCAGTCGCATCAGCTCCTTCTCGTAGTCCTCGCTCTTCATCTTCTTGTCGTACGGATAGCCGCCGGCTGTCAGCTTGTTCGCCTCTATCCAGTCCGGAAGCACCGGATTGTCGATATCGAACTCGCGTTCCTTGCCGCCGATCGTGATCTTGATCGGCGCCGCGGCGGGCGCCGCTTCAGCCTTTTCCTTGGCCTTTTTCATCCGGACGAACCTTTCCAGTTTGCGGACTCGTGCTATGGGAGCGACGCAAGGACGCTGTAGCATGTTGATTTTGCGCATGAACATCTCGGAAAATCGATCCTGATTTTCGAGAGCGATGCGCCGGGCCCGGCAGTGGAAGCCTGGTGTCCGGCAAAGTGGAATGCGGGGGTAACGCAGACCTATGGTGGAGACGAGCGCGGAACGGAGCACGAAGCAGGCCTTCACGGCCAGGCTATGGCGCAGCCGCTGGGTGCTCGCCGCCGGGACCGTCGCGGTCCTCGCGGTCTATGGTTTCGCCGGCATGTCGGTCTATGTTCTGGTGCTGGCGCTGGCCGTGCTGATTGCGGCGGCGATGCTGCCCGTCGATGTCGAACGCCAACCAGCAGGCCCTGCGACAGCGATTGAGGCAAGCGGGCTCCAGCGGCTCTCCGGCGAATATCTCGCCGCCGCGGTCGCCGACCCGCTGATCATTTTCGATCGCACCGCCACCATCGTCCACGCCAATGCCGCCGCCTTCGCGGCTTTCGGCGGGCTGGCGCCGGGCATGTCGCTGTCGCTCAAGTTCCGGGCGCCGGAAATGCAGGCCTTGCTGGACGGCATTCTTTCCGGAGAGGTCGCCGCCGATGCCGTGGATTACACAGAGAAACTGCCGGTGGAGCGGACATACCGGGTGAGCGCATCCTCGGTCGGTCACGCGACCGATCTTTACGTGCTGGTGTTCAAGGACCAGAGCGAGACGCGCCGTATCGACCGCATGCGCGCCGATTTCATCGCCAATGCCAGCCACGAGTTGCGCACCCCGCTCGCCTCTATCGCAGGCTTCATCGAGACGTTGCGGGGCCCGGCGCGCAACGACCCGGCGGCGCGCGACCAGTTCCTCCAGATCATGCAGAACCAGACCGGGCGCATGGCGCGCCTGATCGACGACCTGCTCTCGCTATCGCGGCTGGAGATGAAGCCCTACCTGAAGCCGGGTACCGAGGTCGATCTGCGCCAGACCATCGACAGCGTCATCGACTCGCTGGCGCCGCTGGCCAGCGAGAATGGTGTCGTCATTGAGCGCGACTATCCCGATGGGCCGCTTTCCGTGCCGGGCGATCGCGACGAGCTCTTCCAGGTCTTCGAGAATCTCCTGGAAAACGCCTGCAAATACGGCCAGTCCGGCGGGCACGTCACAGTGTCCATCGCTCGCGGCGAGGCCGGCCAGCAGCCGGGCATCGATGTCACCATAAGGGACTATGGGCCCGGCATTGCGGAGGAGCATATCCCTCGCATCACCGAGCGTTTCTACCGCGTCGATGTCGAGAACAGCCGCACGCAGAAAGGCACCGGCCTTGGCCTTTCGATCGTCAAGCATATATTGACACGTCATAACGCGAGGCTGTCGATCAGGTCGGAAGTCGGCAAGGGCGCGGCGTTCACGGTTAATTTGCCGGCTCGCTGATTCTGTATAGGTTGCCAACCGCGTTTTTCTTCTTTCTGTCATCCGGCTCGCGTATCAGCGGCAGATTGAGGGAACGAACAAGCAGGTAGAAACCGGGAAGGCATCTCCATGCAGTCCGTCCATACGATCAGTGCCTATGATGAAGAACTGAAATTCCTGTCGAAGCGCATCGCCGCGATGGGTGGCCATGCCGAGCGCATGGTCGAGCAGGCGGTCGCGGCGCTTGTCAATGCCGACCAAGGCCTGGCGCAGAAGGTGATCCAGGACGATGTGGTGCTCGACGAGGGCCAGCGCGAGATCGACGACAAGGCGATCGTCATCATCGCCAAGCGCCAGCCGATGGCGACGGACCTGCGCGAGATCGTCGGCGCCATCCGCATCTCGGCCGATATCGAGCGCGTCGGCGACCTCGGCAAGAATGTCGCCAAGCGCGTCGCCTCGGTCGACGGCCGGCAGCCGAACAGCTTGTTCCGCGGCCTTGAGGCGTTGGCCAATCTGGCCCTGACGCAGCTCAAGGAGGTGCTCGACGTCTATGCCTCGCGATCGGTCGACAGGATCGGCTTCGTGCGTGACCGTGACGACCAGATCGACGCCATGTACACCTCGCTGTTTCGCGAGCTTTTGACTTACATGATGGAAGATCCGCGCAACATCGCGCCCTGCACGCATCTTCTGTTCTGCGCCAAGAACATCGAGCGCATCGGCGACCACGCGACCAACATCGCCGAAACCATCTATTACATCGTCACCGGCGACCAGATGCCGGCCGAGCGGCCGAAAGGCGACAAGACTGACCAGGTGGTAGCGCCGGGGATTGTGCCGGCGAAGTAATTGAAAAGAATGGAATAGGGAGCGAGGCACCAGGCACGGCGCCTGAAAGGCGCATTCTTCACCCTACTGCCTACTGCCTACTGCCCTACGCGCCTATTCCTTAATTACTTTACCCGCCGCCGCTCCGCCGCCGGTTGGAACGCGACGCGGGAGTGGTACTTGCAATAAGGTCCGGTTTCGGCGGCGTCGTTGCCGCAGAAGTTGAAATCCTCCGACAGCGGATCGCCATTCGGCCATTTGCAGGTGCGCTCGGTCAGCTCTACGAGTTGCAGGTGGCGCGAAATCGGCACGACGACATTCTCGACCGGGCGGATGTAGTGGCGAGCCACCGGCTCTGCGTCGAACTGCACCTGCAACGCGGTCGCGCCGATGGTGGCTGTAACATGGCGCGTGGTGCTTGCGGCGCGGGCCACCGATTTCTGTATGGAAGCTCCCTGCACCGCCTTCTTCTGGCGCGCCGGGGCTGCGGTCGCGCGACCGCGACCCGACAATTTCAGGCGATGCACCTTGCCGATGACGGCGTTGCGGCTCACTCCGCCAAGCTGAGCGGCAATCTGGCTTGCGCTCAGACCCTCCGACCACAGCTTCCTGAGAAGTTCGACCCGCTCGTCAGTCCAGTTCATGAGACCGCGCTCCTGCTGAGGCGTACGGCAGTCAGAATCCGTTCCCGACCCGGCTCTCGCCGAGCAAACGACACCACATCTACCGGGTGATTAGATCCGCCGCACGAAATCTAGTTATTTCTCAACTACAATTACCTTAAGCGCTGACTCGGTGACAAGAGTCCCCAAGGCAACACGATTCGGTTTTTTCGGTTTTCCCCAACTTGCCTGACCACTCATGGGCCGGCGTGTCGCTGGAGGCTTGCCGCGCGCTTCTGCGCGACGTTTTCGTTGACTTCATGGCCGAAAAACATGATAAGCCGCAAAGGCCGCCGCATTGGCGGCTTTTTTGATTTCCGGTTCCGGAGACGCATATAATGACCGGTTCGGCGCTTTACGAGACCTTTGCTCGCGCACCCCTGGCTTTCGATCACGGGGAGGGGACTTGGCTGGTCACCGACAAGGGCGAGCGATATCTGGACTTTGCCGGCGGCATCGCGGTCAACTCGCTCGGCCACAGCCATCCGCATCTGGTCGCGGCGCTGACCGCGCAGGCTGCCAAGCTGTGGCATGTCTCCAATCTCTACGAGATACCTGAGCAGCGCCGGCTGGGCGAACGGCTGGTCGACGCCACTTTCGCGGACAAGGTGTTCTTCACCAATTCCGGCGCGGAGGCACTGGAATGCGCCATCAAGACGGCGCGGCGCTACCAGTTCGTCAAGGGTCATCCCGAGCGCTTCCGCATCATCACTTTCGAGGGTGCATTCCACGGTCGCACGCTTGCCACGATCGCCGCCGGCGGCCAGTACAAATATCTCGAAGGCTTCGGTCCCAAGGTCGAGGGTTTCGATCAGGTCGCGTTCGACGACATCGACGCCGCCGAGAAGGCGATCACGCCGGAGACCGCGGCGATCCTGATCGAGCCGGTGCAGGGCGAGGGCGGCATCCGCCCGGTGCCGACGCAGTCGCTGAAGCGCCTGCGCCAGCTCTGCGACCAGCACGGCCTGCTTTTGATCTTCGACGAAGTCCAGTGCGGCATCGGCCGCACCGGCAAGCTCTTCGCCCATGAATGGGCTGGCGTCACCCCGGACCTGATGGCGATCGCCAAGGGCATCGGCGGCGGCATCCCGCTGGGCGCCTGCCTTGCCACCGACGAGGCGGCGACCGGCATGACCGCCGGCGTCCACGGCACCACCTTCGGCGGCAACCCGCTGGCGATGGCGGTCGGCAACGCCGTGCTCGACGTCGTGCTGGCCGAGGGCTTCCTGGAGGATGTGCAGCGCAAGGCGCTGCTGCTGAAGCAGGGTCTGGCCGGTGTCGCCGACGAGTTCCCGGACGTCATCGAAGGCATCAGGGGAACAGGCCTGATGCTTGGCCTGAAATGCGCCATGCCCAACACCAAGGTGAACATGGCGCTGCGCGACCAGCAT
>NZ_JANINM010000477.1 GCF_024509055.1 Mesorhizobium sp. | reverse complement strand
AGCGCGCGCCGATGAAGCAATTGTCCTCGATGATGGTCGGGCCGGCCTGCATCGGTTCCAGCACGCCGCCGATGCCGACGCCGCCCGACAGATGCACGTTCTTGCCGATCTGGGCGCAGGAGCCGACAGAGGCCCAGGTGTCGACCATGGTGCCCGTATCGACGTAGGCGCCGACATTGACGAAGGACGGCATCAGCACGGCGCCCGGCGCGACATAGGCCGAGCGGCGCACGACCGAGGATGGCACGGCGCGGAAGCCCGCCTTCTCGAAATCGACGGCGCCCCAGCCTTCGAACTTGGATGGCACCTTGTCCCACCACACCGCCTCGCCCGGACCGCCCTTGATGATCTCCATCGGGTTCAAACGGAAGGAGAGCAGCACGGCTTTCTTCAGCCATTGGTTGACATGCCATTTGCCGTCGGCCTGGCGCTCGGCGACGCGGGCGGCGCCGCGGTCTAGCAGGTCGAGCGCCGACTGGATGGCGTCACGCGTTTCGCCGCGGGTCGCGGTCGAAATCGTGTCGCGTTCCTCGAATGCCTTTTCGATGGTCTTTTCGAGGCTCGCCAGATCGGGCTTCGACATGAATTTGCTCCATTACAAAGCTGTTAAGGGCTCAGCCTTAACCTGTTTTGAAATCGCGCGGACCCTATGTGAAGGCTTGGATAGGGTCAATCGCGGCTGCGTCACGGGACGACGCAAGTAAAGGAATTAGGACGGTGGATTCGATGACTCCCATGGAAAAGGCCGGCTGGACGCCGCTGCCGCATTCTGACGAGGATCTGGAGCGGTCCAAAAGCGTGCCGGACACGCCGCAGACGCGCGCCGACACTTATCGGCTGGCCTGGAACGATCCCGATTTCATGACCCGGCGCGAACTGCGCCCGGTGCGCCTGCAGCTGGAGCTGCTGAAGCCCGAAATGATCCTGGCCGAGCGCGGTATCCGTTCGACGGTCATCCTGTTCGGCGGCGCAAGGCTGCCCGAGCCGGGCGGCGTCGCCTGGGCGGCGAAGAACGAGACGCAGAAGAAGAACCTCGAGGAAAACAGCAAATACTACGAGGAAGCGCGCAAGTTCGCTCGCCTCTGCTCGCAGCAATCGGCAACCTCCTACTACCGCGAGTTCGTCGTTGTCACCGGCGGCGGGCCGGGTGTCATGGAGGCAGGCAATCGCGGCGCCGACGATGTCGGCGCGCCGTCGATCGGCCTCAACATCGTGCTGCCGCACGAGCAGGCGCCAAACGCCTATGTGACGCCCGAGCTCTGTTTCAACTTTCACTATTTCGCGATTCGCAAGATGCATTTCGTCATGCGCGCCAAGGCCGTCGCGGTGTTTCCCGGCGGCTTCGGCACGATGGACGAGTTCTTCGAAACGCTGACCCTGATCCAGACCGGACGCATGGAGCGCGTGCCGGTGATCCTGTTCGGCAAGGCGTTCTGGCAACGGGCGATCGATCTCGATTTCCTGGCCGAGCAGGGCACGATCTCGCCAGGCGACCAGGACATCATCGATTTCGTCGACACCGCCGACGAGGCCTGGGACATCATTCGCCGCTTCTACAATCTTTGAGCGGCGGCGGGTCGCCTAGAGCAATTCCAGGAAAAAGTGCGTAGCGGTTTTCCGTCCGGAATTGCGTAAAAACAAAGAGTTAGAGCTATTGAAGCTCCGCCAGCCAGCCGTTCGATTGCGCGAAACGCACGATGGCCGCCCGCGAACGGAGCTCGAGCTTGTCGGTCGCCCTGGTCCGGTAGGTTTCGATGGTCTTGATGCTTAGGTTGAGCCGCGAGGATATTTCCTTGTTGCTGTAGCCGAGCGCGACAAGCTGGATGACGGACCGCTCGCGATCGCTGAGGTTCCCCGGATCGCTCTGTACGCTATGGCGCGGGTTCAGCAATCGTGCGGCGAGCGCCGGATCGACATAGTTGTGGCCGGACGACACACATCTGATGGCCTGCAACAGATCCGTTGCCGTCGACCGTTTGACCACGAAACCCCTGGCGCCCGCTGCCAGCACCTGACGCAGGCAGCCGGGATCCTCATGCGCTGTCAACGCGATGCACCTGAGCTCGGGAAACCGTTCGACGAGCCGCTCGATGAGGGTTACGCCGTTTATACCGGGGAGCGAGATGTCGACCACCGCTATGTCGGGCAGAACCCTACCGATACCGACAAGCGCCTCATCGGCATTCGCCGCCAGTCCGACGATCGTCATATCATCCTGGCCTTCGATCATCGCCCCCACGCCGGAAAGCACGATCGGGTGGTCATCGACCACAAATATCCGCCTGCAGAACACCCTGGACCTCCATCAGTTCGTCTAAGGCACGTCTCGCGAAGAGAAGTTCCTCGTCCTTGATGATTTCGGCACTTGCCCATCGGCGGGGGACTTGTCGATTTGTGCAAGCCTGGGCGGCGTACCCAACTCGACATCCCCGCCTAACCCAATGAGCGAATTGTTAACCGCAACCGACCTTTCGGGATGTGGAACGCTTCACTCAGATCAATTTTACAAAAAATGCATCGCAGTTTTAAGAACCCCCCGTTTCCGTTCGAAATGCCTGCAGGCCATTGATTGGAGCAGCCGGGCGACTTCGGGACGATGAACTGTTCCCGGCTTTTCGCGTGACAGCACGGTTCGTCCCGGCACTTAACCGGCCAAAGGCACATCGGCGTAGATGGCGGTGCCCTTTCCCCTGGCTGTTTCGACCGACAACTCGCCTCCGATCAGGGCGAGCCGCTCCTTCATTCCAGCCAGCCCCAGATGCTGGGTGCCGTTTACGGAATCGCCGTCGAATCCACGGCCGTCATCCTCTATCGCAAGCCGCAGCCGGCTGTCCCGGATGTGGGCGGTGACGCTCACGCGACGGGGATGGGCATGCTTGCCGATGTTGGAAAGAGCCTCCTGCGCAACGCGATAGAGGGTCAGGGCGACCTCCGGCGTGAGCGGTCTCGAAAGCGCCGCGAGGTCCGCGTCGAACGGAACGCCAAGCTGCTCGCACAGCACGGTGGCCAGATCCTCGACGGAGGCGCGAAGCCCCAGGCGATCGAGATCGGCCGGCCGCAGGTTCCAGGCCGTGTCGTGCACCTTGGAGCTCAGCTGGTCGACGAGCATCGAGGCGCGCGCGAGGCGCACGTCCAATTCCAGGGATTCGGTGCGGATGTTGTGCAGTTCGAGCGCGACACTGGCCAGTATCTGGCCAAGGTCGTCATGCAGCTCACGCGACAGCCGCAGGCACTGTTCTTCCTGCACGGCAATCAGCCGCCGCGCGACGCTCGCTCGCGGAGCCTTCGAAGCGTCGTTCCTGGGGGTGCCGCGATCGGTTTGCATCGAGCCTCCGCTTTTCTTGCAGCCGCGAAGCGCTCGCCGTTCACGGATCGGTCAGAAAAGGCATGAAAATGCATTTCTCTCCTCAGTATACACTGGGCGCATGCCCCTGTGCCTGTCAGTTTTTTCCCGGTCGCCGGGGCTTTCCCTGACAAGGCCATCAGCTGAAAAACCGACACGACTTGCGGGTCAGCCCCAATGTCCGGGCGTCTTTTCTGCGCGCATCCTTTTTGCGTTATCGCGGCCATCTTCCCGCTGGCCGAGATGCTCAACTCAATCAAGGAGAACGTCATGAAAAAGCTCATCCTGGCCGCGGCGATTCTGTCGGCTCTGTCCGGTTCGGCATATGCATTTTCGATCGGCAGCGGCAATGGCAACGGTAACGGCAACGCCGGTATCGGCAACGGCAACGCGAACGGCAACGGCAACACCGGCGCCGTCAACGGCAATGGCAACGGTAACGGCAACGCCGGTATCGGCAACGGCAACGCGAACGGCAACGGCAACTGGGGCGGGTTCAGCGGCAACGCGAACGGCAACGGCAACCTCGGCCTCGGCAACGGCAACGTGAACGGCAACGGCAATGTCGGCCTCGGCAACGGCAACGTGAACGGCAACGGCAACTTCGGTATCGGCAACGGTAACGTGAACGGCAACGGCAACTTCGGCGCGTTCAGCGGCAATGGAAACGGCAACTTCAATCATTGACCGTTAGCGCCGCTGAGGATCGGGATCCCTGCAGTTTCGCCCCTAACCCCCGGCGACTCCGCAGGGCCCTGATTGCCCCACCGGGGATCCCGGTCCTCGCTTCTGTGATCAGTTCGAAGTGGTGTTTCGGGCACCTCTTCGAGCGCAGTTCTTCGGATACAGCTCAAGGGAGACCGACATGAAACGCTACATCACAGCCCTCACATGTCTGGCGTTGTGCGCACCGGTGTTGCTGCCGCCTCAATTCGGGGTAGGCCAGGTATTCGCCGGCACCGGCAATGGCAATGGCAACGGTAATGGCAATGTTGGCGCCGGCAACGGCAACAATAATGGCAATGGCAATACCGGCACGGCCAACGGCAACGGCAATGGCAACGGCAATTTCGGAAACGGCAACGGCAACGGCAACGGCAACGCCAATTCTGGAACCGGCAACGGCAACGCCAACGGCAACGGCAACGTGGGCATCGGCAACGGCAACGGCAACGGCAACCGCAATACCGGCACCCTCAATGGCAACGGCAACGGCAATGCCAATACCGGCATTGGGAACGGTAACCACAACGGCAACCGCAATACCGGATTCGGCAACGGCAACGGTAACGGCAACGGCAATACCGGCATCGCCAACGGCAACCACAATGGCAACCGCAATACCCGCACCGGCAATGGCAATGGCAATGGCAACGGCAATACCGGCATCGCCAACGGCAACCACAATGGCAACCGCAACACCGGCATCGCCAACGGGAACGGAAACGGCAACGGCAACGTCGGCTTCGGCAACGGCAACTACAACGGCAGCCACAATTTCGGTATCGCCAACGGCAACGCCAACGGCAACGGAACGCCGGATGCCAATGGCAACCTAGGCTATGGCAACACCGGCACCGGCAATATCGGCGCCTTCAACGGCAGCACCGGCAATGTCGGCGCCTTCAACGGCAACGGCAACACATCCCCCACGAGCGGCAACAACAACCTCGGCTCGTTCAATGGCAATTTCAACGGCGGGATGAATGACGGCAACGGCAACATCGGATCCGGCAACGGCAACTTCAACGGCAATTAGCAAGGTGGACGATGACCAACGGCAAATCAGCTCCCGTCATTTCGCTGCTGCTTGCTGTCGTATTGGCCGTCGCTTCCTCCTGCACCGGGGCCATGGCCGGCAGCGGCAATGGAAACGGTAACGGTAACGTCGGCAGCGGCAATGGCAACGGCAATACCGGAAACGGCAATGGAAACTCCAATGTCGGCAACGGCAATGGCAATGACAATTCCGGAAACGGCAATGGCAACTCCAACGTCGGCAACGACAATGGCAACGGCAATTCCGGAAACGACAATGGCAACCTCAATGTCGGCAACGGCAATGGCAATGACAATTCCGGAAATGGCAACGGCAACTCCGATGTCGGCAACGACAACGGCAACAGCAATTCCGGAAACGACAATGGTAACTCCGATGTCGGTAACGGCAACGGCAACAACAGTTCCGGAAACGGCAATGGCAACGCCATTGTCGGCAACGGCAGCCAATAGCATTGCAAAATGCTGAACCCTTCTGGGATCGCCGAGCCATGCGCTCGTCCCCCGCGCTAAGGCTATCGCGACCTTTCGCCGGCGATCCCAGTCTTTTTCAGCCAGGGCTATCCGTACGATGAACTCGCATGCAGGCGCGCCGCCCGCGAGCGTCGCGCTCAACGGCGGCGTGATGGCGTTCCGATCTGGATTCAGGCCGTGACTTCGACGATCGCGGTCAGGAAGTTGGCGAGGTCGTCGGTTACGAAATCGACGTCGTCCTCATTGGTGGGATCGCGTTCCCAGATCTCCGAGAAGGTCGGTTCGAAATTGCGCGGCACCACCAGCACCGTCGTCATGCCTAGCGATTTGGGCACGGCAAGGTTGCGCGCGAGATCCTCGAACATCACCGCATTGTGGCCGGTAACTGAATGCAGTTCGGCGAACCGCTCGTAGGTCTGCCGCGCCGGCTTGGGATTGAGACCCGCCGCGACGATGTCGAAGATGTC
Organism: Mesorhizobium sp.; assembly: GCF_024509055.1. Lineage (GTDB taxonomy): Bacteria > Pseudomonadota > Alphaproteobacteria > Rhizobiales > Rhizobiaceae > Mesorhizobium. The sequence goes on along the minus strand of NZ_JANINM010000477.1, from coordinate 6,571 downwards.
GTCGAAATGATCGAGTATGCCGAGCTGGCGCGCGGCGCGCTCGGCATGCTTGCGGTCGCCATTGGTGAAAATGAACTTGCGGCCGGGCAGCTGGCGGATGGCGGCGCCAAGCACCGGGTCCGGCACCAGCCAGGAATAGTCGATGTCATGCACTTTCTCGAGAAAATCGTCTGGATCGATGCCGTGGCGCGTCATCAATCCGTTCAGCGTCGTGCCATATTCCTGGTAGAGCTCTTTTTGCAGCTTGCGCGCATCCTCGCGCGACAGCGTGAGCAGCTCGCTGACATAGGCCGTCATCTTCACATCGATCTGCGCGAACAGATTCGAATGGTGCGGATAGAGCGTGTTGTCGAGGTCGAATACCCAGTCCGTGACATGGGCAAAACGGGCGGGGTCTGGTGTCGTTGTCATGGTTTCCTTATGGCATGCGCGGGCCGACTTTATCCACAACTTCCGCGCGACGGGAGAGGCGAAAATGGCGCCTCGTCTCAAATTTTAACCGTCTCCGAAAGGTCGCCTTCAGTGCTTGCTGGCACATAAGCAGTCCGTTGGGAGCAAGCGATGAATCGCATATTTTTGAAGTCGGCGGCCGTGGCGTTCGCTTCGGTCGCGGTGTCGCTTTTGTTGACGCTGATCGTGGTTCCGGCAATGGGCTTCCCGATCAGCCGCACCATATGGCTGACGTCGACGATTTGCCCGCTGATGCTAGCCTGGATCGCCAGCGTTGGAACCTTCTGGCAGAGCGACCGGTTGCAGAATGCGCATCGCGAACTTGCCCGCGCCCATGCGCAGCTTGCCGCCGCCCACCGGCGCCTCTCAGAAAAGGCAAGCCGCGACGACATGACGGGCATGCTCAACCGCGAGACCTTCTTCGCCGCGCTCGACGGCTCACGGCGCAAGTCGGACCGCGGCGCGTTGCTCATCATAGACGCCGACCACTTCAAGACCATCAACGACAATTTCGGCCATCTCACCGGCGATGACGCATTGCTTCTGATCGCCCGCGCCATCGAGCGCGGCGTGCGTGGCGGCGACGTGCTCGGCCGCATCGGAGGCGAGGAGTTCGCCGCGTTTCTGATCGGCGCCACCGAGCAGGAAGCGAGGCGCGTCGCCGAGCGCATCCGCCTTGAGGTGGAACTGATCCGTTTTCGTCCCGTCGACGAGCGGACCGTGCCGCTGACAGTCTCGATCGGCGGCATCACCTGCGGCGAAAGCTCAACCGTATCGGAATTGATGCGCGCCGCGGACCGTAGGCTCTATGAGGCCAAGCATCGCGGCCGCAACCTGTCCATCCTCGATCGCGACATATCGGAAGCAGCTTGACTGGCCGAAAGCGCGCCGCGCGGCCCTGTGCAAACGCGCGGCACTTCAAATGTTCTGGCCGCGGGGCCGGTGTTAAGGAATTGCTAACCCTCTCCCAATTCAACCGGGCCGCTCATCCGGTTGTAACTCGCTTTTCACGTTGGCCTGGCACGGAATTGGCTTTCCGGCTGGCATGTGTGCCGTTCCGGGAACGGCGTGCGTGGATCGAGGCCCTTCATCGAGAGACCCGTCATGAGCCAGTTCATCAAGAAAATGTCGCGCCGCGCGATCGTGCGCGCTCTGATCGCGCTGCCGGCGCTGTCGTTGTTGCGTAGCCAGCCGGCCGCCGCGGACCCCGAGGAGATTGTCGAGGTCAACGGCTGGATCCTGAAGCGGAGCGATCTCAAATGATCTTCGACAGCTACGAAGCCTACAGTCAGGCAGGCTTCAGGCCCAAGGTCTGCGTCCTCGGCTCCGGCCCGGCCGGCACCACGATCGCAAGGAAGCTTGGCGCCGCCGGCGTCCCGGTGGTCGTCCTGGAAGCCGGATCGCGCGAATTCAGCGACGACTCGCAGGACTTCTATCGCGGCAGCACGGTCGGAGATTACTATTTCGACCTCGACATCACGCGGCTGCGCTTCATGGGCGGCTCGTCAAACCACTGGGCGGGTTGGTGCCGGGTGCTCGACAAGCAGGATTTCGAACCCAAGGCCTGGGCGCCGGACACCGGCTGGCCGATCAGCCGTGCCGACATCGAGCCTTATCTCGGCGAGGTCCACGACATCCTCGAGCTTCCCGCCTTCCGGCCGGATGTGCCAGTTTCGGACGACATCCGCTGGGTGCAGCTAATCAAGAGCCCGGCCGTGCGCTTCGGCGAGAAATTCGCCGACGAGCTCGACAAGAGCAAGAATATCGCCGTCGTGCTCAACACCTATGCAACCGAGCTCACCGGCGACGGCAGGCGCGTCACCGGCGCCAGGCTGTGGTCGAACGGGCAGGACGCCGGCACCTTCGCGGCCGACTTTTTCGTCACCTGCACCGGTGGGCTGGAGAATTCCAGGCTGCTCCTGTGGTCGAACCGGCGCTCGAATGGCGGCGTCGTGCCGAACGCCTCGGCGCTTGGCCGCTACTGGATGGAGCACCCGACCTTCGAGGGCGGCAACGCCATCATGGCCGACTACGGCGAGTTCGAGGTGGACGCCTCGAACGAGGCTTTCTTCTCGCCCACGCTCACCGCGATGGAGCGGCTGCAGATCCTGAACTTCGGCATCCGCCTCATCGAGACGCCATATCCCGCGGTCAAACGGCTGATCGCGGATCTTGCCTGCACCGCGCCCGACATGGCGGAGTGGATGTCCTCGAAGCTCGACCAAAGGCTTCGCTGCGCGGCCCAGCTCTATGTCGCCTGGGAGCAGGCGCCGCTGGCCGCGAATCATATCGAGCTGTCGAAGACCGACGTCGACCATGCCGGCGTGCCGCGCATCGAGCTGCACTGGAAGAAGTCGCCGCTCGAACGACGCACACTGCTCGAGGGTTTGAGGCTGTTCGGCACCACGATGGCGCAGAAGAATCTGGGCCGCGTGCGCATCGCCGACTGGATCAGCAATGGCGACGACTACCCGACCAACGAGGAGACGGCCGGCCATCACCATATGGGCGGCACGCGCATGGGCACCGATGTCACCAAAAGCGTCGTCGACGCCGATTGCAAGGTGCACGGCATGGACAATCTCTATGTCGGCGGCTCGTCGGTGTTCTGCACCTCCGGGCAATGCAACCCGACGACGACCATCACTGCTCTCGCCTGCCGGCTGGGCGAGCACCTCGGCAAGGTGGTCGCCGTCTGAGATCGCTTTCAGATCGAGGGCCGTTCGAGCGGATTGAGATCGGCGCGATAGAAGGTCATCGCACGCGTCGTGCGCGAGCCGAAGCGGACGAAGAAGGGGATGATCAGGTCGCGCAGGAACAGACCCACCGGGCCGCTCACCTGCTTCTGCCGGCCGACGCGCCGGCTCGTGCGAACGATGTGCTCGACGCGCTCCTGCCTGAGCGACTGAAACGCGGCGAAGGCCTGTTGCGGCAAGGGTGCCGCGTCAAGGCAGGCCGCCAGCACCACCGCGTCCTCGATCGCCATCGACGCGCCCTGGCCGGCATGCGGCGAGACGGCGTGAGCGGCATCGCCCAGCAAAACGGTGGAGCTGTCGTGCCAGCGCGGCAGGTGGCCCATATCGAACACCGGGTAACCGCGTGGTATCTCGTCAACGGCGCCCACGATCTTGCGGACATCCTCGGGGTCGCCGGCATGCAGGTCGCGCACGGTGCTGGCGAGCCGCTCGGGATCGGGCCGCGCCAGCGCCGTTTCCTCGTCGAGCGGGAAGGAATCGAACCAGAACACCAGTCCGCCTTCCGCCTTGATGTAGCCGAAGAAGGCTTTGTCGCCGAACACCATGCGCATCAGGCCGCCAGTCGGCGCAATCCCCGGCAGGTCGATGACGCCGCCGGTGCCCAGCAGGCCGGTATATACCGGGTCGGGCGACCGAGGAAAGCAAAGGCGACGGGTGCGCGACCAGACGCCGTCGCAGCCGGCCACCCAGGCGGCGTCGGCCGCGACGCCATTGCCGAAGCCAAGCCGCACGCCATTTGGGCCTGTTGCGATCTCGTTGAGCGCGTGCCCGAAATGGAGTTTGGCGCCATGCGCCGCCGCCTCGTCGAGCAGCGCGCCGAGCAGGTCCGAGCGGCGCAGTGTGACGCTTTCGGCGCCGGCCCGCCGCATCGAGGCGCGCTCGTCGAGGCGCACGAGTTGGCGCCCAGTCGCGTTCATGATCTCGAAGCCGAGCGTTGGAATGCCGATCGCCGCAATGCGCTCGGCAAGCCCCAGGGCGCGCAGTGCGTTGATGCCGTTGGGCGCCAGCGTCAGGAAGGCGCCTTCCTTCAGCGCCTCGCGCGGCCGCGCCTCGAACAGGCTGACCGGGTGGCCCCGCCGGCGCATCAGCACGGCCAGCGCCAGTCCGGCGACGCCGGCGCCGATGATGGCGACCGGCAAGGTGTTTTGCGGCTGGACCATGGCTCAAAAGCCGAAGATGGCGATGCGCGCCAGAACGGCCGCGGCCGCCAGCGCCACCAGAAGGATGCCGAGGCCGATGGGCGAACCCCAGCCATACCATTCCATGGCCAGCTTGGCGTATTTGTATTCTTCGGCAGACGTCATCGGCGCGCGGGTGGAAGTCTCGAACATGGCATGTCTCCGTTTTGGCGGCCGCTTCTGTCCCTTGCGTTGCGGGAGGAGCAGCCGCATATTGCTATTCTCGTCTGAATGTTAGACAATTTGATAGTTAGATGATCGAAACAAATTCGTCAACCCCGACCCGTGATGAAATGACAAAGGCTGTCGGCCTGGCCGTCATGCGCTGGCAGGACGCCACGCAGGCCTATGATGAGGCAGTGGGCGCGCGGCTCGGGCTGATCGCGGCCGAGCGGCATTGCCTTGGGCTGCTCTATGCCGGACCCCAGTCGGCGGGCGCCGTGGCGGCGGCAACCGGTTTGACCCCGGCGGCGGTGACGGCCCTGATCGACCGGCTGGAGGCGCGCGGATACGTCACCCGGACGCGCAGCCTGGAGGACAGGCGCAAGGTGGTGATCGAGGCGACCGAGCTGACCAGGGAGCTTTCGGAGCGCTACTATGGCGCTATCGCGCGAGAGGGCGAGAAGGTGGTGGCGAGCTTCAACGATGTCGAGCTGGCGACTGTTCTGCGCTTCATCAACGCTGCGCTCGACCTGCAGAGCGAGCAACTGGCCAGGATCAAGGCTGAGCCCGACAACTCCTGATCCTCACAAATGCTCAAGGCGGGTTCAGTTGCTTTGCCGGCAACTGAACCGCCCCGAACGTCGGTTGGGCGAAAACCGACTTCAGAAAAGTACGTCGCGGTTTGGGCTCGGCGACTTCGCCGCAGCCTCCGTCCGGAATTGCGTAAACAACTCAGACCGTCGCCGGGTCGAGCGCCGGCTGGCCCTTGAAGCGCGTGACAATGCCGGCGAGGTCGGACGTGCCGAAGGCGTCGCGCAGCGCGTCGAAGGACGGCAGCACGAAATAGGCGCGCTGGAACTTGTCGATCTCGTAGCCGGTGCGCATCACCGTCTCGAGCTTGAACGGCACATGGTGCGCGTCCTTGCTCTCCACCGCGAATTGCAGCTCGGTGAAGGATGACATCAGTCCGGCGCCGAATGCCTTGAGCGGCTGGCCGGGCTCCTGGATGAGCCCGTATTCTGCGCTGTACCAGTAGAGCCGGGTGATCATCTCGTCACCACCGAGAGCGATGACGTCCTCGGCCTTTTGCCCGTACATCTGCATGAAATCGGCGAAAACCGGCTGGGTTAGGATCGGCACATGGCCGAAGAAGTCGTGGAACATGTCCGGCTCGACGATATAGTCGAGCTCGTCCCGCGTCCGCAGCCAGTTGGTCACCGGGAAGCGGCGGTTGGCGAGATGGTCGAAGAACGGGCCGGCCGGGATCAGCCCGGGCACGGCGACGATCTCCCATCCGGTCAGCTTGCTGAGCTTCTCGCTGACGGCATCGAAGTCCGGAATCCTGTCAAGCAGCCCTAGCGTGGCGACGCCGTCGAGATAGGAACGGTGCGCCAGTTTCTGCGTCAGCCTGGTCTGGCGGTCGCAAAGCGTGCGCCAGACGGCCTGTTCGTCGGCGGAATAGTCGTAATCCTGCGCCACTGTGAAATCGGCGCGGCAGACCGAATAGTCGCCGCGAAGGCCCTGCGCCGCGCAATCGCGGGCATAGTCGGCAACGCTGATGGTCATCATTTCCTCCTCGAGACGGTGATCCGCGGATCGTGACCGGCACTGTAGCGGCGGCGCGCGAGGCAATTCAGCCTCGTTTGTAGCCGGATCTCGCATTTTGAGGTAAGGCCTGCTCATGAATGCTGAATTGGGAGTGAATATGCCTCAGATCGACGAGTTTGAGATCAAGATGCTGGATATCCTGCAGCGCGATGGCCGCAAGCCGGTCTCCGAGCTGGCGCAGGAGATCGGCCTGTCGACCACGCCTTGCGCGCGCCGCTTCGAGGCGCTGCAGGGCGCGGGCATCATCAAGGGCTTTGCCGCGGTGCTCAGCCGCCGCGCCGTTGGCCTCATGGTCGAGGTTTTCATCCAGGTGCGGCTGGTGAGCCATAGCGACGGCTCGCCGGAAAGTTTCATCGCCGCCGTGCAGCGCATGGACGAGGTCTCGTCCTGCTGGACGATGACCGGCGACCACGATTT
>NZ_JANINM010000476.1 GCF_024509055.1 Mesorhizobium sp. | reverse complement strand
TTCGTCCAGATCGCTTGCGCAATGCTATGGATGCGGTGAATGTCGATTCAGCCTAAAGCAATTCCAGGAAAAGTGTGTAACGGTTTTCCGTCCGGAATTGCGTGAAAACAAAGAGTTAGAGCGGTTCGGCGACTCCATGAAACGCTGAACCGCTCTAGCGAACTCATGCCGCGTACCTTGCCACTACGGGCTGCCTCGACCACTGGGCATACCAGGCGTCGAACAGCTTCAGCTGCGCCTCGGCATAGCCGCGCTGGCTGTCGCTGAGGGCATCCGTCTCGTTGAAGTGCAGCCGGTACTCCGGATTACCCTTCAACACCATCATGTGCTTGAAATAGAGCACCAGATCCGGGCCTTCGTCGAAGGAGGACAGCACGGCGAGCGCGGCCTCCAGTTCCAACGCCAGCCGGCGCGCTTCCGCGTCGCCCTTCGCCGCCGCCTGGCTGAGGCCCACCAGATGCAGCACTTCCCTGGGCAGCACGTTGCCGATGCCGGTGATCGCGCCGGAAGCTCCGCAGTTGACGAAACCGTGGAAGACAGCGGTGTCGACGCCGATCATCAGCGCGACCTCATCGTCGCGACTGGTGATGTTCTCCGCCGCATAGCGCAAATCCGAGGGGCCGCCGAATTCCTTGAAGCCGATCAGGTTCGGATGTTCGGCCCGCAGCGCGAAGAACAGATCGGCGCGTGTGGCAAACCCGTAATAGGGGCTGTTGTAGATAACCGCCGGCAGGTCGGGAGCGGCGGCCAGGATTGCCTTGAAGTGATGGCGCTGCGCTGCGACCGATGGCCCGCGCGACAGCACGCGCGGGATGACCATCAGGCCCCGAGCACCGACCTTTTGCGCGTGGGCGGAATGGGCAACGGCGCTGGCAGTGTTGACCGCGCCTGTTCCCACGATCACCGGGACGCCGGCTTTCACCAGGCGTTCCACGCCTTCCATGCGCTGCTCGTCGGTGAGCAACGGCCAGTCGCCCATCGAGCCGCAATAGACGACCGCCGACATGCCGCCGGCAATCAGCTCGCGCCCCTTGCGCACGAGCGCCTCGAAGTCGGGAAGCCGGTCATTGGTGCAGGGCGTCATCAGCGCCGGCATGCAGCCGGAAAAAACGTTGGCGGTCATTTTCGGATTCTCCTTGAGACTGGCACGCAGATTGATCAGTTTGTGCCGAAGCAGTGCCGCTTGCCAAGCGCAGAATCGCGGTCGACGGGGAGAAACAATGCGTAGCAAAGCCAGTATTCGTGTCGTGGGCTGTCATGCGGAGGGTGAGGTCGGCGACGTCATCGTGGGCGGCGTGCTGCCGCCGGCAGGGCGCACGATGATGGAAAAGATGATCACCATGGAGCGCGATCACGACCATATAAGGCGCATGCTGATCTGCGAGCCGCGTGGCAGCGTCGCCAGGCATGTCAATCTGCTGGTGCCCTCGACGCGTGAGGATTGCGCAGCGGGCGCGATCATCATGGAGCCGACGGAATATCCGCCGATGTCCGGCTCCAACACGATCTGCGTCGCCACCGTGCTGCTTGAGACCGGCATGGTGCCGATGCAGGAGCCCGAGACGCGCTTCAAGCTCGACATGCCCGGCGGCGTCATCGAGGTGCGCGCTGAGTGCCGCGACGGCAAATGCCTGTCGATCACATTGCGCAACGCCCCCGCCTTCGCCGAGCGCCTGGACGCCAATATCGAGGTCGAAGGGCTCGGCACGCTCAAGGTCGACATCGCCTATGGCGGCATGTTCTACGCAATCGTCGACGCCAAGGCGCTCGGTTTCTCCGTCACGCCCGACGAGGCGCGCGAACTGGCGGTCGCCGGCGAGAAGGTTCGCCGCGCCGCGCGCGAGCAGCTCGATGTCGTGCATCCGGAATTCGACAATGTGCGCGGCGTGTCGATCGTGCAGTTCGCCATGCCGTTCCAGGGGCCCGGCAATGTCACGCGCAACACCTGCATCGTCTCGCCCGGGCGCTCCGACCGCAGCCCGACGGGAACCGGCACTTCAGCCCGCATGGCCGTGCTTGAGAAGCGCGGCCTGATGGGCGTCGGCGACGTTCTGATCCATGAATCCATCATCGGCTCCCGCTTCACGGGCAAGATTCTCGAACTGACGGAAGTGGCCGGCCGCAAGGCTGTCGTTCCGCAGATTACCGGCAGAGCCTGGATCACGGGCGAGCACAGCTATTATCTCGATCCAACGGATCCGTATCCGCAAGGCTACGTCCTGTCGGACACCTGGGGCACATCGACCTCGGTCAAGCAGTAGCTCGACCGGGGTTCCTGTCATGCTCAAAGCGAAATCCACGCCGTCTTCAAGTCGATGTATTTCTCGATGGCGTGCAGCGACTTGTCGCGGCCGAAGCCGGATTGCTTGAAGCCGCCGAGCGGCACGGTGATGTCGGCGCCGCCATAGGTGTTGACGTGGACGACGCCGGCATTGATGGCCCGCACCATGCGGTGCGCGGTCGACAGGTTCGAGGTCCAGACGGCGGAAGCGAGGCCATAGACTGTCGCGTTGGCGAGCCGCACCGCCTCCTCCTCGGTTTCGAAGCGCATGACACCGAGCACCGGGCCGAACACTTCCTCGCGGGCAAGCTGCATCGTCTCGGTCACGTTCTCGAAAATCGTCGGCGCCATGTAGCTGCCGCCGGTCTCGGTCAGGATGCGCTCGCCGCCGGTGACGAGGCGGGCGCCCTCTTCGGAAGCCTTGGCGACGAAGCCGAGATTCTTGGTCAGTTGCTCGGCGCTGGACACCGCGCCGATGTCGCTGCCCAGATCGAGCGGATCGCCCACTTTGAGCTTCACGGTCGCCTTCAGAAGCTCGTCCATGAAGCGGTCGTAGATCGAGGCCTGCACCAGCAGGCGCGAGCCGGCGACGCAGACCTGGCCCGAATTGCGGAAGATGCCGTTGGCCGAAACCACCGCCGCCTGCTTCAGGTCCGGCGCGTCGGCAAAGACGATGTTCGGCGACTTGCCGCCCAACTCGAGGAAGACGCGCTTCAGGTTGGAGCGCGCGGAATACTCAAGCAGGCGACGACCGACCGGACCCGAGCCGGTGAAGGCGATGGCGTCGACATCCATATGCAGCCCGAGCGCCTCGCCGGCGACCGAACCACGGCCGGTGACGACATTGAAGATGCCCTCCGGCAATCCGGCCTCGGCGGCCAGCTCGGCAAGGCGCAGCAATGTCAGCGAGGCGATCTCCGGCGGCTTGACCACGACCGCATTGCCGGCGGCCAAGGCCGGCGCGATCTTCCAGGCGCCGATCATCAGCGGGAAATTCCATGGAACGATGACGCCGACGACCCCGAGCGGCTCCTTGTGAATGAGACCCAGCACATTGTCGGCCGTCGGCGCAATCTCACCATAGACCTTGTCAATCGCCTCGGCGTAGTAGCGGATGGTGCCCGCGGCCGAGAGCGGCTCGGCTTTGTAGGCCATGCCGATCTCGGTGCCGTTGTCGCGCACGCCGAGCACGGCGAGCTCCAGCGCATGCTTCTCGATGAGGTCGGCGAACTTTGTCAGCACCTTCTTGCGGAAGGCAGGCGCCGCGCGCGACCAGGTGCCTTTGCCGAAGGCATGCCGCGCCGAGGCGACCGCGCGATCGACATCGGCGGCCCCGCCATCGGCAATGCTGGCGAAGGGGCGGCCGTCGATCGGCGAGATCACCTCGAGGCTAGCGCCGCTTTTGGCGTCGGAAGGAGCGCCATCGATGAACAGATGCCGCGCGCCGATCTCCGCCTTGCGCAACGTGTCGATGGTGTCCTGGTTGATCATTCTCAGTTTGCTCCGAAGGCTACATGCAATGTGGTTGGCGCGCGGAATTCCCAACCGCGGAACACCGGCTCCTTGCCGGGCACCAGCCGCAGGTCGGGAAAGCGCTCCAGCAGCAATCTTACCGCAAGGCATATCTGTTCGCGCGCGAAGAAGCGGCCCGAGCAGAAATGATGGCCGAAGCCGAAAGCGGCATGATTGCCCTCGTCGCGAGCAATGTCGAACCGATCGGGGTTAGTGAAGCGGCTCTCGTCGCGACTGGCCGACGACACCAGCGCCGCGACCGGCGCCCCTGCGGGGATGGTGACACCGCCAAGCTCGACATCGCGCGTCGTCTGGCGCGTCTGGGTTCCGATCGGCGCGACCCAGCGCAGGCCCTCGTCGACCGCTTTCGGGACGAAGGTGTCGGGCTCGTCGAGCACCTGCCGCAGTTGTTCCGGATGGGCAAGCAACCTGGCAAGGATCGAGCCGGCGCCGTGGCCCGGCTCCTGCATGCCGCCGAGCAGGATGACCTTGATGCTCGGCATCAGGAAATCGATCGGGCGGGTCGAGCCGTCGGGCATGCCGTCATGCAGCATGTGCGATAGCGCCGAATCGTCCGGTTCGCGGATAAGCCTTTCCAGCGTCGGCTGAACGGCGGCGCCGACCTCCGCGCTGATCGCATCGGCGATTTCCTGTCGCTTCGGATCGTTCTCGAAATTGATGGCGCCCTGGGCGAGGCCGTAGAACCAACGCCGCAAGGTCGGCATGTCGACATCAACGAGCCCGAGCGAGCGCGCCAAGCTGAGCGTCGACACGGGCTCGAAATAATCGGCCATCAGTTCGGCCGCGCCCTGCCCGGCGATCTTGTCGAGGTAAGGCCCGGCGATCGAACGGACCAAGTCGCCGGCGTAGGAAGCGACGGTGCGCGGCCGGTATTTCGGATCGACGCCCTGGCGCAGTTGCTTGTGCGTCTCGCCGTCGGTGGTCAGGATCGTCGGCTTGCCGAAGGAGCGTTCGACTGGCGAGGTGCCGACGACGGCGGAGAAGATGTCAGGCGATTTGGTGACGCTCTCGACATCCTTCCAGCGGGTGACGAACCAGAGGTTGACGGCGGGCACGAAGGCGACCGGAGCGCTGCGCCTCAGTTCGGCATAGATCGGATAAGGATCGGCCTCCAGCGCCTCGACGGTAATGCTCTCGGCAAAGCTCATTGCCGTCACTCCCCTTGTGCGATGGGAAAAGGGCGGCGCCTAGCGCCGCCCTCTTTTGCGGATCAGTCCTTCAATGGCTGGCCAAGCCTTTCGAAGGCCGCCGGATCCCGGCCCTTCAGGGCGCCGGCCAGCAGCAGACCGATCACGGCCGCGATCAGCACCAGCAACGGCAGGAAGACACCGAGAAACCCGCCGGCGCCCGACAGGCTGCCGAAGTTGATGACGATCAGGTAGATGATGATGACGAAGGCGATGAAGGTGAGGCCGGGCAGGATCGTGGTCTTCAGCGCGTTTTCCTGGTTGTCCGGATTGGCGCGGAAGTACATCACGACGGCGAGCGAGGCCACGGCCATCATCACGATGACGCCGAGCGTGGCGACGTTGGTGAGCCACGAGAACAACGCCAGCACCGGATCGAGGCCGAGCACGGCGAAGAGCCCGACGACGATGGCCGCAAGCACGGTCTGGATAACCGAGGCGACATGCGGGCTCTGATGCGCCGAATGCGTTACGCCGATCGACTGCGGCAGCAGCCTTTCGCGGCCGGCGACGTAGATGTAGCGGGCCACCGCATTGTGGAACGCCAGCACGCCGGCGAACAGGCTCGACACGAAGAGGATGCTCATGGCGTGCGTAAGCATGGTTCCGGCGTAGCGATCGGACAGGCCGAAAAGGAAGGTGGTCGGATCCTGAAGCGCCTGCAGCGACGGCAACAGCTTGTCGACGCCGGTGCCGACCGCCATCAGCCAAGCGGTGATCATGTAGAAGAGACCGATAAGGATGACCGAGAAATAGGTGGCGCGGGGAATGGTGACCTTGGGGTCGCGCGCCTCTTCGGCATAGATCGTCGTCGCCTCGAAGCCGATGAAGGCGGCAAAGCAGAACAGGATGGCGATGGCCGGCGCGCCGCTGGTGATCTGGCTCCAGCTGAAGGGCGCTGCCGACAGGCCGCTGTCGCCGCCAGTCTTGAGGATGGTCAGATCGAGGATCAGCACCACCACATATTCGGCAAGCACCAGCACCGTCAGGATCTTGGCCGACAGGTCGACCTGGCGGTAGCCGAGCACGGCGACGATGGCGATTGCGATGAAGCTCCACACCCACCACGGCAGCGTGATGCCCCAGCCTGCGAAGAGGCCGGCGGTGGCGGCGCCGAGCAGGCCCATGACGCCGATCTGCATGGCATTGTAGGAGAGGATCGCGATCAGCGCGATGGCGCCGCCGGCAAGGCCGCCAAGGCCGCGCGCGGCGTAGGCGTAGAAAGCGCCGGCATTGCCGATATGGCGCGACATGGCGACATAGCCGACCGCGAACAAGAGCAGCAGCAGCGTGACGATGAGATAGGTGCCGGCAAAGCCGGCGCCATTGCCCATGAGCATGCCGAGCGGCGTGCCGCCGGCAACAGCCGTGAGCGGCGCCGCGGCTGAGATCACCATGAAGGTGATGGCGCCGACGCCAAGGCTGTTCTTCCTCAGCCGGTTCACTTCACCGGCTTCAATTGTCGTCATTTTTCCCTCCATTCCGCGCAGCGGAAACCAAGTGTCCCTGATATGCCGGCGGCCTTCTGGCGGGCCCTGACGTTCATTTCATTATTTGCAACGGCATTTCGATATTAGACTTGCAAAGGAATCGACTTGCTGTCAAGTTAATTCGCACGTTAAGTATCTGAGGGAGGATCAGACACGGAATGAGCACGGTGGCCAAAGCCATTTCGCTGCTGGAGGTGCTGGGGCGCGGCGCGCCCGAGACGGCGCTTGCCGATCTCGCCCGAAGCGTTGGCTTCGACAAGGCTACGACCCGCCGGTTGCTGGTTTCCCTCATTGCGCAAGGGCTGGTCGAGCAGGATGAAGCGACGCGCCTCTATCGGCTGGGCGCCGGCCTGACGCGGCTGGCGTTGATGCGCGAAGCGCAGTTCCCATTCCTGCGCATGGCCGTGCCGGTGGTCGAGGCATTGGCCGCCGAGACGGGCGAGACGGTGCATCTGTCCGAATACTCAAAGCGCGGCCTGATCTCCGTACATGTCATCGAATCGACCAAGGCCAACCGGGTCAGCGTGCCGCCTGGTGAGGTGCTGCCGATGCATGCAACGGCTTCCGGCATTGCCTTCCTCGCCTTTGCCGAGGAGCGCGTCCGGAGCGCGGTGCTCGCTGGCCCGATGCCAGCCTTCACGCCTTTCACGATAGGCGATGCAACGATGCTGGCCGAGCACATCGCCGCCGCCCGCGCACGGGGCCATTCGACCGGCTCGCAGGGCTTCGAGGAAGGCGTCATCAGCGTCGCGGCACCGATCCTCGGCGCCGACGGCCTGGCTATTGGCGCTATCGCCGTCGCCGCGCCACGCGTGCGCACCGCAAAGAACGACGTCGAGCGCCATGGCGCCAGCGTGATCGCCGCGGCCCGGGAGATCGGCGAGCGGCTGTTCGGGCAGGTGCCCGGTCAGAAACGGGCATAATAACAACGACACATTGCAGGGAGACTGAAGTGGAGGAGACACGCCGCATCCTGGTTATCGGCACCGGCGACACCAAGGCCGACGAGCTACTGTTCATGCGCGAGCGCATCGAGGCGGTCGGCGGCATCGCGGTGATGATGGACGTCAGCGTGCTTGGCGATCCGCCCTACAAGCCGGAACTCGATCGCCATGCCGTGGCACGCGCCGCCGATACGACGATCGAAGCGATCATCGCCACCGGCGACGAGAATTCGGCGATGACGCTGATGGCGCTCGGGGCCTCGCGGCTTGCCCGCTCGCTCCACGACAAGGGCGAGATCGATGGCTTCATCGCGCTCGGCGGCTCGATGGGCACCGACCTTGCGCTCGACGTTGCGCTTGCCCTGCCGCTCGGCGCGCCGAAATTCGTCATCTCGACGATTGCCTATTCGCATCTCGTGCCGCCGGAAAGGATCGCCACCGACCTGATGATGATCCTGTGGGCGGGCGGCCTCTATGGCTTGAACAGTGCCTGCAAGGCGGTGCTGTCGCAAGCCTGCGGCGCGGTGGTGGGGGCCGCGCAGGCCGTCATCAAACCCGATGCGTCGCGCCCGAGGATCGGCATGAGCTCACTCGGAAAAAGCTGCCTGCAATATATGGTGACGCTGAAGCCGGAGCTCGAGAAGCGCGGCTATGAGGTGATCGTCTTCCACACAACCGGCATGGGCGGACGGGCGCTGGAAGCGATCGCCGCGCAGAAGGGCTTCGTCGCCGTCCTCGACTTCAGCCTGCAGGAACTCGCCAACCAGCTCACCGGTTCGGTGGTCAACTCCGGCGCCGACCGGCTGGAGAACGCCGGACGGCAAGGCATCCCGCAGATCGTCGCGCCAGGTGCTGTCGACATGGTGGACTTCCCGACCTGGCAGGCGGTGCCTTCCCGTTTCATCGAGCGTCCCTACCATGCGCATAACCGGCTGCTCGCCTCGGTGACTTCCGACGGCGCGACGCGCAAGGAGATCGCGCGCGCCATCGGCGAGAAGCTCGCCGCCGCGACCGGCCCGACCGCCTTCATCCTGCCGGCCGGCGGCATCCAGCAATGGGACCAGGAGGGCGAGCCGCTCTACGAGCCGGATGCGCTGTCGGCCTTCGTCGAGGAGATGCGGATCAACGTGCCGAAGAATGCCGAACTGCACGAAATCGCCGGGCATATCAACGATGCCGCCTTCAGCGCGAAGGCGCTGGAGATCTTCGATCGCTGGGTGGCTGAAGGGATCGTTCCGGCCGGCAGGCGGGCGGCATGAGCGGAACCAAGCCACAGGCCCTGGTGCTCGACTTCGGCGGCGTCGTCACCCGCACGCTGTTCGAGACGCATGCGCTGACCGAGCAGGCGCTGGGGTTGCCCGCCGGCAAGCTGCGCTGGAAGGGTCCATTCGACCCCGGCAGCGATCCGCTTTGGCGCCTGATGCAACGCGACGAGATCAGCGAGCGCGATTATTGGACCGAGCGGACGCGCGAAGTCGGCGCCCTCGTCGGCGAAAAATGGACATCGATGCAGACCTTCGTGCAACGGGCGCGTGGAGCGGAGCCGGAAAAGGTGGTGCGGCCGGAAGCCGACAAGGCCATTCGCACGGCGCATGCCGCCGGGGTCCGCCTCGCCATCCTGTCGAACGAGCTCGACCTGTTCTATGGCGCTGATTTTCGCCAGAGGCTGCAGTTGCTCTCGCTGTTCGAGACGATCGTCGACGCGACCTATACCAAGGTCCTCAAGCCAGACGCCCGCGCCTATGCGATGGTCGGCGATGCGCTTCAGCTTCCGCTCTCGTCCTGTGTCTTCGTCGACGACCAGAAGCGCAATGTCGACGGCGCCATTGCCGCCGGCATGCTCGCCGTTCACTTCGACGTCGCCCAGCCGGCGCAAAGCTATGCCGAGGCGCTTGGCCATTTCGGCCTGACGCTCTCATAATCGGAACAACCCGGAGTCCTCCCGATGCGTGACATCAACTTCCTCACCGAGAACAACGCCAAGCCGATCTGGCACCCGATGGCGCATCCGGCCGAAATGCGGGCGACGCCGCCCCGGATCATCATGAAAGGCGAAGGGGTCTCGGTCACCGACGTCGAGGGCCGCACGGTGCTCGATGCCGTCGGCGGATTGTGGAACGTCAATCTCGGCTACAGCTGCGATCCGATCAAGAAGGCGATGACCGCGCAGCTCGATGCCCTGCCCTATTATTCCGGCTTTCGCGGCACCTCCACCGGACCCTCGATCGAGCTTGCCTATGAGCTCGGCGAATGGTTTGCGCCCGAGGGCATGGTGCGGACTTTCTTCACCTCCGGCGGCTCGGACTCGGTCGAGACGGCGCTGCGTCTTGCCCGGCAGTATTGGAAGATCCGCGGCCAGGGCGACCGCACGAAATTCCTGGCGCTGAAGAAGGGCTATCACGGCACGCATTTCGGCGGCGCCTCGGTCAACGGCAACGCCAACTTCCGCCGCAACTACGAGCCGCTGCTGCCGGGCGTCTTCCACACGCCGGCGCCCATGACCTATCGCAATCCGTTCGACGAGACCGATCCGGCTAAGCTGGCGAAGCTCTGCGCGCGGGCGATCGAGGAAGAGATCGCCTTCCAGGGCGCCGACACGATCGCCGCCTTCATCATGGAGCCGGTGCTCGGCGCCGGCGGCGTCGTCGTCCCGCATGAAAGCTTCATGCCGATGGTGCGGGCGATCTGCGACCGCCACGACATCCTTTTGATCGCCGACGAAGTGGTGACCGGCTTCGGCCGCACCGGTGAGTGGGCGGGCTCACGGCTCTCGAACACGAAGCCGGATTTCATGACCATCGCCAAGGCGATCACCTCGGGCTACTTCCCGCTCGGCGCGACACTGATCGGCGCCAAGGTCGCGGACGTCTTCGAGGCCGACAAGACCAGCTTCGGCTCGATCGGCCATGGCTATACCTATTCAGGGCATCCTGTCGGCTGCGCCGCCGGCCTTGCCGCGCTCGCCGAGACGAAACGGCTGGCCGTCAACGAGAACGCAGCTGCCCGCGGCGTCGAACTCGGCAAGGCGCTGGAGGCGCTGAAGGCAAAGCACCAGCTGGTCGGCGATGTCCGCTACCAGGGCTTGATGGCCGCGCTGGAGCTGGTCTCGGACCGCGCCGCCAAGAAGCCCGTCGACAAGAAGACCATGGCCACCGTCGCCGATGCCGCCTATGGCGCGGGCGTCATGCTGCGCGTCTCCGGCAACAACATCATCCTGTCGCCGCCGCTGATCGTCTCGGCCGCCGATGTCGCGAAGATCGCCGAGGGGCTGGATGCGGGGCTGGCCGCTGCTGCGGCAGCCTAGCGAATAGGGAATAGCGAGTAGCGACCGAGCTTCTTCCTACTCGCTACTCGCTACTCGCTACTCGCTTTCTTCGCCACGCAGCCGGCGCCACGCCCACCGCATGTCGGAAGAAGCGCGAGAAATAGGCCGGGTCGTTGAAGCCGGTCTCGTAGGCGATGTCCTCGACCGTGCGGATGGTGAAGAGCAGCAGGCGCTTGGCCTCCACCAGCCGCCGCTCGCCGATCGCCTGCCTCACGCCCGAGCCCAGCACCTGATGCGCCGCCTTGTCGAGCAGATGGCGCGTGGTGCCGAGTTCCTCTACATAGCGCTCGACCGGCCAGTCGTCGCGGAAGTGCCGATCGATCAGGCGTCTCAGCCGGCCGCCCAGCGCGACGACCGCGGGCACCATGACCGCCTGCGATTGCGCGTCGAGGCGCGCGATGCATGACAGCGCGACCGCGACCAGCGGTGGCAGGATTTTTTCCATGCCGGCTTGAGCCTCGGTATACTCGGCCTCGATCATCCTGATCGTGTCGCTCAGCCTCTGCCAAAGCACCCCGTCGCCGCGTTCGGTAACGAAAACGGGCTGATCGAGCGGCAGCGCGGAATGCTCCGCGATCACAGCCAGCGCCGCATCGGCGATCGAGACGACGATGGCGTCCGTACCCGGTTCGATGTCGAAGCCATGCACCACGCCGCTCGGCATGAAGCTCACCGTCGGCGCTGAAAAACTCCAGGTTTCATCCTCGATCCGGTAAATACCTCGCCCACCTGTCCAGAAAGTCACCTGCGCCATTTGCAGGTGCTTGTGCGCGAGAACCCTGCCACTGTGCACCGAAGCACGGGCCAAAACGGTTTCAACGTGCAGGAACCCCACGTCGAGAGCCCGCGCCGGCTCGCCGTAGACGAAGAATTCCGGAATGGCAGTCTGGCTCATCGGGCGCCCGAAAAAGTCCAAGCGGTTTTACGCTTTCATCCATAACCTATCGCGGCACCTGCAGCTACTCTCCAGCAATCAAGGGAGGATCATGATGCGATCGGAAGATTTCCGGGCCGACAAGTCGCGGCCGTTCACGGGCGCCGAGTATCTGGCGAGCCTGCGCGACGGACGCGAGGTCTATATCAACGGCGAACGGGTTGCGGACGTCACTAGCCATCCGGCGATGCGCAATTCGGTGCGCTCCCTGGCCCGCCTCTATGACGCGCTGCACGATCCCAACCAGCAGCCGGTTCTGACGTCGCCGACCGACACGGGTTCGGGCGGCTACACGCACAAATATTTCCGCGTCGCGCATTCGCCCGCCGACCTCGCCGCGCAGCAAAGCGCGATCGCGCACTGGGCGCGCACGACCTATGGCTGGATGGGCCGCACCGCCGACTACAAGGCGGCGCTGATGAACACGCTCGGCGCCAATGCGGAATGGTACGGGCCGTTCAAGGACAATGCGCGCGCCTGGCACAAACGGGCGCAGGAAGCGGTCCTGTTCATGAACCACGCCATCGTCAATCCGCCGATCGACCGCCACAAGCCGGCCGAGCAGGTGAAGGACGTGTTCGTGCACATCACCAAGGAGAACGACGCCGGCATCTGGGTGTCGGGCGCAAAGGTGGTGGCGACATCCTCGGCGCTGACCCACTACAATTTCCTGGCGCAGAGCTCGGCGACGGTCACCGAGGACCCGTCGCTGTCGGTGATGTTCATCGTGCCGATGAATGCGCCGGGCATAAAGATGTTCTGCCGCGTCTCCTACGAGCAGACGGCGAACACTGTCGGCCAGCCCTTCGACTATCCGTTGTCGTCGCGCTTCGACGAGAACGACGCCATCCTGGTGCTCGACAACGTCTTCATCCCCTGGGAGGACGTGCTGGTGCTGCGCGACGCCCAGAAGATCCTGTCCTTCCACCCGGCATCGGGCTTCATGCATGG
>NZ_JANINM010000475.1 GCF_024509055.1 Mesorhizobium sp. | reverse complement strand
GGGCGACGAGGCCCGTGGTGCCGGAGCGCAGGAAATTGAAGGTGGTGAAGACGACATCGAAAACCAGCGCGCCCGCCGCCAGGCCACCAAGCAGGGCTGCGTCGCCGAACTGGCCGACCACAGCCGTGTCGACGATGCCGAGCAACGGCGTCGTCAGATAGGCAAGCGTCATCGGCACGGCGATCGCCAGCACCGAACGGTTGGTGACGGCGAAAGATCTGGCGTTGGCCTGGGTCGCACCCTTGTCCAAGGATTGCTGTCTCGCTCATTGCGGCTTGATCGGACAGCCGATGTGCCCCAGTTTGCCGCCACCGCGCAATCGCCAACCCATGGCGGCCAACTGAATTCCCCGACTGGTGCAGAAAGAACTGGCGCAGACCACCCCCATCATGCCTTTGCAGATCGTCCACCACCCCGACTACGACGCCGGCTTCGCCGTCAATCACCGCTTTCCGATGAGCAAATATCCGCTGCTGATGGACGCCTTGCGGCGCCATGGGCTGGCTGTGCCGGAAGCGCTTTCGATGCCCGAGCCGGCGCCGGCCGCGTGGCTGAAGCTGGCGCATGCGGCCGATTATGTCGACCAGGTGATTGCCTGCGAGGTGCCTGAGAAGATCGAGCGCGAGATCGGCTTTCCGGTCGGCGAGCGCGTGTCGCTCAGAGCGCAGCTTGCCACCGCCGGCACCGTGCTGGCGGCAAGGCTGGCGCTGAGACATGGCATCGCCTGCAACGCCGCCGGCGGCAGCCACCATGCGCGGCGCGCGCAAGGTGCCGGCTTCTGCACCTTCAACGACGTCGCGGTCGCTTCACTGGTGCTGCTCGCCGAAGGCGCAGTCGACAACATATTGGTCGTCGACCTCGACGTGCACCAGGGCGACGGCACGGCCGACATTTTGCGTGATGAACCCCGCGCGTTCACCTTATCCATGCATGGCGAGCGCAACTACCCCGCGCGCAAGATCGCCTCCGATCTCGACGTCGCCCTGCCCGACGGCACCGGCGATGCAGCCTATCTCGACAGGCTAGGCGCCATTCTGCCGGAACTATCCCAAAGACGAAGCTGGGACATCGTGTTCTACAATGCAGGTGTCGACGTGCACGCCGAGGACAAGCTTGGCAGGCTGGCGCTCTCCGACGATGGCATACGCGGCCGCGACGAGATGGTGATCCGCCATTTCCGCGGCGCCGGCATTCCGCTCTGCGGGGTCATTGGCGGCGGTTATTCGAGCGACGTGCCGGCGCTTGCCGCACGCCACGCCATCCTGTTCGAGGTGGCCTCCGCCTACGCCTAGAGCGGTGCACCGTTTCGCGGAAAACCGCTGCGCACTTTTCCTGGAATTGCTTCCGATCACTTCCTGTAGCTGGCGATCCTGAGCAGGATGAAGACCGGCACGACGATCGCTGCGCCGAGCAGGATGTAGCCCAGGAAGCGATCGATGGCGTGGAAGCCGAGGTTCCACAGGTCTACGAAGAACTGGCGGATGCCGTAGAAGACGTCGATAGGCGTCCAGCCGAAGGCATGCATGACAAGGCCAACAAGGAAGGAAACCACCAGCAGCTTCACGAGCACCCTGAGTGGCGAATCGCCGAGGAAGCGTGTCATTGCGGACAAGGCCGTTCTCCGTTCGAACCGCCCGATTCGGGCGCATGGCCCAGAAATACGCACTCGCTTGCCCGGCATCAAGCCGGAGCAGGCGCTGTCCGGATACCGGCGCGCTCAGTTGGCCGAGCTCAACGGCGGGCCGCAGCGATCCAGCATCTGGCCGAGCGGCGAGCCGACCGGGATCGGGCGACCCGCCATGTGTTCCTTGAGCAGCTTGTCGAACAGATGGATGCAAAGCGAACGCGGGGTCACAAGGTCAGCCAGCGATAGAGCGGGATCGAGCAGCATCGAGACCTGGTCGTGATGGACCGGGTAGAAGACGTCGATCGGTGCCGCGCGATGGATGACACCCGCCTTGCCGGCGAAATAGGTGATCGCCTCGGGCCCGAGCTCGCCCCAGCCGTATCGGGAAATGTGGGTCGGCAGGCCGATCGCCTTGTAGAGCCTGCGCCGCAGACGCTTCCTGCTTCGGAGCCATGGTGCGATGTAGTAGGGGTCGCGCGTCATCTTGAGCGCCTCCCGCAGCATGCTGCTGTCCGGAGGCAATTTCAGCACGGCACCGTTGAGCTCCGTATCGGTCTGGTAGCCGAAGATGTAGTCATCTTGCGGTATTGGCCTCAGGCAGAACACGTCGCAGTCGACATAGAGGCCCATCCCGGCCTCCTGTATCTTCAGCCGATAGAGGTTGGAGAACAAGGACGGGCTGCCATTCGACCTGTAGTAGACCACACGCTCCCTCGGCATCAGCGCCTTGGCGTCAAAGACTTCCACGCCCGGTGGCACATTGCCCGGAAGCTCATAGCAATGAAGCAGCACACGATGACCGGCCAGCACGAAGGAGCGCAGGCAGGCGGCATTGATGTCGGGGAGCGCGGCGCCGATCCACAGCGCGTTGACGACGGGCTCCATGGTCACGCTGTCGGCCGGTCGAGGGTACCGACCGCACCCGCCTGCGCGATGAAATCGCGGACGATCCTCGCCGGGGACCGCAAGTCGCGCATGGCTTGGCGATAGGCCGCCGCCCGCTCCTCCAACGCGGCCGTCGGCTGGCGAAGATCGCTTATGAGATCGAGCGTGCGCGCCGCGTAGGGGCGAAAGCAGCGTTTCGCGGCCGCGCTCAAGGAAGTCGCCGGCACGCCGACGGGCACGGAGCCAGCGTAGGCGCATTCGACATATTTCATCAGTTCGACGTTGTAGCGGGTGCCGCACAGGAAGAAGTGCGTGAAGCGCGCGGCGAAATCGACAAAGCGATCGTGGGTGATGTCGTGAAGCGGCGGCTTGCCGTGCTCGGGATAGCCCGGATGCTTCAGGTCATAGACGAGATAGCCGAGCAAAGGCGACCAGCGCCGCTTTCGACGCAAGGCATAGCGCACCGGATAGAGAGCGCGTGAGTTGCTGCCCGACAGGAAGAGCCGACGGCTGCGGCTGGAAAGCTGGATGTCGAGTTCCCGCGACTCATCATAGGCGAAGGGAAGGTGAACGATGCGGGACGTCGTCAGCCGCCTGGTAAAGGTCAGGAATGGACCTTCAGGATCATAGGTGGTCGCGTAATGGACGCCGGGCCGATCCCCGCAATCGAAAATGAACCTTACGTTGGGATTGCGCGAGTTCGGCATGTCGGAGTCGCTGACGCGAAAGAAGATCGCGGCCCGATCCTTTGCCGACGAGGCAAGATGGTGGCTGAGGCGGGCCACGTCCGCGTCCTCCAGCCGGTTGTCGACGACGCCGATGTCGAAATTCCCGTCATCGATAGCGCTGATTGGTCTCGTCTCCCAACCGAGCGGCCGGGCAAAAGCCGGACCGACGCCAGGATAGATCGCCTTCTCGTAAGGATGTGTGTCGGAATGAAAATAGACGACCCGCAAAGCGATGCCCCCCAACCCGCCTGGGGCGTCGCGCGGAGGTCCGGCGAGCAAGACAGCCGGGCGTCCAAGTCGCCTCCGACGAAACCCTGCCTCCGTCTACTTCATGCCGCTGGACAAGGGCAATGTCGGGCGCTCCGGCTCGACTCATTGTGACCTGCGCGAAGGCATGGCCAGCAGAAGCCAAGCTACCTTACATGATTAAATTTGCGTAAATAGAAACGCCGCAAATTGCTGAAAATAAATAGAAAAATCTTCATTTCCTTGAACTGCGCAATGTGCTTGCAATTTTCGCCCGCCAGATAGATCAGGTCTTTCGAGCACTGTGGCGACGGAAGTTCGGACCGCAAGGCAGGTGCCTTGCCGGACGGAATTGCTTTGCCCGCGAAAGACAAGAAAACCGGAGCATCGCCACCCAAGGGCCGGCTCCACGAGTCAATCCGCGCACGGCCTTGCCCTGCGCATGCGCGTCTGGAGTGTTGCAAATGTTTTTTCGCACCGGAATTCTGATCGGGGCAGCCGGCCTTGCCGTCTGCAGCGGGGCCGCGACGGCCGCCGACCTCTCGCCCACCTACAACGAGCCACCCGCCTTCCAGTGGAGCGGCGCCTATGTCGGCGTCCATGGCGGAACGGCCTTCACGAAAATGCCCAATCCGTTCGCCGACAGGAACGGCTGGAGCGGCGGCGTGCAGGCCGGCTACAACATACAGACGGGGCCGGCCGTATTCGGCGCCGAGCTGGAAGGCTCTTATCTCGGCAGCGCCAGGCATGATGTCCAGGGCGGCAACATCAAGGAGAAGTGGCGCGCGGCGGCCAAGGCCAAAGCAGGCCTTTCGTTCGACCAGACGCTCATCTTCGGCACCGCGGGCGTGGCGGTGACCACGTTCAAGAAAGGCGACGGCGTGACCGACACCGACAGCCGCAAGCTCGGCTATCTGGTCGGCGCGGGCGTCGAGCAGGCCTTTGCCGGCGGCCTGTCCGCCAAGGTTGAGTATGACTACATCCGCACGCCCAATGTGGAGACGAGATCGGCCTTCGGCACAGCGAAGACCGATATAGGCAGCCATGAACTGAAGGCCGGCATCAACTACCGGTTCTAGGTCACGACTGCCGGAGAGCAGTTTTCCGTGGCGGCCGCCCCGCCGATCTCCACCGCGGGAAACTGCCTTTCTCCGCCCCCTCCCCAAGGAGGCTGATTGCGTGTGGCCGCGTAATGTCGAGGCAATTTTCGTGGCCTAGCCCGAAGCGCTTCTCCACGACAGGAATCAAGCCATGTCCATATCAGCCAAGGGCCTTGAACGGGCCTTGAAGACGCTTCTCGCGGCGGCGCTGCTCGCGGTGTCCGCATGTGCTTCCGACATCATGAAGAACTATGTCGGACAGCCGGTCGAGTCCGTCATCCTCGACTACGGGCCGCCGGCGACCGTCGTCGACCTCGGCCCGGGCGAGCGCGCCTATCAATGGCGCAAGACATCCACCAATGTGGTCTCCGGCACGTCGAGCGGCGAGGTGCGCCATACCAAGCACGGCACCGAATATGAGGTGACCGAGACCCCCGGCTATGTCGAGCGCCAGGAATGTTTCTACACCTTCTACGCGCGTTCTTCCGGCCGCCGCTGGTTCATCACCAATTTCCGCAAGCCCAGGCTGGAGTGCGAATGAGCCCATTGCAAAGCGCCGGGCTGGCTCTTGCCGGGCACCGGCCAACACATTACCGGCCTCAAATGATGCGACTGCGCGCGAACAGCGCTCCACCGACGGAGGCCACACGATGCGCATCCTGCTGATCGAGGACGAGCCGGAAATGGCGTCGGTGCTGAAGACGGCACTCGAGCGCCAGGACATAGTCGTCGACAGAAGCTCGACGCTGGCCGACGCCGAGATCATGGCAAGGCTCGGAACCCACGACGCCATCGTGCTGGACCGCCGCCTGCCCGACGGCGAAGGCCTCGACCTCATCCCGCGCTTGCGGGCCATGAATGTCGATGCGCCGGTCATCGCCCTCACGGCGATGGGTGGGCTCGACGATCGCGTCAGCGGGCTGAACGCCGGCGCCGACGACTACATGGTCAAGCCCTTCGCCACCGAGGAGCTGGTGGCTCGGCTTCGCGCACTGCATCGGCGCCAGTTCACCTTGCGCGCCGAGCGCATCGCGGTCGGCCGCCTCGTCTACGATTTCCACGACCGTGAGGCGCTGGTGGAGGATCGGGTGCTCGACCTGCCTCGGCGCGAGCGGCTGGTGCTCGAGACACTAGTCCGCCGATCCGGCCGCGCGGTGATGCGTTCAACACTGGAGGAGGCCGTCTACGCGCTGGACGACGAGATCGGCTCCAACGCGCTCGACGCGCATATTTCGAGGCTGCGCCGCAAGCTCGAGGACGTCACGGCCGGCATCGAAATCCGGGCCATCCGTAACATCGGCTATCTGCTCAGGGCCTTGCCGTGAGACAGCGGCGCCCGCGTTCGCTGCAATGGGTGCTTGTGCGGCGGCTGATCCTGCTACAGGCGGCGATGCTTGCCATCTTCATCGCGCTGTGCGCCGCCGCGCTGTGGATCGCCAACCCCACGCTCATGGTCGACAACGAGGCCGCGGCAGCCGCCTTGAAGGGCGCGGTCGACCGCGACAAGGACGGCCAGCTGGTGGTGCGCGAGACGCAAGAGCTGCGGGAGTTCCGCGAGAGCTTCCCGCATGTCTGGTACATCATCCGGGACAAGACAGGGCAGAGCGTCCGTTCCGGAGACGTGCCGGACGTCTATACCGGGGCGCCCGGCGCCCTGCTGGATGCCGTCGAGCACGCGACGCTCGACCTGCACAGAGACGATCTTCGCCCCGAAGCCTTTGTCGAGAACGCCACGACGAAGGCTGGCCTGGTGCAGATCGTCACCTCGACGCGCTCCTCGCGGGAGCAGACGGACGGGCTGGAAGTCAACATCTCGGCAACCGTCGACGTCGCCCGAAACCCCGACGGCAGCCGCAACTGGCAGCGCGCGCTGCCGGCGCTGGCGCTGATCATCGCCGTTCTGCTTCTGCCCATCGTCGTGGTCATGGGCCTTACCACGCTGGTGACGACGCCTGCCGTGGTGCGCAGGTCGTTCGCCGGCCTTGTCGACACGGCCGATCAGGCCGCGCGCATCGACATCAACACGCGGGGCATGCAGCTGCCCGTCCAGCGCGTGCCGCAGGAGATCGCGCCGCTGGTGCAGGCCTTCAACCAGACGCTGGCACGGCTCGCGCACGGCTACGACCAGCACAACCGCTTCCTCACCGACGCCGCGCACGAATTGCGCACGCCGATCGCCATCCTGCGCACCCGCGCCGAACTCCTGACCAAGGAACCGGAGAGCGAGCGCCTCCTGCACGACATCGAGCGCCTGTCGCACCTGGCGCAGCAACTGCTCGACCATCAGATGCTGGAGCGGCCTGGCGACGAGCGCAAGGCCATAGACCTTGGCGAGCTCGCCCGCCGGGTAGCCGCCGACTTCGCGCCGTTGGCGATCGAGGCCGGCTACGACCTTGCCTTCGAGCCGCCGGGAAGCACGATCCTCATCCAGGCGAACGGCCTGCAGGTCGAGCGCGCCCTGGCAAATCTCGTGCGCAACGCCATCGACCATGGCGGAGGCTCCGGCACGATAACGGTCGCGGTAGACGAGAACGGCGCGATCGAGGTCCGCGACGAGGGCCCCGGCATCCCGCCGGAAGAGAGGGACAACGTCTTCCAGCCTTTCTACCGCCTGCAGCCGCAGTCGCGCGGAGCAGGCCTCGGCCTCAACCTTGCCAGGCAGATCGCCCATCTGCATGACGGCACGATCCGGATTTTGAGCGGCACGTGGCGGGGCGCCCGCGTGCGCATGGAGTTGCCTGTCGCAAGGCGATGACACTTCCGCTTTGCTGATTGCCTGTAGCCGGGGCGTCATGGTAACGAGGCTGCAGCGCGGGTATGATGTAATGGTAGCCTGTCAGCTTCCCAAGCTGAACGCGCGGGTTCGATTCCCGCTACCCGCTCCAGCTTGCGCCGCAAGGGTTTGGGACTGATTTCGAGGCGGAGTGGGACGTATATTTCCATCCGGAGGGGCCGCTACCCAATATAGACCTCGCCCATTATTGGTACGATTTCCGAAATACGCTGTTTCTTGAATCTTCTTCATGTTAGCCGTCGCGATCATGAAGTGTTATGCAATAAACCTCGACCAGTCAGAAGACCGCTTGGCCCACATAATTGCGGAGTTTGCCAGGATTGGCGCTCCGTTCGACCGCGTTGCGGCAATTGAGGCCTCCAGCGTCGTCCCCGCTCCAAACCTTAGCCATGCCGAAACAGCCTGCTTCGACAGTCATCGGCTTTGCTGGCAGATGATCGCCGATGGCGACGATCCGTACGCGTCGATCTTTGAAGATGACATCATCTTCTCCGAAAGCGCCCGATCATTACTGACTAACGACAGATGGATCCCCGCCGACGCCGACATTGTAAAGCTTGAGACTTTTTTTACACCGGTCCGCATGGACCGGCGCCGCACAGCGATCGACGATGGATTGTCAGTGGCCCGGATGCTGGGCCAGCACATCGGGACAGCCGGCTATACGCTTTCAAGACGAGCGGCGCGAAACCTCTTGGGATGGACGAAACAGATAAGGGGACCAGTGGACTTCACCATCTTCAGTCCCCTTCACATGCCTTGCGCGCGCAGCACGGTCTATCAGCTCACGCCAGCCATCTGCGCACAAAGCCAGTTCGTGTCGGAGACCCCATTCAAAACCCTGATCCAGTATGAACGCCCGCATCGCAGAACGCCCCTTCTGGAGAAATTGCAGCACGAGACTTCGCGCGCCGTTGCCTTTTTCCGGAGCATGACTCTGCGTGAAACGGAGAAGGTCGCTGTCATATTTTGCCCCGTTCGAAGGTTGGGGCTGCGCAACGACAGTCGGCCCTAGAGCCGTTCACCGGAAGCACCGGTTCAACAACCGGCAACGAACACCGACTTCGAAAAAACGGTGATCGCAAGCAGCAATGTTCGGGTCTTGCATTTTCGTGCAAGACCCGAACGGGCAAGCGCCAAGTCCTGAAGTCCCTATTACCTACCAGATCCAGACGCGCTCGCGCCAGCAGCGGCGATGCCAACGGCCACGGTGCCAAACGCGGCGGCACACCCTTCTCCAAGCGTGCCGGCGCCTGTGATGGCGCCAATGATGGCGATGGTGCCGGTGATGGCGATGGTACGAGACCAGCTCCACCTCAGGCTGATCGTCTCCTTCGGACACCGTCATGTCCGGCTTGTCGAGCTCATCCAGAATTCCGTTGCCGGCGGGAATACCAGCAACCGCCTTGCTGGGACCGGCCAGGCTTGCAAGTGCTGCCGCCCCCGCCACGCCAAGCAGTCCAGTCAGAAACAACCGACGTTCCATCAAAACCTCCGAGCTGTGAGCACCGGCAGCTCTTCCCTCACCCGCAACAG
This sequence comes from Mesorhizobium sp., assembly GCF_024509055.1. Taxonomy (GTDB): domain Bacteria; phylum Pseudomonadota; class Alphaproteobacteria; order Rhizobiales; family Rhizobiaceae; genus Mesorhizobium. The sequence goes on along the minus strand of NZ_JANINM010000475.1, from coordinate 3,753 downwards.
GCTCCAGCGAGCTGCCGATCGGTTTGAACGTACGAATGCCATTCTCGTTCCATTAGCCTACCTCGCGCAAGATGAAGTCGTGCAGCATCTTGGCCGCCGGCGAGAGCACGCGGTTCTTCACCGTTATCAGGCTATAAGGCCTCACCTCGATGTCGAACTCGGTCTGGACGACGTCGATGGCGCCGGCCAACCCGTCGGGGCCCTGGATGAACTTCGCCACCTGTATGGACACCGGTGCGATGGCGTCGGACTGCGCCACCATCACCAGTGTCAGCAACAGCGAGCTGGTGTTGAGGATGCGGTCCGGAAGCGGAATGTCGCGGTTCAGGAAGTTGCTCTCCATCGCCTGGCGCAGCGGCGAGCCGCCGGACTGAAAGACCCAGTCATAGGCCGCCGTCTCTTCCAGCCGGACCACTCTGCCACTGGCGAGCGGATGACCGCGCCGCACGATGAGACAGGCCTTCTCGACACCGATGACGCGCGATTCGAACAGCCGCGGATTAAGGTCGTCGGGAATGCGGGCAATGATGAAGTCGTGGCGGGATGCGATCAGCTCGCGCGCCAGCACGTTCGACGTTTCGACCTGCATGGTGATCTCGATGCGCGGATAGATGCGGCGGATCTCGCGGATCGCCGGCACCGCGAGTTCGATGGCCGGCGCCGTCACGGCACCCAGGAACACCGAACCGCCCTTGCCCGCCTTGAGCTCGGAAATCTCGCGGTCAGCCTCGCGCATCTCGAGCAGGATGGAGCGGGCGCGTCTTGCGAGCGCCTGGCCATACGGAGTGAGCGTAACGCCCCGCGGCAGCCGCTCGCACAACCTCACGTCGAGCACCGCCTCCATCTCGGCGATCATGCGCGAGGCGGCGGGCTGCGATATGTTCATGACCTGGGCGGCCGCGCTCACCCGACCGTGATCGTCGAGCGCCGCGATCATGCGCATGTGGCGCAGGCTCAGGCCGCTGCGCAGAAGCGTTTCGCCGTCTCCCGGCAGTTTCTGGTAACCACCCGATATTCCGTCCGGATCGCGCAGCGCCGCCATGATTTCCGCACCTCCCCAAACTTCTCGTTGCGGCTCACCCTATACCAGTTTCGATATAGCAACCACCAAAGATCGCATTTGACAGTTATGTCAAAGGGACACAACCTTCGCCTGTTCCGAGGTGCCGGGATCGGTCACGAGCAAAATCGTATCGATTGAAAAAAAGCGCCGCGGGGCCGATTGGGAGGATACCGGAGATCGATAAAGCCGACAGCGGCGCGTCAGCGCTCCTGCTCGACTGCGCGGCCCGCGAAGCCCCGAGGTGTCGCGTCCATCAACCAGGGAGAGTAATCGTGAAGATCATCAAGACGCTGGCCGCCGTCGCGGCCCTTGGCATTGCTGCCATGACCTACTCGGCGCACGCAGCCGACAAGGGCCTCGTCGGCGTGCTGATGCCGACCAAGACCTCGCAGCGCTGGATCAATGACGGCGACGCCGTCAAGTCCCAGCTCGAAGCGCTCGGCTACACGGTCGACCTGCAATATGCGCAGGACGACATCCCGAACCAGCTCAGCCAGCTCGAAAACGAAATCACCAAAGGCCCGAAGGCGCTGATCATCGCTTCGATCGACGGCACCACCATGGCCGACGCGCTGCAGAAGGCCAACGACGCCGGCGTCGTCGTCGTCGCCTATGACCGCCTGATCAAGAAGACCAAGAACGTCGACTATTACACCACCTTCGACAATTTCGGCGTCGGCGTCATCCAGGCGAATTCGCTGGTCAGCGGTCTCAAGGATCGTTTCCCGAACACCAAGCCGTGGAACGTCGAGCTATTCGGCGGTTCGCCGGACGACAACAACGCCTTCTTCTTCTACAACGGCGCGATGTCCGTACTGCAGCCGCTGATCGACAACGGCTCGATCAAGATCAAGTCCGGCCAGATGGGCATGGACAAGGTCGGCACGCTGCGCTGGCTCGCCGCGACCGCCCAGGCTCGCATGGACAACCTGCTCTCGGCCAACTATTCGGACGGCAGCCGCGTCGATGGCGTTCTGTCGCCTTATGACGGCCTGTCGCGCGGCATCACCGCCTCGCTGCGCGCTGTCGGCTACGGCACGGCCGCGCAGCCCTGGCCGGTCGTGACCGGCCAGGATGCCGAAACCGCCTCGGTCAAGCTCATCATCTCGGGCGAGCAGTATTCGACCGTGTTCAAGGACACCCGCGACCTGGCCAAGGCCACCGTGCAGCTGGTCGACAAGGTGCTCTCCGGCGGCAAGCCGGACGGCCTCGACACCAAGACCTACAACAACGACGTCAAGGTCGTTCCCTCGATCCTGCTGACGCCGCATGAAGTCGACAAGTCGAACTACCAGAAGCTGGTCGTCGACTCCGGCTACATCAAGGCCGAAGACCTGAAGTAATCCAGTCTTAAAGAAGGGGTCCTGCGCGATGCAGGGCCCCTTTTCGTTCAGAAGCGACCCCGGTATGGTTTTGCCGGCTTCCGCAGCGCAAAGCGCGGCGGCATGTTGATTTCGCGCATGAGATTTTCCGGGAATGGAAGCCATGCGCCAGGGAGCGGATCCTGATGGCCTCGACGATTTTGGAGATGCGCGACATCACCAAGACGTTCCCCGGTGTGAAGGCGCTGTCGAACGTCAACCTCAGTGTCGAGGAAGGCGAGATCCACGCCATCGTCGGCGAGAACGGCGCCGGCAAGTCGACGCTCATGAAGGTGCTGTCGGGCGTCTATCCCTCCGGCACCTATGACGGAGAGATCGTCTTTCGCGGCCAGGCGTGCCACTTCAAGGGCATCCATGACAGCGAGCATATCGGCATCGTCATCATCCACCAGGAGCTTGCCCTGGTGCCGATGCTGTCGATCGCGGAAAACATCTTCCTCGGCAACGAGCATGCCACCTACGGCGTCATCGACTGGGACGCCAACGAGCAGCGCACCAGCACATTGCTCGAAAAAGTCGGCCTCAAGGAAGATCCCAAGACGCTGATCACCAATATCGGCGTCGGCAAGCAGCAACTGGTCGAGATTGCCAAGGCGCTCAGCAAGGAAGTCAAGCTGTTGATCCTCGACGAGCCGACCGCTTCGCTCAGCGAGAAGGACAGCCAGGCGCTGCTCGACCTCTTGCTCGAGTTCAAGCGCCAGGGCATGACCTCGATCCTGATCTCGCACAAGCTCAACGAGGTGAACCGCGTCGCCGACAAGGTTACGGTGATCCGTGATGGGCGCACCATCGAGACGCTTCCCCGCAAAGACATCAGCGAGGACCGCATCATCACCTCGATGGTCGGCCGCTCGCTCGACGACCGCTACCCGCCACGCGAGCCGGAGATCGGCGAGGTCATCTTCGAGGTGAAGAACTGGTCCGTCTTCCATCCGATCCACGCCGAACGACAGGTGATCAAGAACATCAACCTCAATGTGCGCAAGGGCGAGGTGGTCGGCATCGCCGGACTGATGGGCGCCGGGCGCACCGAATTCGCCATGAGCCTTTTCGGCCGCTCCTATGGCCGCCGCATCACCGGAGAGGTTTTCCTGCGGGGCAAGCCCCTCGACCTTTCGACGGTGAGCAGGGCGGTGGAAAACCGCATCGCCTACGTCACCGAGGACCGCAAGACCTACGGACTCAACCTTATCGACCACATCAAGCACAACGTGACCTTGGCCAATCTAGGCGGCGTTTCCAGCGGCGGCGTGATCGACGACATGCGCGAGATGAGCGTCGCCAACGACTACCGCAAGAAGACCAACA
>NZ_JANINM010000474.1 GCF_024509055.1 Mesorhizobium sp. | reverse complement strand
GGACAACGACAAGCGCCTGACCGGCAAGCACGAGACCGCGCCGTGGAACAAGTTCAGCTACGGCGTCGCCGACCGCGGCGCCTCGATCCGCGTCCCGCATTCCTTCGTCAAGAACGACTATAAGGGCTATCTGGAAGATCGCCGCCCGAACTCGCAGGGCGACCCCTACCAGATCGCCTCGCAGGTCCTGAAGACGATCTCGCAGGTTGCGACCGACGCGAAGGTTTCAGCGGCGGCCTGATGCCTCGCGCGGCGCGGGCATCAGCCGGCGCTGTGGCGACCTTCCAACGATACAAAAAGCCCCAGCGGGAAACGCTGGGGCTTTTTTGCATGCCTGCGGGTGGTGGGCCGGACCGTAGCCCTCAGCCGGCGATCACACCACGCGACTTCAGAGCTGCCACGACCTCGGCATGCGGCAGGGCAGGCGTTCGGTTGCCGTCGCGGCCGACCATGTCGGTATTGGCGATCAGCGCATTGAGCACGGCCTCCTCGGTCGCCTGCACCACGGCGGTATAGAAATCGTCCATGCGGCCCCACGGCACAAAATCCATGTGGCTGTAGCTCTGCTCGGTCGGCGCGCCTTTCGGGAAGCGGCCGTTGAGCGCATCGCGGTTGGCGGTAGAGAAGGCGAGGAAGATGTCGCCGGAAAAATGCGAGCCGGCGGTGCCAGTGCGCGCCAGGCCGAGCGGCACGCGCCGGGCAAGCGCCTTGCATTGGCCCGGCAGCAGCGGCGCGTCGGTTGCGACGATGCCGATGCAGGAACCGGCGCCGGTCGGCCCGCCGCTGAAATAGGCCTCCATCGGATTGTCGGCGGCGAGTTCGACCCCAAGCGGCACCCCGGCAATGCTAAGTTCGCCGCGCGAACCGAAATTGGCCTGCAGGAAGACGCCGACCTTATAGGAGCGGTGGCCGTAGTCGACGATACGCGACGCGCTGCCGGAGCCGCCTTTGAAGGCATAGCAGTTCATGCCGGTGCCGCCGCCGACCGAGCCTTCCTCGATAGCGCCGCCGGCGGCATTGTCGATCGCTTCCATCGCGTGATCCACGGTGACATGCGAGCCGTTGATATCGTTGAGATAGCCGTCCCAGGTCTCGGCCACGACCGGCAGCAGCCACTGATTGGCGACTTCCGGCTTGTTGCGCGCGACCCAATCGATGACGCCGCGGTGGCAAGGGCCGACCGCATGGGTGTTGGTGATCAGGATCGGCATGCTCAGGCTGCCCGCTTCCTCCAGCCATGAAGCGCCAGTCATCTCGCCATTGCCGTTGAAGGAGTGATAGCCGGCCGCGCAGGAGATGCCGACGCCGTCGCGGCCGAGCGGCAGGATTGCCGTCACACCCGTACGCACCGGGCCGTGCCCGAGGCTGAGCTTGCCGTCGCCCTTGATGAGGGTCGCATAGCCAAGCAACACCCCGTCGACATCGGTGATGGCGTTGGCTGGGCCCGGGATGCCCGGCAGCGGAATGCCGAGGCTCCTGGCGCGCGCTTTGCCGGTCGGCGTGGTGGTCGAGGTCGGCAGTCGGTCCATGCTGCAATATGCTCCGTTTGATCAAGGCCGGCTCAGCCGAGGCTGCAGCCGGTTGCGAATTCCGCGTAATTGGTGAGGATTGCCAGCGCCGATGCGTGGTCGACAGCCGGCACGACGTTGACGAGATGCAGGCCGAGGCCGTCTTCCAGCACGACCAACCCACGCGCTATGATCTCGCTCGCCACGTTCAGCTTGAAGACGCCGGTGGCCGCACCCGCTTCGAGAATGCCGACATAGATTGCCACCTGGCGCTCGAAGAGCGTGATGTGGCGCGCGGCATAACTGGCATCAGAGCGCGAATAGGCACCGAGCTCGAGCAGTAGCCGGCAGAGCTGGTCGTCGGGGTCCGTCGGCAGCCCGCTCTCGAGCATCGTCTTCAACCGCTGGCGTGGATCGGCGATCGCCGCGACAACCGCCGCGCGCTGCGTGCAGAAGCGTTCGACCGCCTTTCCCTGCACGTCGTCCAGCAGCTCCTTGAGGCCCGGGTAGTAGTAGAGCAGGGCGCTCGAGCTCATCCCCGCCTCATTGGCGACGTCGCGCAACGTGACGCCCGCAAGACCGCGCTTGGCGATCATCGACTCCGCGGCCGCAACGAGTGTCAGGCGGCGGTCGGTCTGTGTCTTCGGTCTGCCCATTTCTGTTTCCTGAATTTGATTCAATAAAAACTGGCCTGTGGATTTTTGCAAGTCAGGATATCGCATATTTATTGACGCTGAGTGTCGATATGGCTAGCTTCCATTGCGGATAATAATTTTTATCCAATTAAAAAAAGGGGAGGACAATGTCCACAAACGAAGCCACAACAGCGGCCGCCGACAAGGCCGCTTCCGGCGCAAAGGGCCTCGACCGGGCACTGAATGCGCTGGGCACGCTGATGATCGTGCTTTCGGCGGTTACGCCTGCATCATCGGTTTTCATCATCGTGCCGGGCGTCATCGCGCTGGCTGGCACGGGCTCATTCCTGAGCTTTGTCATCGCGGCCGTCATCGGTCTGTTCATGGCCTTTGTTTATGCCGAACTGTCGTCGGCCTATCCGATGGCCGGTGGCGAATACACCATGATCGGCCGCACGCTCGGCCGCTTCTGGGGCTTCGTCACGCTGGTGCTGGTGTTCGTCTCGATCGTGCTGATCGTCGCCGTCATCGCGCTCGGCGTCGGCACCTATCTCGGCGTCATCATCCCCAATCTCAGCCCGCAATGGGTCGGCGTGGTGACCATCATATTGGCTGGCGCCGTCGCGGCGCTGCGCATCAAGGTCAATGCCTTCGTCACCGGCATTTTCCTCGGCATCGAGATGCTGGCGCTGCTGATCCTGACCGGTCTCGGCTTCGCCCATGTCGAGCGGCCGCTGTCGAGCCTGTTCACATCGCCGCAACTGCTCGACACCACGACCAACGCGCTGGTGCCGGCATCAGCCGCCATCATCCTGGCGTCCACCGCCGTCTCGCTCTTTGCCTATAACGGCTATGGGGCGGCAGCTTATTTCGGCGAGGAAACGCATGACGCCAAGCGCAACATCGGCAAGGTGGTGCTCTGGGCGCTCGTGATCACCGTTGCGGCCGAACTCATTCCGCTCACCGCCGTGCTGCTCGGCTCGCCCGATCTCGTCGGGCTGCTCGCCGCACCGCAAAAGATCGAATATTTCCTCGAGGCGCGCGGCGGCCATTGGCTGACGGTGGCGATCAGCATGGCGATCGCTGTGGCCATTTTCAACGCCGTCATTGCCATCATCCTGCAGGCAGCCCGGCTACTCTTCAGCTCCGGCCGTGACAAGACCTGGTTCGGCCCCATCAACAACGCGGTAGCGTCCGTCCATGGCACCTATGCCTCCCCATGGATCGCAACCATCGTGGTGGTCGTTTTGTCGGCGATTGCCTGCTTCATCGACCTCAACCTGCTGCTGGTGGTCAGCGGTACGTCGCTGGTGGTGATCTATGCGCTGCTCTGCGTGGCGGTCTTCGCCGGTCGGCGCAACGGCTCGACTTCGGGCGGGCACTACCGCATGCCGCTGTTCCCGGTGCCGGCGATCCTCGCCTTCGTGGCGCTGGTCTACGTCGCCTACCAGAACTGGCTCGACGCCTCGTTCGGGCGCCCGAGCCTGATCGCGACGTTGGCGATCATGGCCGTCGCCGCGGTCTACTACCTGCTGTTCCTGGCCCGACGCGCCGACTGGACGCTGCACGGCCCCGACGAGCTTGCGGGATAGGCGTCAGCCCTCCGACAGCCTGTCCATGCGAGAACCCCGGCTTTCGCCGGGGTTCTTTTTTCGAAAATGCCGTCGCTCAGACTGAGTAGTACATGTCGTACTCGACCGGGTGCGGCGTCATTTCGAAGCGCATCACCTCGGCCATCTTCAGCTCGATGTAGGAGTCGATCTGGTCGTCGTCGAAGACGCCGCCGGCCTTCAGGAAGCCGCGATCCTTGTCGAGGCTCTGCAGGGCTTCACGAAGCGAACCGCAGACGGTCGGGATCTTCTTCAGCTCCTTCGGCGGCAGGTCGTAGAGATCCTTGTCCATCGGCTGTCCGGGGTGGATCTTGTTCTTGATGCCATCGAGGCCGGCCATCAGCATGGCGGCGAAGCCGAGATAGGGGTTCGCGCCCGGATCGGGGAAGCGGACCTCGACGCGCTTCGACTTCGGCGAGTTGCCGAACGGGATGCGGCAGGAGGCCGAGCGGTTGCGCGCCGAGTAGGCGAGCAGAACCGGCGCCTCATAGCCCGGCACCAGACGCTTGTAGGAGTTGGTCAGCGGGTTTGTGAAGGCGTTGATCGCCTTGGCGTGCTTGATGATGCCGCCGATGTAGAACAGGCAGCTTTCCGACAGGCCGGCATATTCGTTGCCGGCGAAGGTCGGCTTGCCGCCCTTCCAGATCGACTGGTGCACATGCATGCCCGAGCCATTGTCGCCGAAAATCGGCTTCGGCATGAAGGTCGCCGTCTTGCCGTAGGCGTTGGCGACCTGATGCACAACATACTTGTAGATCAGCATCTTGTCGGCGTTGCGCACCAGCGTGTCGAACTTGATGCCGAGTTCGTGCTGGGCGGCGGCGACCTCATGGTGATGCTTCTCGACGCGCACGCCCATCTCGGCAAGCACGGTCAGCATTTCCGAGCGCATGTCCTGGGCGGAATCGATCGGCGGCACCGGGAAATAGCCGCCCTTGATGCGTGGACGGTGGCCGAGGTTGCCCGTCTCGTAGTCGGTGTCGTCGTTGGACGGCAGCTCGGTCGAGTCCAGACGGAAGCCGGTGTTGTAGGGATCGGCCTTGTACTTGACGTCGTCGAACACGAAGAACTCGGCTTCCGGGCCGACATAGATGGTGTCGCCGATGCCTTCCGACTTCATGTAGGCTTCGGCCTTCTTGGCGGTGCCGCGCGGGTCGCGGTTGTATGCCTCGCCCGACACCGGATCGAGGATGTCGCACAGGATGACCATGGTCGACTGGGCGAAGAACGGGTCCATGTGCACGGTATCGGTATCCGGCATCAGCACCATGTCGGACTCGTTGATCGCCTTCCAGCCGGCGATGGACGAGCCATCGAACATGACGCCATCGGCGAACATGTCTTCCTCGACCTCGACGACATCCATCGTCACATGCTGCAGCTTGCCGCGTGGATCGGTGAAGCGCAGGTCGACGAACTTCACGTCGTTGTCCTTGATCTGCTTCATGATGTCTTTGGCTGTCGTCATGTCATATCTTCCCTGTGTGATGACGTGTCTTGAGGAGGAGGAGAGAGTTGGAAATCTGAACGTCAGATAGCGTCGAGGCCGGTTTCGCCGGTACGGATGCGCACGACTTCCTCGATGTTGGAGACGAAGATCTTGCCGTCGCCGATGCGCCCCGTTTGTGCAGCCTTGCGGATCGCTTCGATCGCGCCCTCGACGGCATCGTCCCCGAGCACCACCTCGATCTTCACCTTGGGTAGGAAGTCGACGACATATTCGGCGCCACGGTAGAGCTCGGTATGGCCCTTCTGGCGCCCGAAACCCTTGGCCTCGGTGACGGTGATGCCTTGCAGTCCGGCCTCCTGAAGCGCTTCCTTCACTTCGTCCAGCTTGAATGGCTTGATGATCGCTTCGATCTTTTTCATGTAGAAAGTGGCCTCCACTGCCAGAAAGACGGGTTGTGCGCCCCGCTTGCGCCTCCATCAAGCACGAACCGTGCCAGTTCCCGCAGACAGAGGCGGCGCCAGGCGAATTCGGCGCCGTGCCGCGTCCGGATGCACAATCGCGTCATTTGCTGCACCGGATGCGTCATTGGCGCTTAAAGCCTATACATCGCCGCTCGGGTAGTCTGCGCAAAATTTGGGCAGGTCGCGCAATTTGCAGGCAATCCCCTCGGATGTCGCCGCTGCCGGCGGCGCTGTTGCTGTTTGCCTAGAACCGAAAACTGGACAATGCTTGATCGGAACAGGATCGGCAATCCCATGAGCAACGAACTTCTCTCGCCGGCCGAAATGGCCGAGGCCGACCGGCTGGCGATCGCGGCCGGACCGCTCGACGGCTATGGGCTGATGCAGCGCGCCGGCGAAGCGGTGGCTGCCGTGGTGCTGGCGCGCTGTCCAGCCGCGAAGCAGGTCCACGTGCTGTGCGGCCCCGGCAACAATGGCGGTGACGGCTATGTCGTGGCGCGGCTTCTGGCCGAGGCTGGTGTCGACGTTGCAATGTGGGTGTCGGGGGAGCCGCGTGCGGATAGCGACGCCGCGCTCGCGGCGGCTGAATGTGCCGTGGACCGGCAATCGCTATCGGCCTTCGCGGCGGACCCTGGATCGTTGGTGGTGGACGCGCTCTACGGGGCAGGGTTGTCGAAGCCGCTGTCAGGCGATGCAGCCAGGGCAGTCGAGACTGTGACCGATCTCGACCTGCCCGTGGTCGCGGTCGACTTGCCCTCCGGCGTTTCCGGGGAGAGCGGCGACATTCTGGGCACGGCATTTCGCGCGACCGTCACCGTGACCTTCGCGCGAAAGAAGCCGGGGCACCTGCTTTTGCCGGGACGCGAGCGATGTGGCGAGGTCGTCCTTGCGGACATCGGCATTGGCGACGGCATCATCGATCAGGTCGCGCCGCGCACCTTCGAGAACGGGCCGTCACTATGGCAAGGCCAACTCCCGTTGCCCGCCGTCGACACGCATAAATACCGGCGCGGCCATGCGAGCGTCTTTTCCGGCGGGCCATCGGCCACGGGCGCCGCGCGGCTGTCGGCGCTTGCGGCCGCCAGAAGCGGGGCAGGGGCGGTGACGGTGCTGTCGCCGGCGAACGGCATGCAGGTAAACGCGACCCACCTGACGTCGATCATGCTGAGCAAGGCTGACACGCTTGCCGACCTCGGCGAGTTCCTCGGCGATCGTCGCCCTTCATCCTTCGTGCTCGGTCCAGGTTTTGGCGTCGGCGAGAAAGCACGCGACTTTGCCCTGGCATTGCTGGACGTGAGAAAGGGCGAAGCCAGTATTGAGGGCGTGGTGCTCGACGCCGACGGCATCACCTCGTTTCGCGACGCGCCCGAGTCACTGTTCGAGGCGGCTCGACAGCCTGGCGCGCCATCTCTGGTGATGACGCCGCATGAGGGAGAGTTTGGACGGCTGTTCCCGGACATTGCAGGCGACAAGACCATTTCCAAACTGGCCAGGGCACGCGCGGCCGCGCGGCGCGCCAATGCCGTGATCGTCTACAAAGGCGCCGACAGCGTCATCGCATCGCCGGATGGCCGCGCCGCTATCAACAGCAATGGCGCGCCCTGGCTCGCCACAGCGGGCTCGGGTGACGTGCTGTCGGGCATCACCGCCGGATTGTTGGCGCAAGGCATGCCGGCCTTCGAAGCCGCCTGCGCGGCAGTCTGGATCCACGCTGAGGCCGGCAGCCGGTTCGGCCCGGGACTAATTGCCGAAGATCTGCCGCAGGCCATCGTGCCGGTGCTTCGCGAACTCATGGAGGGATGGGGACGCTCCTAGGCGAATTGCGGCGGCCACTTTCCACCATCGCCGCCATCGCATCGCGCGGCCGTTCCTCGCTGATGGCGCGCGTCTTCCACCCTGCCGGACGAGCCCGCGAACGTGGTCCGTCATGAAAGCGCCAGCCTTCGGGACGGCTCAATCAGTCGCACAATGTCGCGATGATTAGTCATTGGAAATCTCGACCCGACGACCAGCCCGAGCAAGTTTTACCGATCCAAGTGGTCAGAGACCCTCGATGTCCATTCACCGTCGAAATGACGGATGCGCTCCGCTATCGTGTCGTCGCGAAGCAACTTTGACAGGGCGGTTTCTCGAACCGGCTCTATCGTCGGAGGAGAGTTGTACCCCAGCGCGGCCAGACGCTCCGGCCACGGTGGATGGTCCGACGCTTCGTCGTCGGGCTCATGCCATGCTTTTTGAACAAATGTCCCCAGCACCCCAGCGTCGGTCAGGTCGAGGGCGGCTTTCAGCGTTCGAGCAAGTGGCGGCTCTGGCGCTGTCATCGAGCCAAGCAGCTCACGCCTGAGCGGATCGTCGACCCGCTCCTTGAAAAGCATGCTGGCCGCGCCGACCAAGAGCAATGCCCGAGCGGCGCCAAGGGCATCTCCGGTTTGGGCCGCGTGTCGGTCGGCTTCAATCTCGGCGCGCCGCGACAGCCTGTTCTCCTCACGCTCAAGCGTTTTGGAAAGCGGGCTGAGCATCCAATAAAAGACGGTGCCCGACACAGTTCTGCCGGGCGGCGCGTAGTCGAAGATCATCTCGAAACAACTGTCGAACTCAGCCATGTTGAGGCCGCCATTCGTGTCCTTGTTCCTGAGATGCGCATCCTCGTGTGCAAGGATGGCAGCGAGCGCAGGCTCGTCGGTGACTGCGAGCAGCGGGATGCCGATGGTCAGGGTGTACCAGCGGCCGAGGAGGCCGAGGAACGGTCGCTCCTCACCGATGCTGGCATTGAGATCGGGGCTCAGGACAATCTTCGTACGCGATGCACGGCACCTGCCGGCAAGATCCTCCCACATCTGCCAAAGGCGCGGCACCGATTGTCTTGAGACGCCTTCGATCTTGCGACGCCGAAAACCTGCAAAGACCATCCCGATAAGCAAGACGAGTGACAGCATCGCAGCCGGTATGGCAACGGCGCCTCCGGCGATGATGACAAGCGGATGCGTGTCAAGGAAGTAAAGCCAGACGCCAAGCGGCACCAGGAGCGGCAGGACAAAGAGAAGGATGGCAAACCTGCCGAAGCGCTGCCCTGCGAAAAGAACCAGCCGCGACACGACCGCCTCACAGCGGGATGTTGTCGTGCTTCTTCCAGGGGTTCTGCATGTCCTTGTTGCGCAGCATGCGCAGCGCCCGCGCCACACGGCGGCGGGTCGAGTGCGGCATGATCACCTCGTCGACATAGCCCCGTTCTGCCGCCACGAAGGGCGACAGGAAGCGATCTTCGTATGCCTTGGTATGGGCGGCGATCTTTTCCGCATCGCCGATATCCTTGCGGTAGATGATCTCGACCGCGCCTCTGGCGCCCATCACCGCGATCTGCGCCGTCGGCCAGGCATAGTTCATGTCGCCGCGCAGATGCTTAGACGCCATCACGTCATAGGCGCCGCCATAGGCCTTGCGCGTGATCACGGTGATCTTCGGCACTGTCGCCTCGGCATAGGCGAACAAAAGCTTGGCGCCGTGTTTGATCAGCCCGCCATATTCCTGCGCGGTGCCGGGCAGGAAGCCGGGAACGTCGACGAAGGTGACGATCGGGATCGAGAAACAGTCGCAGAAGCGCACGAAGCGCGCCGCCTTGCGGCTGGCGTCGGAGTCCAGCACGCCCGCCAGCACCATCGGCTGGTTGGCGACGAACCCTACAGTGCGGCCTTCGACACGGCCGAAGCCGGTCACGATGTTCTTGGCAAAGCTCTGCTGGATCTCGAAGAAGTCGCCCTCGTCGGCGACCTTCAGGATGAGTTCCTTGATGTCGTACGGCTTGTTGGCGTTGTCGGGGATCAGCCGGTCGAGCGACAGGTCGTGGTCGGTCACCGACTGGTAGCACTCGATCTCCGGAATCTCGGCGGTGTTTGACGCCGGCAAGAGGTCGACGAGCCGGCGCATCTGCAAAAGTGCTTCCACATCGTTATCGTAGGCGCCGTCGGCGATCGAGGACTTGGTCGTGTGCACCGAAGCGCCGCCCAGGCTCTCGGCTGTCACCGTCTCGTTGGTCACCGTCTTCACAACGTCCGGCCCGGTGACGAACATGTAGGAGGTGTCGCGCACCATGAAGATGAAATCCGTCATGGCTGGAGAATAGACGTCGCCACCAGCGCAAGGGCCCATGATCAGCGAGATCTGCGGGATGACGCCAGAGGCGAGCACGTTGCGCTGGAAAATCTCGGCATAGCCACCGAGTGCCGCCACGCCTTCCTGGATGCGCGCGCCGCCGGCATCGTAGAGGCCGATGATCGGCGCGCGGTTGCGCAACGCCATCTCCTGCACCTTGACCACCTTCTCGGCGTGCGCCTCCGAGAGCGAACCGCCGAACACCGTGAAATCCTTGGCGAAAAGGTAGACCGGCCGGCCGTTGACCGTGCCCCAGCCGGTGACGACGCCATCGCCGGCGATCTTGGTCTTCTCCATGCCGAAGTCGGTCGAGCGATGCTCGACATACATGTCGAACTCCTCGAACGACCCTTCGTCGAGAAACACCTCGATGCGCTCGCGGGCGGTGAGCTTGCCCTTCTTGTGCTGGGCGTCGATGCGATCCTGGCCGCCGCCCATGCGGGCGGCCTCGCGGCGGCGCTCGAGTTCCTTCAGCACGTCCTTCATCGCCGGGTCCCCAAAACGGAAAGGTCGTTTGTGGTAATCGCGCGGGCAGGGGAGCGCAAGCGCCGCAATCGTCCCGTTGTTGCTGCGCTGCAACATGAGCCCCTTGCATTTCGAGCCGGACTCGGCCATATGCAGCGGCATAGGCGCTTGGGCCGGAACGTTTCGGCCCTCTCGACGAATGAGACTGGTTGCGTCTGTTTTCCCTCTTTGCGGTTGATCGAACCGGTCGACAAGCAAAGCTGGCGAAAGAGCCCCGGGGCATGATGCCCGCGGGCACGACAGCGCAGCCGAGCGGGCTTTCTGTCCGCCGCCTTGTCGTTTCCTGACAATTTTTCGACGGCAGGTTGCGCCCTGCCGCCATCGATGTTTGCGGCCGCGGCCGCCTGAAAGAAGATTATTTTGACCAACGAAACCACAGCGGAACTTACGGGTTTCGCAGCACTTGGAATTACCGGCGCGCTGCTCAAGGCCACCCAGGCCGCGGGCTTTGCCGATCCGAAGCCGATCCAGACCCAGGCGATCCCGCCGCAGCTCGAGGGCCGCGACATATTGGGCATCGCCCAGACCGGTTCGGGCAAAACCGCGGCCTTCGCGCTGCCGATCCTGTCGAAGATCATCGGGCTCGGCACCAAACGCCGCCCGAAGACGACGCGCGCCCTCATCCTGGCGCCGACCCGTGAACTCGCTGTCCAGATCGAGGATACGATCAAGCTGCTGGCCAAGGGCGCCCACATCTCGACCGCGCTCGTACTCGGCGGCGTTTCGCGCTTCAGCCAGGTGAAGAAGATCGGCCCCGGCGTCGATATCCTGATCGCCACGCCCGGCCGGCTGACCGACCTGGTGCGCGAGGGCGACCTTATCCTGGCCGACACCAAATGGCTGGTGCTCGACGAGGGCGACCGCATGCTCGACATGGGCTTCATCAACGACGTCAAGCGCATCGCCAAGGCGACCGCGCCGGACCGCCAGACGGCGCTATTTTCGGCCACCATGCCGGATGAGATCGCCGAACTCGCCAAGGGCCTGTTGAAGAACCCTGTCCGCATCGAGGTCGCCCCGCAGAGCACCGCGGCCGCTGAAATCGTTCAGAGCGTGGTGCTTGCCCGCACCAAGCAGAAGCGCCAAGTGCTGTCGAAGATGCTGGCCGACGAGGGGATGCGCTCCGTCATCGTGTTCTCGCGCACCAAGCATGGCGCCGACCGCGTCACCAAGGACCTTGCCCGCGACGGCTTCGAGGCCGCCGTCATCCACGGCAACAAGTCGCAGAATGCGCGCCAGAAGGCGCTCAACGATTTCCGCGACGGTTCGGTCCGCATCCTGGTCGCGACCGATATCGCCGCGCGCGGCATCGATGTGCCCGGCATCAGCCATGTCGTGAACTTCGACCTGCCGGACGAGGCGGAGAGCTATGTCCACCGCATCGGCCGCACCGGCCGCAACGGCAGGGATGGCATCGCGATCACGCTTTGCGACCCCTCGGAGAATGCCAAGCTGAGGCAGGTCGAGCGCATCATTCGCATGAAGCTGCCGGTCATTGCCGACCACCTCGGCAGCCCTGATCCGCAGCGCGACCCGAAGGAAAAGACCGAGCGCCATTTCGAGCCGGCCAACGATCGCGAGCACCATGGCGGCCGCCGCGATGGTCGGCGCCCCGGCAACGGCAACAACGGCAAGAAGCGTTTCGGCGGCAAGCCTGCCGGCGAACACGCGGCAACCGGCAAGCCGAATGGCGAGCGTAACGGCGATGGCGCCAAGCGCTTCAGAGGCAACAACAAGCGCCGCTTCGGCGGCAAGCGGCCGGCAAACCGGGCGGCTTGAGCTAAGTCGCCTTTCTGGCCAAGCTGGCATCGGGACGAAATAGGCGGCCGGGGGTAATGCCCCGGCCGCCTTTTTATTGACTTGCCTGCTGCTCTGTCAGCGCCTTCACCCAGACAGCGATCCTTTGCGCCAGGAAGGCCGTGGTCGAAGGCGACAACGCGTCGCCGGCGATGACATGGTTGTCGGGGTCGCCCGTATTGTCGACCGGCACCAGTTCGTGCGGGCCGCCCCAGCGGCCGGCGATCTCGCGCGTGCGGTCGGGCCGCACCACCTTGTCGGAGTCCGAGAAGATGAACAGGGCGGGAATCGTCGCCTTCTCGACCGGCGCGTCGAAGGCAAGGTTGGTGAGCGCTGCCATCGGCAGTGTCGCCGCCATCGGATACTTCGTGGTCCAGAATTTTCCGTGCAGCGCGTTGTGTGGCGTGAAGCTGCGTTCCTTACCGCCGACAAGCTCAGCGATCTGCCGGCCCCACGGCATGGTGAGGACTTCGGCGCCGGCTGCCTTCACGCCGAAATTCGGCGAGATGAATGCGATTGCCTCGACCCCGTCGGAAGCGCCCGGCTGCGTCGCGGCCCAGGTCGCCAGCGAGCCACCGGTGGAGGTCGCGATCACGATCACCTTGTCGCCGATCGCCCGGCCGATGGCCAAAGCCTCCTCATAGTCGTTGATCCAGGCGTT
>NZ_JANINM010000473.1 GCF_024509055.1 Mesorhizobium sp. | reverse complement strand
GTCATCTTCGACATCGGCCACGGCATGGGCTCCTTCGACTTCGAGGTCGCGAAGGCGATGCTGGCGGAAGGCCTGGCGCCCGACGTGATCAGCAGCGACGTCCATCTCTACTGCGTCGACGGCCCTGCCTTCGACATCCTGGTCTGCATGTCGAAGCTGCTGGCGCTCGGCATGCCGCTGGACGAGGTGCTGCGCGCGACGACGCAACGCCCGGCCGAGGCTATCGCAAGGCCCGAGCTCGGCGCGCTCAAGGTTGGCGGCATCGGCGATGTCGCGGTGCTGAAACTGCAGCCGGGTCGTTTCACCTTCGTTGACGCCATTGGCGCTTCATTGGTCTCGGACCAGCGACTGGTATCCAACGGTATCGTGGTCGGCGGCAAATGGTGGCCTAACGAAACACGCGACCACAACGAGACAGAACGCTTCGAGGCACATCCCGGGCACACGCATGTCGAGGTCGCGGTCAGGCATTTCGCGCACCGGCACGATTGAGCAGGCCTCGCGCCATCAGGCTGCCAGCGAGTAACCGAGATCGCGCAACGGCAACCGGCGCACCCGATCTCCGTTGGCGGCGAAGATCGCGTTGCCCAGCGCCGGCGCCAGCGCCGGAAAGGCGGGTTCGCCCATCCCGGTCGGCGGATTGTCCGACTGGATGAAATAGGCATCGACTGTCATCGGTGCGAACGGCATGCGCAGGATCGGATAGGCGTTGTAGTTCTGCTCCTGTATACGGCCGTCCTCTATGTTGACCTTGAGACCCATGGCGGTCGAAAGAGCGTCGGTCGAAGCGCCCTGCGCCTGGGCCTCGGAGCCGGCCATGTCGATGATAGGTCCGACATCGAGCACCACCACGATGCGATCGATCCTGATGCGCTTGTCGGCATCGACGCTGAGCTCGACGGCCTGCGCGACATGGCCTGCGTGGGAGTAGCACCAGGCAAGGCCCAGCCCGCCGCCCTTCGGCAGCATCTTTCCCCAGCTGCACTTTTCGGCGCACATCCTGATGACGTCGGTCGCCCGCTTTGGGCTGAAGTTGACGCTCTGGTCCTTGGGGGCCAGTTCAGGCACGTCCCGGTTCACCGCATCGAGAAGGAACTCGACATGGTCGCGGCCCGAGGCCAGCGACAGCTCGTGCATGAAGCTTTGCGCGGCAAAGACCTGCGCATTGTCGCCCGGCGCGCGCCAGGCGCCGGTGGGGACCCTCAACGGGAACATCGTCTTGGCGCGGCGCAGGTTGGGCGCCTTGATCGAATATTTGAGGTTGTCGGTAAGGTTGGCCCCCGAGGCCTCTTTCTTGCCGTCGGCCGTAAAGGTGATGAAGTGCTCCTGCCAGGCGTCGAGGCGGCCAGCCTTGTCGATCGCGCCCTTGAACTGGTGATAGCCGGCGGGTCGGTAGAAGTCGTGGCCGAAATCGTCTTCCCGGCTCCATTGCAGCTTGACAGGAGCGTTGACCTTCACGGCGATCGCCGCGGCCTCGCAGGCATAGTCGTTGACCAGCCGCCGCCCGAAACCACCGCCGACGCGGGTCTGGTGCATCACGACCTGCTCAGGGGCAACACCGGCAACCTTGCCTATCAGCGGCAGGCCGCGATCCGGCTGCTGTGTCGGCACCCATAGTTCGATGATCCCGTCATGCCAGTGCGCCGTCGTGTTCATCGGCTCCAGAGCCGCATGCGCGGCAAAGGGATACTCGTAATAGGCCTCGACGGTTTTGGCGGCATTCGCGAAGGATTTGTCGACGTCGCCGACATCCTTGTCAAAATTCTGCGGCAGGTTGGCCGCTGCCTTCCTGGCCTCCGCCGAGAATTGCGACGTGGAATCCCTGGACGCCCCGCCGAGGTCCCAGTCGACCTCGAGCTTGTCCCTGGCCTGGAAGGCGCTCCAGGTGTCCCTGGCGATGATGGCCACGCCCGGCATCACCTCGACCATCATGCCTGTGCCCTCCAAGGCAAAGGCGTCGAGCACCCCGCGCTGCGCCTTGATCTCGTCCGCGTTGAAGGACCTGACCTTGCCGCCCGCCGCCGGACATTTGGTGTAGGTGGCGTAGACCATGCCGGGACGCTGGACATCGATGCCGAACAGCGGCTGGCCGCTGACCACCTTGGGATCGTCCACGCCGCGGTAGCGCTTGCCGATCAGCCGGTAGTCGGCGCGGGCTTTCAGCTTCAGGCTCTTGGGATCGGGCACCGGCATCTTCGCCGCGGCTGCCGCAAGCGACCCATAGGTGGCGGAACGGCCGCTGGCGGCATGGGTGAGGAGGGAATCCCGGGCTGCAATCTGCGACGGATCCACTCCCCATTGCGCCGCGGCCGCGGCGACCAGCATCGCCTTGGCGCCGGCGCCGGCCTGGCGCAACTGGTTCCAGGCGTGCGGGATCGAGGTCGAACCGCCGGCGCCCTGGCTGCCATAGATTTTGGGGTTGATGTCGGCCTGTTCCATGACGACATGGTTCCAGTCCGCGTCGAGTTCTTCGGCGATGATCACGCCGAAGGATGTCTTGATGCCTTGGCCGATCTCCGGGCATTTCGAATAAATCGTGACCGTATTGTCGGGCGCGATGCGGATGAAGGCATTCAACGCCTGGTCGCCGGTGTCAACAGCGGCGCCATTGGCCGGCTCTGCCGCGAAGGCCGCGTCGCCGAGGTGGAAGCCCAGCACCAGCCCGGCGACACCTGCGCCGGTCAGCTTGAAGAAGGTGCGCCGAGCCATCGTGATCGGAGGCTTGGCCGCACGGGCGGAATGGACCTCACGCAGGAGCGCCGAGAAATAGGCGTCGGACCGGGCAAAGTCAGCCATTGGGAGCCTCCTTCAATTGCTGTGCCGCTTGCTCTCTGAGCGCGGCCACGTTCTTGGCGGCCAGATGCGCGCCCTTTGCGCCGAAGCGCGCTGTGACGTAATTGGCCACGGCCGCGATGTCGTCGTCGGAATAGCCATCGCCGAAGGCCGGCATGAAGATCGTGCCGTCGGCGGTCTTTCGGTTGACGCCGTTAATGACGGTTTGCGCCACGTTGATGGCGCTGGGATCGTTCACGGCGCGAACGCCCGTCAGCGTGGCAAAGCCGGTGACCGGGCTGACGCCCGTCCAGTCATGGCAGGAGGCGCACGCGCCGGCGAAGATCTTCTCGCCACGCGAATTGGCATCTGCCACCGCGCCCTCCTTGTAGGATGATGGCGCCGCGCTCGTGACGGTGCGCGGCAGGTCGCTTGCATGAACCGGAATGCTACGCAGATAGGCCACCAGCGCATGGGTATCCTCAGGCAGCAGATAGCTCAGGCTGTCGTCGGCGGCCTCGCCCATCGGGCCGGCCGCGCCGCCATGGCCGTTCGCATGGCCCGTGGAGAGATAGGCAAGGAGGTCCTTGTCGCTCCAGTCGCCGATGCCGGAAGTCTTGTCGCTCGTGATGTTGTACGCACGCCAGCCCGCGATGAGAGCACCGGAGAATTTGCCGTGATTGTCTAGCCCGTAAGCCAGGTTGCGCGGCGTATGGCACTCGCCGCAATGGCCCATGGCCTCGGCGAGATACGCGCCCCGGTTCCATTGCGGACTCTGCCCGGTGTTGGGACGGAAACGCTCGTCGGCATTGAACGCCACGTTCCAGAGCGTGATCAGGCTGCGCTGGTTGAACGGCCAGGACAATTGATCCGGCCTCGGCGGCGCGTTCACCGGCGCCAGCGTGAAGAGATAGGCCTTGATCGCCAACGCATCGGCATCCGTCATCAAGCTGTAGGAGGCATAGGGCATGGCGGGATAAAGCTTCTCGCCGTCGGCGCGAATGCCCTTGTGCACGGCCGCCAGGAACTGGGCGTCGGTATAATTGCCGATGCCGGTTTTCTTGTCCGGCGTGATATTGGTTGAATAGATCGTGCCGAACGGCATGTTGAAGGCGAAACCGCCTGCGAAAGGCGCGCCACCAGGGGCGGTATGGCAGGCCTGGCAGTCGGCGGCATGGGTGAGGTATTCGCCACGCTTGACCAGGTCGGCGCTGGCAAGCTGAGCGGGAACACCGGTGACATCGGTGCCGTGATAATCGGCGAGCGCCACGGTCGAGCCGCCGGCGAAGGACATCGGAGCACGGGCGAGAAACAGCCAGCCCGCAAAGCCGAATGCGACAACGGCCAGGACCAAAACAAGAATGCCGATCGCTCTCTTCATGGTCAGGCCGATTTGGCGGCGGCGTTCTTGATGGCGCGGCGGATGCGGATATAGGTCCCGCAGCGGCACAGATTGCCCGCCATGGCCGCGTCGATGTCGGCATCGTCGGGTTGCGGGTTGGCGTTCAGCAGCGCCGTGGCCGACATGATCTGCCCGGCCTGGCAATAGCCGCATTGCGGCACCGCGGCTTCCAGCCAGGCCTGCTGCACCTTGGCGCCATTGGGCGTGCTGCCGATGCCTTCGATGGTGACGACGGCGCGGGTGCCGAGGTCGCCGACGGTCAGCTGGCAGGACCGCACCGGCTTGCCGCCGACATGCACGGTGCAGACGCCGCATTGCGCGATGCCGCAGCCATATTTGGTGCCGACCAGATTGAGATGGTCCCGCAACACCCAGAGGAGCGGCATCTCGTCGGGCACGTCGACCTGGCACGATTGTCCGTTGACGGTAAGCGTGAGCATATTTCCATCTCCGCCCGACGGTGAAATCGGCGCATGAACAGAATTTACCCACCAGACTCTAGGGGACCGGAGCGCCGCCAGTAGGGAACATCCGTTCACATCTAAGGCACCGCTTCCGGCTGAGACCTGAAAGCAATCAATTCGGATATGGGGGCGCGAACTCGCTGCCTAGGCGTTGCTTGGCTTGCCGTAAACCGGCGTCTTGATGCCCTCCATGCGCGCCTTGAGCTGCAGCGCCACATATTTCGAATAGAAGCGCGACAGCGCCAGATTGCCGCCGTGGAACCACAGCGCCTCCTGCGCTGTCGGCTTCCACATATTGCGCAACTCGCCCTGCCACGGACCCGGATCGCCCTTGACGCCGGAGCCGAGCCCCCAGCACGGGCCAACCTTGTCGGCGACTTCGCGCGAAACGATTGCCGCTACCGTCTCGTTCATCGACTGATAGCCGGTGCAGCAGACGATCACATCGACGGCCAATTCGCTGCCGTCCTCGAACAGGACGCCGCTAGGCGTCAGCGACTTGATGCCGACGCCGCTCTTCACGGCAATGTCGCCGTTGAGGATCAGCTCACAGGCGCCG
Source organism: Mesorhizobium sp. (assembly GCF_024509055.1). Taxonomy (GTDB): domain Bacteria; phylum Pseudomonadota; class Alphaproteobacteria; order Rhizobiales; family Rhizobiaceae; genus Mesorhizobium. The sequence continues at coordinate 7,659 of NZ_JANINM010000473.1, read as the reverse complement.
ACATCGATGTAGTAGCCAGAGCCGGTGCGGTACGCCTTCATCAGCAGCCCGGTCTCGTCCTCGCCGAAGTCGATGGCAAAGCCACTGTCGGCGAGGCGCTTGTAGAAATCGGCGTCGCGCGCCCGGATCACGTCGTAAAGCGCCTTCTGACCCTTCGGCACCAGCGCGAACGGGACCGAGGCGACGATCATGTCGGCCTTGTCGGTGGTGATGCCGCGCGCCACTGCCTTTTCCGAAAAAATCTCGAAGCCGACATCCATCAGCGTGTCGGACTTCACCACCGTCGTCGGCGAGCGCTGCACCATGGTGACCTTGGCGCCGGCCTCCCAGAGGTCGACACTCACGTCATGGCCCGAGCTTGCCGCGCCGATGACCGCCACGCGTTTGCCTCGGAATTTTTCGCCGGTCGAATACTGGCTGGAATGTAAGAGCTCGCCCTTGAAGCTGTCAGCGCCGGGCAGTTCGATCCGCCGTGGCGGCCCGTAGGCGCCGGTGGCGAAAACGATGTGCTTCGGCTTCAGCGTTATGCGCTGGCCGACGCGGTCGACCACGGCCGTCCAGACCTTTTCCGCCTCGTCATAAGCGGCGCTGATGCATCTTGTGGCGACCCAGTAGTTCAGCTCCATGACCCGGGTGTACATTTCCAGCCAATCGCCCATCTTGTCCTTGGGCGTGAACACCGGCCAGTTTTCCGGAAACGGAATATAGGGCAGATGGTCGTACCAGACCGGGTCGTGCAGCACGAGCGAGCGGTAGCGGTTGCGCCAGGAATCGCCGGGGCGTGCGTTCTTCTCGATGACGAGGGTTGGAACGCCGAGCTGTCGCAGCCGGGCGCCGAGCATAATGCCACCCTGTCCGCCGCCAATCACCAGGCAATAGGGTTGTTCATGGATGCCAAGGTCACGCGCCTCGCGCGCTCTGGCTTCCGCCCAGGTCTCGCGCTTGGGATCGGCCTTGTGGCGGATGCCAAGCGGCCGGGCTGGGCCCTTCCGCTCCTCGAAACCCTTGAGCTCGGTCATCGCCGTGAACAGCGTCCGGCAGCGGCCATCCTTCAGCCTGACGATACCCTCGCCTCGCGCGACCCCCGTCTCGAAGCTGAACCAGGCTTCGATAATGCCGTCGTCAACGCTGGCTTCGCCGGACAGTCGCCAATGCGAGGGCTTGGCCGCTACCAGCGTCGCCTGCAGCATCTCGCGGATCGCGGCCTGCCCCTCCATGGTCTTGATATTCCATGTAAAGGTCAGCAGATCGCGCCAGTAGCAATCCTCCGCGAAAAGGCTCGTCGCCGCCTCGATGTCGCCGGCCTCGAGCGCCCGGCCGAACGAGCCGAGCCAGGTCGCCGCCTGTTGCGATGGTGCGATTTCGAGCATTTTTGTCCTTCCCCCTGAATTGCCGATGCTGCGCTGCTGCATGCAATCGCGTCGCAACCCAGCTTGAAGTCGGCATGCAGGAAGTAACACGGCACATAAGATAGCCACAGATCAATTCGCGAACGGGGATCCGTGCAACTCGTCGGCTACGGCGGCGGCGAGCGGCTGTGCCCGCGCCGTCCATGCAGTTGGAGCAGGAATGCCTTGGACGGAACCGGCGGCCGGCAGCGTAGCCGGGGCAGTTTCCAATTGGCAGGAAAAGAACGGCTTACACGCAAGCGCGTCATGCCTGGCCCCCCCAATTTCCTGGCCCGGCAAATATATGACTTTCTTATTTTTTCCCTTTTTCGCCCGTCTCGCATTCAAATGCCTCGGCTTCTAATTTTCGGCGCGGATGACCGAGAACAAGGATGCCAGCGATGTACCGCGCCACGGGACTCTACCTGCCGACCCATCGTCCACTGCCGGTATCGGAAGTCGAGCACGCCAGAGGCGCTGCCGACAACAATCCGACTGCCGCCGGCCTGACGGAACCGATGGTGTTCGTCCGGCTGTTCCTGGTCGTTGGCTTCATCCTAGCCGCGGCGGCTGTCGCGGCGTCCGTTTCCTGATCTTCGGTCGTCCAGAGATCATCAAGGAGACCAACATGCCCAGTTCCCATATTTCCTCCGTCGGCAGTGCGCTCCACAGCTTCATCGTGGGGCGCGACGGCGAGGGCCATTGGATTGCACGTGACGAGCAAGGCCACTCCGGCGGTGTTTTCACCGACCGGGCGGCGGCGATCCATTTCGCCATGGTGGAAAGCGGCCACCGCGCCGGGGCGGTCCGTTTTGCCACCGGCCACCTTTCGCTCTTCGGCTGATCTTGTCGATTTTCCTTCTTGGCGGCCCGGAAGTGGTTTCGGCCATGGATAAAAGCGAAGACACCGATTCATCCGTCCTGATCGGGCGCATCGCCTGCGTCAGCCGATTGCTGGACCACCAGTTGTGGCAAGCTGCGATCGGCCTGTCGCTCGACAAGTCGTCCGCCTCCGGGCGCCGGTTTGCCCGCCTGGTCGAGGACGGTGCGTTGCTGGAGGCCGCCGTCCTGCTGGTCGGGCTCTGCGGGCCAAGCCGCTCGATTGCGAGCATCGCGATGTCCGGCGGGAATTGGGTTTGCGTCATCGGCGAACAGCCGGCGAACGGCGACGCGACGACCCGTATCCATCAGGCGGAACATATCGACCTGGCCGCCGCCGTGCTGGTGGCGCTGCTGTCGTCGCGGCCTCAAATGCGGTGTTCGCCGCACGATGCCTTCCGCCGGAAAATGCAAGGAGATTTCCATCATCATGACATTTGATCAGACCAGGGCGCGCCTGAACGGCGCCATCACCGCGCTGGTGACGCCGTTCAAGGACGGCGAAGTGGATATGAAGGGCCTGGAGAGGCTGCTGCATTGGCAGATCGGTGAGGGGATCAACGGCCTGGTGCCATGCGGCACCACGGGCGAGGCACCGACCCTGTCATGGGAGGAACGTCTCGACATCATCGCGCTGTGCGTCAAGGTCGCCGGCGGCAGGGTCCCCGTCATCGCCGGCACCGGCACCAACAACACCGAAACGACGATCGCCTTTTCCTCCGCCGCGGAAGCCTTCGGCGCGGACGCGGTCCTGATCGTCACGCCATACTACAACCGGCCTAGCCAGGAAGGCATCGTGCGGCATTTCGAGGCTGTCGCCCGCAGGGTCAGGATACCGATCATCGTCTACAACGTGCCCGCGCGCACCGGCGTCGACCTGTCGCTGGAGGCCCTCGAGAGGCTGGCGCAGTTTCCGGCCATTGTCGGCATCAAGGATGCCACCGGTGATCTCGCCCGCCAGTCCTCGCTGCCGGCGGTGCTGAGGCGCCGCTTCATCTGTCTGTCCGGTCACGACTCGACATCATTCGGCTTCAACACGATGGGCGGACGCGGAACGATTTCGGTGGTGTCCAATATCGCGCCCCGCCTGTGCGCGGACATGCATGATGCATTGAGGCGTGAGGACACCCACAAGGCCCGGGCCATCCATCACCGGCTGCGACCGTTGATTGCGGCGCTTGAGCTCGAAAGCAATCCCGTTCCCGTGAAGTACGCCCTGCATGTAGCGCTGGGGCTCAGTCCGGATGTCCGTTTGCCTCTGGTTTCCGCCGAGTCCGAAACGGCAAGAGCGATCCGTGAGGCTTTGTCCGCTCTCGATGGCCTATGCGCGGACGTGCCCAAGCAGGCGGCTGCGATCTACCGGCGCGGATAGAGCGGGATGGGATCCGAATCCCTTACCGCTTGGCTTCGAGAGCATAGACCAGCCCCGGCTGGACGATCCACTCCCCGGGGCGCAGCGCCTCGACATCGTACCGCCCGTTCGGATTCCGGGTCGCAACACCGACATAACGATAACTGGAGCCGTGGTCGTCGACCACCGTCTCCGAGATTTGATGGTCGGCAAGCCGGCCGATGATCGCGCCCTCGTTCTTCGGATCGGCAAGTATGAAATATTCGGTTGGCACGCTTTGACCCAACCGGGGCGCCAGCCTGAATGGTGCGAAGTGCATTTCTTGAACTCGATTTCGTGCCCGCCGGAATTTGGCGAGCTATGGCAGCGCCATAGATAAACGGCCGCTTCATATGAATTCGAGAGGGAACTCCAAGTCGCCTTATATATGCGTCTTTATTCGCGGCATCTGACCTGCGCCGGCCCGATGCGCAGGGATTTTCCCAGCCGGGCGTTACCCAAAACCTTTATAAAATTCCTATATCTTTCCAGCTGACCCCGTCTCGAACCTTTATGGCGATCGGGTCCATATTTCATGCCGAACAGAAGCTTTGACCGCCATCGAGGCGGCTATTGCGGCTGCATATGATTTTTGTAATCGGCGCCGCATGAAATAGTACAAGCGAAAACAAGGAACAAATCCAATGGACATCATTGTTCTCGGGGTCGGAGTCTTATTCTTCGTCCTTTCTCTTGCTTACGTCAAAGCTTGCGACAAAATCTGAGCAAAAGGGTCATACCATGCTTCTCGATTACATTCTTGGCGGCGCAGTGACCGTATTCATGCTCGCCTACCTAACCTACGCTCTCATTCGTCCAGAGCGCTTCTGATCGTCCTGGCGAAACGGAAAGTCACATCATGACACTCAACGGCTGGATACAGATCCTCATCTATTGCGGGATCCTGCTTTTGCTCGTGAAGCCGCTCGGCGGTTACATGTACCGGGTTTTCAACGGCGAGCGCACATTTCTTTCGCCTGTTCTCGTCCCGGTGGAACGGGCGCTTTATCGCGTTGCCGGCACGAATGAGCGCGAGGAACAGCATTGGTCGACCTATGCGGCCGCCTTGCTGCTCTTCAACCTCGCCGGATTCCTCGTTCTCTACGTCCTGCCGCGTGTCCAGGGCGTGCTGCCCTACAATCCGGCCGGCATGCCCGCCATAACGCCTGACCTGGCGTTCAACACCGCCGCAAGCTTCATCACCAACACCAACTGGCAGAACTATGGCGGCGAGAGCACGATGTCCTACTTCGTGCAGATGGCCGGCCTCACGGTGCAGAACTTCGCCTCGGCGGCCACCGGCATTGCCATTGCGATAGCTTTGATCCGCGGCTTCGCCCGTGCATCCGGCAAATCGATCGGCAACTTCTGGGTCGACCTCATTCGCTGCACGCTCTACCTGCTCTTGCCACTCTGCATCGTGCTGACGCTGGTCTATGTCTGGCTGGGCATGCCGCAGACGCTCGGCGCCTATGTCGACGCTACCACGCTCGAAGGCGCCAAGCAGACGATCGCGGTTGGGCCTGTCGCCTCGCAGATCGCCATCAAGATGCTCGGCACCAATGGCGGCGGCTTCTTCAACGCCAATGCCGCGCATCCTTTCGAGAATCCCAACGCGATCTCAAACCTGATCCAGATGCTGACGATCTTCGCGCTTGGTGCTGCCCTCACCAACGTCTTCGGCCGCATGGTCGGCAACCAGCGCCAGGGCTGGGCGATCCTTGCCTCGATGGGCGTGTTGTTCATCGCCGGTGTCGTCGTCTGCTACTGGGCGGAAGCCGCGGGCAACCCGCTGGTCCATGCGCTGGGCATCGACGGCGGCAACATGGAGGGCAAGGAGACACGTTTCGGCATAGCCGCCTCAGCGCTGTTCGCCGTCATCACCACGGCGGCTTCCTGCGGTGCCGTCAACGCAATGCATGACAGCTTCACCGCGCTTGGCGGCATGATCCCGCTGATCAACATGCAGCTCGGCGAAGTCATCATCGGCGGCGTCGGCGCTGGCCTTTACGGCATCCTGATGTTCATCGTGGTCGCCGTCTTCGTCGCAGGCCTGATGGTTGGTCGCACGCCGGAATATCTCGGCAAGAAGATCGAGGCGAAGGAGGTCAAGATGGCGATGCTCGCCATCCTCTGCCTGCCGCTGGCGATGCTGGTCTTCACGGCCATTACCGTGGTCCTGCCGAGCGGTGTGGCGGCCATGGGCAATGGCGGACCGCATGGCTTCTCCGAGGTCCTCTATGCCTACACTTCGGTTGCTGCCAACAATGGTTCGGCATTTGCCGGTCTGAACGGCAACACGCCATGGTACAACATCACGCTCGCAATCGGCATGCTGATGGGTCGCTTCCTGGTCATCATCCCGGCGCTTGCCATCGCCGGTTCGCTGGCCGCCAAGAAGACCGTGCCCGCTTCAGCCGGCACTTTCCCGACGGATGGAATGCTGTTCGTCGGATTGCTGGTTGGCGTCATCATCATCGTCGGCGGCCTCACCTTCTTCCCGGCGCTCGCCGTCGGCCCGATCGTCGAGCATCTGGCGATGATCCATGGGCAGACCTTCTGAAATGACGATGTCCTGGTTCAACATACGTCGAAACGATCGGCACGCGGCCGATGACGGAGGGGACGAGAAGCCTCGTCCTTTCCCGACGCTCTCCACCTTCCTTGGCATGGCGGCCATCCTGTTCGTGGTCTGGCTGCTTGCCACCGGCCTGCCGCACCTGCTCCCGAAAAGCGAGCATCCGGCGCCGTCCAACATAACCGATACTGGAGCCTCGAAATGAGCCAGTCCAAATCCGCGAGCATCCTTGATGCCCGCATCCTCGTGCCGGCCATTGGCGGCGCCTTCCGCAAGCTTGATCCGCGCACGCTGATCAAGAACCCGGTGATGTTCGTCGTCGCCATCGTCTCGCTGTTGACCTCGGTGCTCTTCGTCCGCGACCTGATCACCGGTGGCGGCAACCTGGGCTTCACCCTGCAGATCATCATCTGGCTGTGGTTCACCGTGCTGTTCGCCAACTTCGCCGAAGCCGTCGCCGAAGGCCGCGGCAAGGCGCAGGCAGACTCGCTGCGCAAGGCGCGCACCGAAACCCAGGCCAAGCTGCTCGCCAACGGTGACCGCACCAAGTTCAAGATGGTGCCCGGCACCAGCCTCAAGGTCGGCGATGTCGTGCTTGTCGAAGCCGGCGACATCATCCCCTCCGACGGTGAGGTGATCGAAGGCGTGGCTTCCGTCAACGAAGCCGCCATCACCGGCGAATCCGCGCCCGTCATCCGCGAATCCGGCGGCGACCGCTCGGCCGTCACCGGCGGCACCCAGGTGCTGTCCGACTGGATCCGTGTGCGCATTTCGGCTGCCTCCGGCCACACCTTCCTCGACCGCATGATCTCGCTGGTCGAAGGCGCCGAGCGCCAGAAAACACCGAACGAGATCGCGCTCAACATCCTGCTCGTCGGCATGACGCTGATCTTCGTGCTGGCCACCGCGACCATCCCGAGCTTCGCCTCCTATGCGGGCGGCTACATCCCGATGACGATCCTCGTCGCTCTGTTCGTGACGCTGATCCCGACCACGATCGGCGCCCTGCTGTCGGCCATCGGCATCGCCGGCATGGACCGCCTGGTCCGCTTCAACGTGCTGGCCATGTCCGGCCGCGCGGTCGAGGCCGCTGGCGACGTCGACACGCTGCTGCTCGACAAGACCGGGACCATCACGCTTGGCAACCGCCAGGCGACCGAATTCCGTCCGGTAAAGGGCGTCAACGAGCAGGAGCTCGCGGATGCCGCCCAGCTTGCCTCGCTCGCCGACGAGACGCCGGAAGGCCGCTCGATCGTCGTGCTTGCCAAGGAGAAGTACGGCATCCGCGCCCGCGACATGGGCACGCTGCATGCGACTTTCGTGCCCTTCACGGCGCAGACCCGCATGAGCGGCGTCGACATCGACGGTTCGTCGGTGCGCAAGGGCGCGGTCGATGCGGTGCTGGCGCATGTCAACCAGGCGAC
>NZ_JANINM010000472.1 GCF_024509055.1 Mesorhizobium sp. | reverse complement strand
TGCTTGCCGGCGTCGTCGCCGGCGTCATCGGCGTCGTCTATGGCGCGGCCGCTGGCTTCGCCGGCGGACGGGTCGACGAGGTGATGATGCGCATCGTCGACGTGCTCTACTCGCTGCCCTTCATCTTCTTCGTGATCATGCTGGTGGTGTTCTTCGGCCGCAACTTCGTGCTCATGTTCCTGGCGGTCGGCGCGGTGCTGTGGCTCGACATGGCGCGCATCGTGCGCGGCCAGGCCCTGTCGATCCGGAGGCAGGAATATGTCCAGGCGGCGGAGGCGATGGGCGTCGGCCAGCGCGGCATCCTGCTGCGCCACGTCATCCCCAACCTGCTTGGACCGGTGGTCATCTACATGACACTGCTGGTGCCGCAGGTGATCATCCTGGAGAGCTTCCTCTCCTTCCTCGGCCTCGGCGTGCAGGAGCCGATGACCAGCTGGGGCGTGCTGATTTCGGTCGGCGCCAAGAATATCGGCTATGCCAACTGGCTGCTCCTGTTCCCGGCCTTTTTCCTCGTCTCGACGCTGTTTGCCCTGAACTTCGTCGGCGACGGCCTGCGCGACGCGCTCGACCCGAAAGATCGCTGACATGGCTTCTGAAACGATCCTCAGCGTCAAGGACCTGCGCGTCCGCTTCCAGACCCTCGACGGCACCGTCGAGGCAGTGAAGGGCATCAACATCAAGGTCAATGCCGGCGAGACGGTCGCCGTCGTCGGCGAATCGGGGTCCGGCAAGAGCCAGACGATGATGGCTGCGATGAACCTGCTCTCATCCAACGGCGAGGCGACAGGCCATGTCGACTACCGCGGCCGGAATCTTCTGACGATGACCAAGAGCGAGCTGAACAAGGTGCGCGGCCGCAGGATCAGCATGATCTTCCAGGAGCCGATGACCTCGCTCGATCCGCTCTATACGATCGGCAACCAGCTGATGGAGCCGATCCGCCGGCATCGCGGGTTGAGTGGCCCGGCGGCGCGCGAGGAGGCGTTGAAGCTGCTGCGGCTGGTGCACATTCCCGATCCCGAGCGGCGGATGAAATCCTATCCGCACGAAATGTCGGGCGGCCAGCGCCAGCGCGTCATGATCGCCATGGCCTTGGCCAACGATCCAGACATCCTGATTGCCGATGAGCCGACGACTGCGCTCGACGTCACTATCCAGGCACAGATTCTCATGCTGCTGGCCGAACTGCAACGCAAGCTCGGCATGGCGATCGTCTTCATCACCCACGACCTCGGCATCGTTCGCCGTTTCGCCGACCGTGTCTATGTCATGCGCCAGGGCGAGGTGGTGGAGGAGGGCGACGCGGAGGCGCTCTTCGCCAACCCGCAGCATGCTTACACAAGGATGCTGCTCGCGGCCGAGCCGACCGGTTCCAAGGCGCCGCCGCCGGCCAATGCGCCCGTGCTGCTCGAAGGCCGCAACGTCGAGGTGGTCTTCAAGATCGGCGGCGGCTTCCTCGGCGGCGAACCGCTCATGCTGCGTGCCGTGGACAAGATTTCGGTCAGGTTGAGACAAAACCAGACGATCGGCATCGTCGGGGAGTCCGGATCCGGCAAGTCGACGCTCGGCCGCGCGCTGCTGCGGCTCTTGCCCAGCGACGGCGTGATCCGCTTCGGCGACCGCGATATCTCCGAAGCCGACAAGCAAGCGATGCGGCCGCTCAGGCGCGAATTGCAGCTCGTCTTCCAGGACCCGTTCGGCTCGCTGTCGCCGCGCATGACGGTCGGCCAGGTCATCACCGAGGGGCTCCTGGTGCATGAACCCTCGCTGACCGGCAAGCAGCGCGACCAGCGCGCCGTCGAGGCGCTGCGCGAGGTCGGCCTCGATCCCAATGCGCGCAACCGCTACCCGCATGAATTCTCCGGTGGCCAGCGCCAGCGCATAGCGATTGCCCGCGCCATGATCCTGAAGCCGAAAGTGGTGGTGCTGGACGAGCCGACCTCGGCGCTCGACCGTTCCGTGCAGAAGCAGATCGTCGAACTTTTACGCAAGCTGCAGGCCGATCACGAGCTGTCCTATCTCTTCATCAGCCACGACCTCGCCGTGGTGCGCGCCGTGGCCGACTACATCATCGTCATGAAGCAGGGGAAGATCGTGGAGGAAGGGCCGACCGGGGAGATCTTCGGCAATCCGCGCGAGCCCTACACGCAGACGCTGATGAACGCGGCGATCGATTCGACCCGGTTCCGGATGAGCGCCTGAAGGTGTTCGCCGTCCGGCGATCCGGGGCTACTGCGAAGACGGACAGTTGCGTTTGCGCGCAGCGACAATCGCCTGCTGCCGTTGCTGTAGCCGTTCGATCCTGGCCGTCTCGCGATTCGCGACGGCCGTCTTCACCCGCTCGCCCCCCAGCAGCCAGGTCGGAACGCTGGTGTTGGCGACCTTGCCGCGGCTGATCGCGTTCCGCGAAATATCGGTCGCTGTCTCGCCGAGCGCGCTGTTCAATTCGGCGCAGCTCATCTTGTCGTACTTCGACGGATCGATCGATGCGGCCGACGAGCAGCCGGCGGCAACGAGCAGCGTCGCGATGATCGACAGGACTGCCTTTGGGATGGACTTCATGCTCTCACCGGTTCGCTGTCTCCAAGCGCTATGGCCCGCCGCAAAAGTAGAGGCAGGGAGCGATTAGGTCAAAGTAGGAACGTGCTGTCGAGCACAATGGCTGACCTTGCACGGTCGGGCACGCCGATATTCCGGCAAGCATCCTTCAGTCGCCCTGCGGATCAAGGCGTCCAGCCGAATCTTATTCCGTTCCATCCATGCGATGTTCGACACCGCCAAGGTAGTTTTGCCAGACGTGATCCCTTACGCGGCGCCGAACTTCGTCTTTGGTAAGCAGTCGGTCATAGGACGCCCCTCCGACGTGAAAAAAAGTGGCGCCGGTATCGGCCAGTGCCTTTAAGCGGTCGACCCTGAAACTTGACGGCATGCCACGCTCGACCTCGACATCGTCCGCGGCCAGGGTGCTGTAAAATCGATGCCAGTTGGCGCCGCCGGTATCCATGCCCTCGTCAAAGGCCGGCGCGAAATCGAGGTCGATGTGCTCGACCGCCGAAAAGCGCATAAAGCACAGACCCGCCCACAAATACCAGCCGGGCCGCCCGCCGGCCGCGGAGCGGCGGTGCCCATAGGCCAGCTTGCCATGCATCCTGGCCGCTACGTCGACCTCTCGGATCGGGAAGTTGTCATGGTCGATGTAACCGAAGATCTCCGGCTGGAGGTGGCGCACGATGTTGTGGAAGGTCCAGCTCATCGCGAGACCATGGTTCCGGTTTGCGTGGTTTTCCGGGTTTGAGGGAAGGGCGAAGTAGGGCGTATCGCGCAACCGGCAAATTCGTGCGATCTCGGCTCTAGAATTCTGGTCTCTGGAGTTGTCGACGACGATCAGTCGCGATCCTGTCCCGTTGATCTCCCACGACTTTGTCAGCGCGTCGATGGCCCACGGCGTGTTGAAGGCTATGGCGAAGGCGTAGACGCGGTTCCCACCAATCTTCTCAGCGAAGTCCCGGCCGCGCTTGCGGTCACGACTAAGAAAAAATCCGGAAAATATGCGGTGGCGGAAGGCTTTGGCTCTCTTGATAGCCGGAATTTGATGAATGTAACGAATTACTGGGTGAGCCATTATATATTTCTACATTATGAAATTCTTACTCACAATATCGACTCGATAGCACGAGGCCGTAGTAGCGAAACGCGCGCGACTGGCGGGCGATTGCGAGTTTACGGCCTTCGATGCCGAAATCCGCGACGCCGTACATTCGCGACGCACGATCGGCATTCCAGTCGAGGCGTTCCAGCGGCTCGGAGCCTGCTGTATCTCGACCTCGTCAATGTGAGGGGGCGATGGGTGGCTATTTCGGGAAAGCTAAGCGCTTGTTTTTCTGGTCGGAGTGGCAGGATTTGAACCTGCGACCCCATCGTCCCGAACGATGTGCGCTACCAGACTGCGCTACACTCCGTGACCAGACCGCGGGCTTATAGCCGCCACTTTCCGATCCTGCAAGCGGCAATGGTTGCACTTCTGTCGCATTTCCCTGCTTTCTCGAAACTTCCGCCGATGGCACCGGATTTAGCTGCTGGATAAAGGTGGGCTTAAAGGCTTTCGTGCTAGCCCAAGGCATTGATAATTCGGCGTTCCGGTACTCTTGGAGTTTTAAACCTTGCCACTGCGCATCGTTGGTGAAGCCCGGCCCAACAGCTTCGAGTTCGAGACCTCCGCGCTGATCAAGGCGTCGGGCTTTCGCGAATATGACGCGCGCTGGTGGTTCGGCCATCCTGGCTCCGCGAAGGCGCCGGAGCTCAATTTGATCGGCGTACAAGCGTTGGGCATGGGGCTGGGCACGTTGATCCGCCGCCTCGGCGTCGGGCCGGACATCGTTACCGGCCATGATTTCCGTTCCTATTCGCTGTCGATCAAGCTGGCGCTTGTTTCCGGCCTGATGGCGGCGGGAGCGCGGGTAAAGGACGTGGGCCTTGCGCTCTCGCCCATGGCCTATTTCGCGCAGTTCGCGCTCGATACGCCTTCCGTCGCCATGGTCACCGCCTCGCACAACGAGAATGGCTGGACTGGCGTCAAGATGGGCGCGGCGCGGCCGCTGACCTTCGGCCCGGAGGAAATGAGCGCGCTGAAGAAGATCGTGCTCGACGCGGATTTCGATCTTGCCGGCGGCGGCGCCTATGAGTTCGTCTCCGGTTTCCGCGACACCTATCTCGACGATCTCACCAAAGGCAAGCGCATCGGCCGCAAACTGAAAGTGGTCTGCGCTTGCGGCAATGGCACGGCCGGCGCCTTCGCGCCGCAAGCCCTTGCGCGCATCGGCTGCGAGGTGATCCCGCTCGACGTCGAGCTCGACCACACATTCCCGCGCTACAATCCGAACCCCGAGGACATGCAGATGCTGCATGCCATCAGCCAAAAGGTGCTGGAGACCGGCGCCGATGTCGGGCTGGGTTTCGACGGCGACGGCGACCGCTGCGGTGTCGTCGACAATGAGGGCAACGAGATCTTCGCCGACAAGGTCGGCGTCATGCTTGCCCGCGACATCTCCAACCTGCATCCGGGCTCGACCTTCGTCGTCGACGTCAAGTCGACTGGCCTGTTCGCCACCGATCATGTGCTCAAGGCGAATGGCGCCGTCACCGACTACTGGAAGACTGGCCATTCGTACATCAAGCGCCGCGTCGCCGAACTCCGCGCCGCGGCCGGCTTCGAGAAATCCGGCCATTTCTTCTTCAACCCGCCGATCGGCCGCGGCTATGACGATGGCCTCGTCACCGCGATCGCGGTATGCCAGATGCTCGACCGCAATCCGAAGAGCTCGATGGCCGATCTCTACCGCGCCTTGCCGCTGACCTATGGCACGCCGACCATGTCGCCGCACTGCGCCGACGAGGTGAAGTATGGCGTGGTCGATCGTGTCGTGGCGGATTTCCAGGCGATGCAGCGCGAGGGCGTGGATTTCGCCGGCCAGAAGATCGCCGCGCTCGTCACCGTCAACGGCGTGCGCGTCGTCGCCGAGGACGGCACCTGGGGCCTGGTGCGCGCCTCCTCCAACAAGCCGGAGCTTGTCGTGGTGGTGGAGAGCCCGGTATCGTCGGAGCGGCGCCGGCAGATGTTCGAGGGGCTCGACGCGGTGCTGCGCCGCAGCCCCGAGGTCGGCGCCTACAACCAGACCTTTTGACAGGCCGTTCATGAACCAGCGCATCGTCAGTTTCGTCATGAGCGGCGGCGTCGGCTCCAGGCTCTGGCCGCTCTCGCGCGAGGACAATCCCAAGCAGTTCCACGACCTCTCCGGCGACGGCTCGATGCTGGCCAAGACCTTGCGGCGGCTGGCGGCCAGGCCGGAAGGCGAGACGCCGATTTTTCTCATCGCCTCGGAGCGCCATGCCGAGCGCGTCCATGCCGACCTTGCCGGCCTCGATCTGGCCGGCGGCGGCCCGCTGTTCGAGCCCACCGGGCGAAACACGGCGGCGGCCGTGGCGCTGGCCAGTCTGCGCACGCTTTCAGAATATGGCGACGAACTGGTTCTGGTGGTGCCGTCAGACCACGAGATTTCAACGTCTCGCCAGTTCTGGCAGAGCGTCGAGGCGGGCGCCGCGGCTGCCAGCGCCGGCCGGCTGGTGGTGTTCGGCATCAAGCCGACGCAGCCCGAGACCGGCTATGGCTATATCGAGGTCGCGGCCGAACGCGACGGCGTGTTCGACGTGTCGCGCTTCGTCGAGAAGCCCGATCTCGCCACGGCCCAATCCTATCTCGACGCTGGCACCTTCTACTGGAACACCGGCATCTTCCTGTTTCGCGCCGGCGCCATGCGCGATGCCTTCGCCGCGTTCGAACCGAGGATCTGGCAGGCGACCGAAGCCGCCTACAAGGCCGCGACCACTGACCTTTCCGGCCTCTATATGCCGCTGGAGCTTTACGCCGAGATCCCATCGACCTCGATCGACTACGCCATCATGGAACGGGCGAGCGGCATCGCCATGGTGCCGGCGGGGTTCCGCTGGAACGACCTCGGTTCCTGGCAGTCGCTGCTCGATGTCGGCCCCGCCGACCAGAAGGGCAACGTCATCGTCGGCGACGTCGTCGCCATCGATTGCGAGAATTCCTACATCCGCAGCGACGGTCGCCTGCTGTCGGCGATCGGCATGAAGGACGTCGCCATCGTCTCGACCGTCGATGCCACCTTCGTCGCGCCGGTCAGCCACAGCCAGCATGTCAAGAAGATCGTCGAGCAGCTGGAGAAATCCGGCCGGCTGGAGACACGGTTCACGCCGGCGCATGACCGCGTCATCGAAAGCGGCGCCTGGCGGCGGCGCGTTCGCCACTGGCTGTTCGAGGAGACGCTGCCGCTATGGTCGACCGCGGGCGTCGACGAGCGCCACGGCGGTTTCCACGAGGCGCTTGGCTTCGACGCATCGCCGGTGATGAAGCCGAGGCGCATGCGCACGCAAGCGCGCCAGGTTTACGCCTTCGCGGTCGCCAAGGAGCGCGGCTGGGATGGCCCGGCCGACCGGCTGATCGCCCATGGCATAGGCTTCATGGCCGGCAAGGGCCGCACCGACAGAGGCGGCTGGGTGCGCACGCTCAATGTCGACGGCTCGGTCGCCGATCCCGTCGAGGACGCCTACGACCATTCCTGTGTGCTGCTCGCGCTGGCGCACGCCCATATGTCCGGCCATCCCGATGCGCTGCGGCTCGGCGAGGAGACCTTCGCCTTCCTCGATGCCCATCTCGAGGACAGCCGCATGACCGGCTTCCTCGAAACCTCGGACGGCGCCGGCGAGCGGCGTTCCAACCCGCACATGCATCTGCTCGAGGCGTTCCTGGCCTGGCACCGGGCCACTGGCGAGCGCGCCTATCTGCGGCGCGCCGCGCGCATCATCGATCTCTTCCGCAGCCATTTCTTCGATGCTGAAAGCTGGACGCTGGGCGAATATTTCGACGACGGCTGGAAGCCCGCGGCCGGGGAGAAGGGCGCCTGGACCGAGCCCGGCCATCATTTCGAATGGGCCTCGCTGCTCGTCGATTTCGCCGCCCGCAGCGGCCAGACCGAGCTGACCAGCTTCGCCCGCAAGCTCTACGCCTCCGCCGTCGCCAACGGCCTCAACCGCGCCACCGGCCTTGCCTACGGGGCGGTCTCGCGTCAGGGCCTGCCGCTCGACAGGGTCTCGCGCGGCTGGCCGCAGGCCGAGGCAATCAAGGCGGCGATCGCGCTCGACGGCTCAGGCGGGCCGGACCTCAAGCCCGAGATCGAGGCGCGCGTCGGTCGGCTCTTCCGCTGGCATATCGACCCGGCGCCGCTCGGCCTGTGGATCGACCGCATCGACGAACGCGGGCGCTCACTGGCGAACGACGTGCCGGCCAGCATCTTCTACCATCTGGTCTATGCGCTGACGCAGTACCTGGACGGAACCACCGACAAGCCATAGCGGCCCGCCATCGCCGTCACGGCGAGATATCGGGTGCGCTTTCGCGCGAGACCAGCGTTGCGGCGGCCACGATTGGCGGAACCACGAAGCACCAGACGCCCGCCCGCGTATAGAGCAGTGCCGCCGCCCCGCATCCGAGTGCGAAGACGACTACGCTGACCGACATCCGGGCGAGCCGCGCCCGCGAAGCGGCATCGGGCAACGAGCCGTGGATGAGGTCGGCCAGATCGAGCATGACCTGGGTTGTGGTGCCCGTCATCAGCGTCGACGGCGGCAGTCTGGCGAGATGAACGCGGTGCGCGCCGTTTTGCACCGCCATGGCCGAAACCAGCACCATTCCCGTCACGACGGCTGCCCAGTCATTGCCGTCCGGAAATGGTCCCAGGCGCACCGCGAGGACGGCGCCCAGCGTCAGCAACGCCAGTTTAATAGTAAGCAGCGCCCGAAAAACTGGCAGGCCCCTGCTTTTCAAAGTGAAGGCAAGTAGGCGACAGAGGATGATCGTCGCGCAAAAAACCGGCAGGGCCAGAATTTTCGCCAGGGCACCCGTGGTGCCGAGCGCCAGGGAGGCTCCGAGCGTTACGAAATTGCCGGTGACATGCGCGGTGAACAGTCCCTGGAGCGCCAGGAAGCCTGCCGTGTCGACGTAGCCGCCATTGAAGCTGAGCAGCAATAGCAGCACGGACGTTATGTTGTTCTTGGCGTCGCCTGCCATGCCGGCCTCCTCGCTTGGGTAACAGGAAGCTTACAGGAAACCGGCGGACGAGGAATGGCAGGCGGCGAACAGAATGGAGGAGGTGGCTCGGCCTATGCGTCAGTACGGGCTGGCCACGTCCCCCGTCTCGACATAGATCGCCTTCAGTTGCGAGTAATGCGCCAGCGCGGCAAGCGAGTTCTCGCGCCCGATGCCGGACTGCTTGACGCCGCCGAATGGCATTTCCACCGGCGTCAGATTGTAGGCGTTGATCCAGCAGGTTCCAGCCTGCAACTCGGCGATCACCCGGTGAGCGCGCGGCAGGTCGCGCGTGAACACGCCGGCAGCCAGGCCGAATTCGGTGTCGTTGGCGCGCTCGATGACCTCGTCCTCGCTGTCGAACTTCAGCACGCTCATCACCGGCCCGAAGATCTCCTCGCGCGCGATGCGCATATTGTCGGTCACGCCGGTGAACACGGTCGGTTCGATGAAGAAGCCGCCGTCAAACCCTTGCAGCGACGGCACGTTGCCGCCGCATGCGAGCACGGCGCCGTCCTGCTTGCCGGCGGCGATGTAGGACATGACCTTGTCCTGCTGCGCCTTGTTGACCAGCGGCCCCATCTGCGTTTCCGGATCGAGCGGATCGCCGATGCGGATTTTCTTGGTGCGCTCGACGAGCCGCTCGACGAAGCGGTCATGCAGACCCTTCTGCACGAAGACGCGCGTGCCGTTGGAGCAGATCTGGCCCGTCGAATAGAAATTGCCGAGCATGGCGCCGCCGATGGCGTTCTCGAGGTCGGCATCGTCGAACACGATCAGCGGCGACTTGCCGCCGAGCTCCATCGTCGCGTGTTTCATCTTGGAGCCGGCAAGCGACAGCACCTTGCGGCCGGTTGGCACCGAGCCGGTCACCGAAACCTTGGCGACCACGTCGTGGCCGACGAGGCCGGCGCCGACGTCGCCATAGCCCTGCACGACGTTGAACAGTCCGTCGGGCAGACCCGCCTCGCTGTAGATCTCGGCTAGCGCCAGCGCCGACAGCGGCGTGTTTTCCGACGGCTTGAACACCATGGCGTTGCCCATGGCCAGAGCCGGCGCCGACTTCCAGCCGGCGATCTGGATCGGGTAGTTCCAGGCGCCGATGCCGACACAGACGCCGAGCGCCTCACGTCGCGTATAGGCGAAAGGCCCGCCGAGATCGATCATCTCGCCGTTGAAGGTGGCAATCGCGCCGGCGAAGTACTCAAGGCAGTCCGCGGCGGAGGGCGCATCGGCCACCAGCGTCTCCTGGATCGCCTTGCCGGTGTCGAGCGTCTCGATCCGTGCGAGATCGGCATTGCGCGCGCGAAGAATGTCGGCGGCGCGGCGCAGGATGCGGCCGCGCTCGACAGGCTTCAGCCGTGCCCAGGCAGGCTGCGCCGCGCGTGCAGCCTCGATTGCCAGTTCCAGCACGTTTGGCGTCGCCGAATGCAGCGAGGCGATGGTCTCGCCTGTCGCTGGGTATATTACGGGCAGGGGCGCGCCGCCTTCATCCTCGATGTAGCGGCCATTGACATAGTGCGATGCCGTTGGCTGGGCGCGCATGGTCTTCTCCGGTTTCTGTCGCGGCATGCGGAACGACTTTGTCCGCCAACATGGCCTATCTGTCGGCCACCTGCCAGCGCGGATTGATCCAGGGTTCCTGGTTGGAGGGCGCAAGCGGTGTGCGACCGAGGATGTGGTCCGACGCCTTCTCGCCGGTCATGATCGACGGCGCATTGAGATTGCCGTTGGTCACGCGAGGGAAGATCGAGGAGTCGGCGACACGCAGTCCCTCGATGCCGATCACCCTGCATTCCGGATCGACGACGGCGGTCGGATCGTCGGCGCGGCCCATCCGGCAGGTGCCGCAAGGATGGTATGCGCTCTCGGCATGGTCGCGGATGAAAGCGTCGAGCTCGTCATCGGACTGCACATGGCTGCCAGGCGAAATCTCCTGGCCGCGGTAGCCGTCGAAAGCCCTCTGGCCGAAGATCTCGCGGGTCAACCGGATGCAGTGGCGGAACTCGCTCCAGTCGTCGGGATGCGACATGTAGTTGAAGCGGATCACCGGCTTCGCGCGGGCATCCGGCGAGCGCAGCGTCACCGAGCCGCGCGACTTCGAGCGCATCGGCCCGACATGCGCCTGGAAGCCGTGCGACTTCGCGGCAGCCTTGCCGTCGTAGCGAACAGCGGCCGGGATGAAGTGGTACTGGATGTCGGGATAGTCGACGCCCGCCTGTGAGCGCACGAAGGCCGCCGCTTCGAAGTGGTTGGTGGCGCCCAGGCCGGTCTTGAAGAACAGCCATTGCGCGCCGATCAATGCCTTGGAGAAGGGATTGAGCACCGAATTCAGCGTGATCGGCCTGGTGGCTTCCTGCTGGATGTAGAGCTCCAGGTGGTCCTGCAGGTTGCGGCCGACGCCGGGCCGGTCGGCGATGACCTGGATGCCGTTTTCCTGCAGATGCGCGCCTGGACCGATGCCCGACAGCATCAGGATCTTCGGCGAATTGATCGACGATGCGGCGACGATCACTTCACGCCGCGCCTTAACGACCTGAATCTGTTTGTTAGCTTCGATCTCGACGCCGGTGGCGCGTTGATTCTCGATCACCACGCGCCGCGCGAAACCCTTGAGCAGGCTAACATTCCGGCGTTTGAGAGCCGGCTTCAGATAGGCGTTCGCGGCCGACCAGCGGCGTCCGCCCAGGATGGTCTGCTCCATAGGCCCGAAGCCTTCCTGCTTCGAACCGTTGTAGTCGTCGGTGAGCTCGAAACCGGCCTGGCGGCCGGCTTCGACGAAGGCGCCGTAGAGCGGGTTCCTGCGCGCGCCGCGCTGCACATGCAGCGGTCCGCCGTGACCGCGCCAGCCATCCTCGCCGCCGTCCGAATCCTCCATCCGCTTGAAATAGGGAAGCACGTCGGCGAAGCCCCAGCCGGCCGCACCCTGTTCAGCCCAGTGGTCGAAATCGCGCGCGTGGCCGCGCACATAGACCATGCCGTTGATCGAGGACGAGCCGCCGATCACCTTGCCGCGCGGCGTGGCAAGCACGCGGCCGCCGAGATGCGGCTCCGGTTCGCTGGCGAAGCCCCAGTCGTAGAGGCTCATGTTGAGCGGGATCGACAGCGCCGACGGCATCTGGATCAGCGGTCCCATGTCGGTGCCGCCGAACTCGATGACGATCACCGACTGCTTGCCGTCCTCCGACAGCCTGTAGGCCATGGCCGAGCCGGCGGAGCCGGAGCCGATGATGACGAAATCCGCTTCAAGCATTGTTCATATGCGCCATAAAATCGGCGAGCGAGACATTGCCGCCCGTAGCCACGACAAGGACGGTCTTGCCCGCCACATCCACCTTGCCGCCGAGCAGCGCCGCCAGCGAAGCCGCGCCCGAAGGCTCGAGCACCAGCTTCATCCGCTCGAAGGCGATCTTCATTGCCCGCCTCACCGAGGCGTCGTCGACGGTGACGCCGCGAACGCCGGCTTCGCTCACCGCCGCGAACGGCGCCTCGCCCGGCTTGCGCGCCATCAGCCCGTCGCAGATCGATTTCGGCCCGATCGGCATGGTCTCGATCTCGCCATGCGCCAGCGACGAGCCCATGCCGTCGAAACCTTCCGGCTCGACCGCGATGATCTCGGTCTTCGGCGACAAATAGTGGAAGGCGAGCGAAACGCCGCCGATCAGCCCGCCGCCGCCGACCGAGCAGAACACCAGATCGGCCTGAACCTTCTTGGCGGCGAGTTGGTCGAGCGCTTCCAATCCGGCGCCGGCTTGGCCGGCGACAATCTCAGGATCGTCGAAGGGGTGGAGCAGCGTGAGCTGTTCGGTTTCCGCGATTTCGCGCGCCTTGGCGGCCGCGACTTCCTCACGTGCGCGATCGCCATGGTCGGTCAGCACCACGCGCGCGCCATAGCCGGCTGTAGCCTCGCGCTTGGCGGCCGGCGCGTCGATCGGCATGACGATGGTGACCGGGATGCCGAGCGCCTGGCCGGCAGCCGCCAGGCCCTGCGCGAAATTACCGGAGGAGTAGGCGACGACGCCCTTCGTCGCTTCATCCGGCGAAAGCCGCTTCAGCCGCCAATAGGCGCCGCGCACCTTGAAGGAACCCGCCCATTGCAGCGACTCCGGCTTCACGAACACGCGTGCAGCACCGGTCTCCCTGGCAAGGGCTGCCGACTCCAGGAGCGGCGTCACCTGCGTCGCCGCGGAGGTCACGGCATAGGCCTGCTTTAGGTGATCGAGGGTAGGGACGAGAATGTCTGCCATCATTCGCCTCTTGGATACCGTTTGCTGTCTTCGAGATTGTCGAGGTTCATGTGATTGCGCATGTAGCGTTCCGACGCCTTTTGCAGCGGCTGGAACTCCCATGGGTA
>NZ_JANINM010000471.1 GCF_024509055.1 Mesorhizobium sp. | reverse complement strand
CGATGAAATGCACGAGGCCGATCGTCTGCGGCATCTTCATGCGCGCGTCCTCCTGAAGTCCGAAACTGTTTTGCCGGACGCAATAGCCTCTGTCAGATCGGCGAGCAACCGCGCCGCGTCCGGCTTGCCCGACGAACGGGAGGCCGCGGCCATGGCGGCAAGCCGGTCGGGCTCCCGCATCAGCCCACCGACCAGCTCGGCGATCCGTTCCGCCGAGAGCGTCGACTGAGGATGGAGCTCGGCGCCGCCGGCCGCTTCGAGCGCCGCGGCATTTGCCGCCTGGTCGTGGTCGAGGGCATGTGGATAAGGCACCAGCAGAGCCGGGCGGCCGATGACGGCGATCTCCGACACGGTCGAGGCGCCGGAGCGCGATATCACCAGATGCGCCGCCGCCATCCGCGCTGCCATGTCCGTGAAGAAAGGCGAAACCTGAACGTCGACACCAAGATCGGCATAGGCGGCCTTCACCCGCGCCACGTCCTCCGCGCGCGCCTGCTGGGTGATCGCCAGTCGCTTGCGTTGGTCTTCCGGCAGCAGTGCGACCGCCGCCGGCACGGCGTCGGAGAAGAACTGAGCGCCCTGGCTGCCGCCGAACACCAGCAAGCGGAACGGATCCGCATCGTTGGGGGCGGCATAAGGCGTCTTCGCCGCCTCGAGGATTTGCGGCCTGACGGGATTGCCTGTGGTCACCGTCTTGGCGCCGGCGGCACTTGCGCCCTCCGGCAGGAAGCCGCCGGCAATCGCGTCGACGCGGCCGGCCAGCGCCTTGTTGGCACGGCCCATGACGGCATTCTGTTCGTGGATCAGCGTCGGCACTTTGCGCCGGATCGCCGCGTAGAGCGGCGGCAGCGTCGGATAGCCGCCGAAGCCGACGACGGCTTCCGGCTTGATCCTGGCGATGACCCGACCGGCCTCGCGGACACCTTGCCAGATCTTCCAGAACGCGGAGAGCACGGCGACCGGGTTCTTCGAGCCCAGTGTCGCCGAAGGAATCGCGTGGATGTCGGCGGCGGGAAAGTGCCCGGAATAGCGCTCGGCGCGGTGGTCGGTGGCAAGATGCACCTTCCAGCCGCGCTCGATCAGTTCATACGCGAGCGCTTCGGCCGGAAACAGATGCCCGCCCGTTCCGCCGGCCGCCAGCAGGATGAGTCCTTTCGACATCCTGCCTCATTCCGCCGGCATTGCGCGCTGCGGGAAGGCAAAGCCCACCTGCTTGCGCTTTTCCGGACGCCTGCGCGTCAGCGCCAGAACCATGCCTACCGAGATGGCAATCGCGATCTGCGAGGAGCCACCGTAGGAGATGAAAGGCAGCGTCATGCCCTTGGCGGGCATCAGCTGCAGGTTGACGCACATGTTGATTGCCGACTGCAGGCCGAAGATGGTGACGAGGCCGCCGACTGCGTAACGGGTAAAATCGTCCTGCTCCTTCAGCGCGATGCTCAGACCGCGCAGCACGATGAAGGCGAAGATCGACATGATGAAGAAGCACATGATCAGGCCAAACTCCTCGCCCGCGACCGAGAAGACGAAGTCGGCATGGCTGTCTGGAATGACGCGCTTCACCGTACCCTCGCCCGGACCGACGCCGAACCAGCTGCCATTGATCAGCGCCTCGCGGCCCATGTCCACCTGGAACGTGTCGCCCTCGCCGGTGAGGAATTTGTCGATGCGGGCGGCGACGTGCGGAAACACCGTGTAGGCCGCGAAGACGCCGCCGACGCCGGCAGCGCCCAGCGCGACGATCCAGAACCAGGGCAGCCCGGCCATGAAGAACATCACGCCCCAGGTGCCGAGCACCAGCATGGTCTGGCCAAGGTCGGGTTGCGCAACCAGCAGCGATATGACCAACGCCAGCAAGAGCATCGCGAACAGGTTGCCGGGAATGTCGGGCTGGCGCTTGTGCTCGGCGAACAGCCAGGCGCAGATGATCACAAAAGCCGGCTTCAGGAATTCGGACGGCTGGATGGAGAGGCCGGCCAGCGACACCCAGCGCCGCGCGCCCTTGACCTCGACGCCGACATAGAGCACCGCGACCATCAGCACCAGCATGATGCACAGCATCACCAGCGACATGCGCCTGATCTGTCGCGCGTCGAGGAAGGAAACGGCGAGCATCACGATCAGCGCCGGGATGGTGAAGATGATCTGCCTCGTGGCGAAGTGGAAGCTGTCGAGGCCGATGCGTTCGGCGACCGCCGGGCTCGCAGCGAACGACAAAACGATGCCGAGCCCCATCAGCGACAGGAATGCCGCCAGGAACCAGCGATCGATCGTCCACCACCAGGTTGCGACAGGACTTTTGTCGAGACGGCTTTGCATCAACGTGGCCCTCCGATGGGTTTCACACCATCAATAGCAGTCGCAGCTTGCCTGAAGGCTTCGCCGCGAACCTCGAAATTCTTGAACTGGTCGAAACTGGCGCAGGCCGGCGAAAGCAGCACCACCGCCTCGCCGCCGGCGTCGTTCGCCGCATCGCGCGCGGCGTGCTCGACCGCCGCCGCCAGCGTTCCGGATATCTCGTAGGGCACCGCCTCGCCGAGCGTAGCGGCAAAGGCGGGCGCGGCCTCGCCGATCAGATAGGCCTTGGCGATGCGCGGGAAGAAGCCGCGCAGCGGCTCGATGCCGCCTTCCTTTGGCAGGCCGCCGGCGATCCAGTAGATGCGGTTGTTGAAGCTCGACAACGCGGGCGCCGCCGCGTCGGCATTGGTCGCCTTGGAATCATTGACGAACAGCACATGGTCCTTGCGCCCGACCTGCTCCATGCGGTGTGCAAGTCCCGGGAAGCTCTCCAGGCCGGCCTGGATCTCGCCGAGTTCCAGCCCCACCTTGAGGCAGGCGGCGACCGCGGCAAGCGCGTTCTGTGCGTTGTGCTGGCCGCGCAGCGAGCCGATGCCCTCGAGGAAGGCGATGCGGCTGTAACGGCCGTGCACGGCTTCCATCAGGTTGGGGCCGTCGGCGAAATAGCCGTCTGTCAGCGGCAGGCGCTTGGAAATGCGAATGACCGGCCGCCCCGCCCGCTCCAGCCGGTCGGCGATTTGGGCGCCCCAGGAATCGTCGACGCCGACGATCGCGGTGTCGCTACCCGCCACCAGCCGCTCCTTGATCGAAGCGTAATGCGCCATCGTGCCGTGCCGGTCGAGATGATCCGGCGTCAGGTTGAGCAGGATACCGGCTGTCGGGTTGATCGAGGGCGCCAGATCGATCTGGTAGGAGGAGCACTCGACGACATAGTGCCGATCCCGCTCAGGCGGATCGAGCGTCATGATGGCGCGGCCGATATTGCCGCCCATCTGCGTGTCGCGCCCGGCCGATTTCAGGATATGCGCCGTCAGCGCCGTCGTCGTCGATTTGCCGTTGGTGCCGGTGATGGCGATGAAGGGCGCCGCCGGCGAACGCAGGATGCGTTCGCGGCAGAACAGCTCGATGTCGCCGATCACCTCGACGCCCGCGCCGCGTGCAAGCTCGACAGTCCAGTGGGGCTTCGGATGCGTGAGTGGCACGCCGGGCGACAGCACGAAGGCGGCAAAGCGCGACCAGTCGGCGCCGCGCAGGTCGCCGGTGGCGATACCTGCCGCTGCGGCCTTGGCGACGCTGTCCGGATTGTCGTCCCACGCAAGTATGTCGGCACCGCCTGCGATCAGCGCATGCGCGGTGGCGATCCCCGAGCCGCCGAGCCCGAAGAGCGAAACGCGTTTGCCTGCGAAAGAAGCGGCGGGGATCAAGTGGTGTCCTATCTGAGCTTGAGGGTAGAAAGGCCGACCAGCGCCAGGATCACGGCGATGATCCAGAAGCGGATAACCACCTGGCTTTCGGTCCAGCCGAGCTTCTCGAAATGGTGGTGGATGGGCGCCATCAGGAAGACGCGCTTGCCGGTCATCTTGAAGTAGCCGACCTGGATGATGACCGACAGGATCTCGACAACGAACAGGCCGCCGACGATGACCAGCACGATCTCGTGCTTGGTGGCGACCGCGATGGTGCCGATCAGCCCGCCCATCGCCAGCGAGCCGGTATCGCCCATGAAGATCGCGGCCGGCGGTGCGTTGAACCACAGGAAGCCGAGGCCGGCGCCGATCACCGCACCGAGCACGACCGCAAGTTCACCGGTGCCAGGAACGAAATGGATTTGCAGGTATTCGGCGAAGACCGCGTTGCCCGACAGGTAGGCGATGACGCCGAAGGATGCGGCCGCGATCATGATCGGCACGATTGCCAGCCCGTCTAGGCCGTCGGTCAGGTTCACCGCATTGCCCGCGCCAACGATGACGAAGCAGGAGAACGGCACGAAGAACCAGCCGAGGTTGATGAGGAATTCCTTGGCGAACGGGAATGTCAGCGACGATGAGAACGGCGCCTGCCCGTTGTGCATGATCACCCATGCAGCGATGCCGGCGATGACGAATTCGAGCCCCAGCCTGGCTTTGCCCGAAAAGCCCAGATGCGACTGCTTGGTGACCTTGAGATAGTCGTCATAGAAGCCGATCGAACCGAAGCCGACAGTTACGAGCAGCACCACCCAGACATAGATGCTGGAAAGGTTCGCCCAGAGCAGCGACGAACCGATGATGCCGGACAGGATCATCAATCCGCCCATAGTCGGCGTGCCGGCCTTCTTGAAATGGGTTTGCGGACCGTCGGCGCGGATCGGCTGGCCCTTGCCCTGCCGCAGCCTCAGCGAATTGATGATGGTCGGCCCGAAGATGAAGACGATCAGCGCCGAGGTGATGAGCGCGCCGCCGGTGCGGAAAGTGATGTAGCGGAAGACGTTGAAGACCGAGATCTTGTCCGCGAAATCGACGAGCAGTGTGAACATATGCCTTCCGTCCCCCGAAACCGACCTCAGGTCGGCTCAATGGTTGTTGCTTCCGCTGGAAATTTCCCGAGCAGCGCCTCGACCAGCTTTGAAAACCCGATGCCCTTCGACGACTTGACCATCACCACGTCACCCGGCCTGAGCGCCGACAGCAGGATCGGCTTCAGCTCGTCGGCGCCTGCGCGATATTCGGTCTCGATCTCGGCGGGCAGAACGTCGGCCAGCACCCGCATCTCGGGGCCGCCGAGAAAGACGTTGTGCGTCTGCGTGCCGACGATGAGTTCGGCAAGCGCCGCATGGAGCTTCGTCGAGTGGCTGCCAAGTTCGAGCATGTCGCCCAGCACAGCGATCCGCCTGCCCTCGCCCGCGACGGGCGTAGCGTTGAGCAGCGCCATGGCCGCCGCCATCGATGCCGGGTTCGCGTTGTAGCTCTCATCGATCAAAGTGATCGGCCCGTTCGGATGGTGCAGGACGTGACGCTTGCCGCGTCCGCGCTCGGCCGACAGATCGGCGAGTGCCGCCACCACCTTGTCGAGGTCCGCGCCCGCCAGTTGCGCGGCGCCAAGTACGGCCAGCACGTTCTGCACCATGTGGCGCCCGGGCGCACCGACGCGAGCGGCTATCTCGCGCTTGCCGATCTTGGCGGCAATGTCGGAATGGTCGGCATAAAGCTCGCAACTGGTGAGCCTGAAGGTCGCCCGCGCATGTTCGCCGAAGCCGAAGATATGCTCGACGCCGGCGCCCTTCGCCATCTTCTCCAAGAGCTTCCAGCGGGAATCGTCGCGGTTGAGCACGGCGGCGCCACCGGGCTCGATGCCCTCGAATATCTCCGCCTTGGCCGTTGCGATCTCGTCGAGGTTCTTGAAGAAGCCGAGATGGGCGGCCGCAATCATCGTCACGATGGCGATGTGCGGCCCGACCATCTTGACCAGCGGCCTGATTTCGCCGGGATGGTTCATGCCGATCTCGAAGACCGCGTAGTCGCAGTCTTGCGGCATGCGGGCCAAAGTCAGCGGCACGCCCCAGTGATTGTTGAACGACTGCGCCGAGGCGTGCACCTTGCCGACAGCCGACAACACGTGGCGCAACGCTTCCTTGGTGGTCGTCTTGCCGGCGGAGCCGGTCACAGCGATGATCCTGGCTCCCGAGCGGGCACGCGCCGCAACGCCGAGTTGCTCAAGTGCTGCAAGCACGTCCTGCACCACGATCATCGGCGCGGTCAGCCGGCCGAGCGAGGGCAGCTTGGCCTCGGCCACGACCAGGACGGCGGCGCCCGCCTTGACCGCCGCGGTCGCGAAATCATGCCCGTCCATCGCCTCGCCCTTGATGGCGAAGAAAGCGTTTCCGGGCTCAAGGCTGCGGCTGTCGATCGAAATGCCGGTGATGCCTTCCGGCAGCGAGCCGATCGGCCTGCCACCCATGGCATCGACAAGTGCTTCCGACGTCCAGAGCAGGCTCATGCGGCACGCTCCCTCAGCGCTTCGCGCACTTCCTCGTGGTCGGAGAAATGGAAGGTTTCGGTGCCGATGGTCTGGCCTTCCTCATGGCCCTTGCCGGCCACGATCAGCGTGTCCCCGGCATGAAGCATCGCCACCGCCTCATGGATCGCCTTGCGCCGGTCGCCGATTTCGATGGCGCCGGGCGCGGCTGCAAGGATGGCCGCCCGGATGGTCTCGGGAACTTCGGTGCGCGGATTGTCATCGGTGACGATGACGACATCGGCGAGCCGGGTTGCGATCTCGCCCATGATCGGCCGCTTGCCGCGATCGCGATCCCCACCGCAACCGAACACCACGACGACGCGGCCGGTGGTGAACGGCCTGACCGAGGCCAGCACGTTTTCCAGCGCGTCGGGCTTGTGCGCATAGTCGACATAGACTGGAGCGCCGGCGGCTGTCGTCCCGACGAGATCGAGCCGACCCGGCGCGCCTTTCAATTTTTCCAATGCTGCCAAAGCCTTGTCGGCGGATGTTCCAGTCGCGATGGCGAGGCCGGCCGAAACCAGCGCATTGGCGATCTGGAAATCGCCGGCCAGCGGCAGGTCGATCTCGTGGAGTAGGCCATCGGCCTCGACCTCGGCGCGCTGGCGGTGCCGTTCATGCTCGACCCGCTTCAGCGTGAGGAAATCGCCATGACGACCCACCGTGAGCACGTTCAGGCCTGCTGCCCGTGCGGCCTTGATCGTCGGTTCCGACCACGGATCGTCGGCGAAAATGACGGCGGGCGCGCCCTTCGGCAGCAGTGTGTCGAACAGGCGCAGCTTGGCGCGATGATAGTCCTCGACCGTCGGATGATAATCCATGTGGTCGCGACCGAGATTGGTGAAGGCGCCTGCCGCCAGCTTGACGCCGTCGAGCCGACGTTGGTCGAGCCCGTGGCTTGAAGCTTCCATCGATGCGTGGGTGACGCCGGCCTCCGCCAGTTCCTTGAGCAACTTATGCAGGGCCACCGGATCCGGCGTGGTCAGCGACCCATATTCGTTGCGGCCGGGGGCCACCACGCCCGTCGTGCCGATCGAAGCGGCGGCAAAGCCGGCCTGCTCCCATATCTGACGGGTGAAAGCGGCGACCGAAGTCTTGCCGCTTGTGCCGGTAACGGCAACCATCGTTTCCGGCTGCCTGCCGTAGAAGCGCGCAGCGCTCAGCGCCAACGCGTGACGCGGGTCGTCCACCGCGAGAACCGGAACCGGCAGGCCGGAAACGGCATTGCCTTTGCCCGTGATGATTGCGGCGGCGCCGCGGCGCGCCGCATCGGAGGCAAAGGCCGCGCCATCGGCCTTGCTGCCGGCGAGCGCGAAGAAGACGACGCCGGGCCTTACCTGGCGGGAATCGGAGGAGAGTCCGGTAACCTCCAGATCGGGGGAAGCTGTT
This sequence comes from Mesorhizobium sp., assembly GCF_024509055.1. Classification (GTDB taxonomy): domain Bacteria; phylum Pseudomonadota; class Alphaproteobacteria; order Rhizobiales; family Rhizobiaceae; genus Mesorhizobium. The sequence continues at coordinate 5,378 of NZ_JANINM010000471.1, read as the reverse complement.
CCTCCGACAGGCAGGACACCGGCTAGATCTTTGAGATGCATCGCGTTCCGTTCACCGCAACAAAATAGCGCGCAGTTGCCGGCGCGCCCCAAGAATCACTGATAGGAAACCAGCGTTGCACCATTTTCATGGCTGAAATCTGGCTTCACGCCAAGCATGGAGGCTGCGCGCCTGATGATGTTGCCCGCCATCACACCGGCATTGTTGGCGGCGACATCCGTCATCCCGGGCTTTTCCGGGTGCGGGGCGTCGGCGATCGTAAACACGAGGTATTGCGGATCGTCCATCGGGAAGGCGGCGACGAAGGTGTTGAAATTCAAGTCCTTGGAGTAGCGGCCGTTGATGACCTTCTCGGCCGTTCCGGTCTTGCCGCCAACCCGATATCCAGGGACTCTGGCGTTTCTGGCCGACCCCTTCTCGGCGTTCAGCGTGTAGAGGTAGCGCATGCCCTCCACCGTCTTCTCGCTGACTACCTTCTTGGCCACCGCCATTGCATCCTGCTCGCTGCGGACCAGGAACGTCGGCTGGATCAGATAGCCCTGCATCAGCGCCGCGCAACCGACGGCGGCCTGCAGGGGAGTCGTCGACACGCCATGGCCGAACGCGATGGTGTACGAGTTGACTTGTTTCCACACCTTCGGCTCAGTCGGGCGGGCAACTTCCGGCAATTCGGTCTGCATCCTATCCAGGATGCCAAGACGATGCAGGAATTCGCGGTGCCCCTCGATGCCGACCAGTTCGGCCTCCCTGGCCGATCCGATGTTGGACGAATACAGGAACACTTCCGGTAGGGACAACACGCGGTTCTTGCCATGGAAGTCGTGGATGGCCTGGTGGCCGACCCGGATGGGATGCGAAGCGTCGAAGCGACTGTTCATCGTCGCCTTGCCGGAATCGAGCGCCATCGCCGAGGTGAAGCTCTTGAAGGTCGAGCCCATTTCATAGAGGCCAGCCGACATGCGGTTCAGCCGGTCCTTTTCCTGGGCGTTATAGGGATTGTTCGGATCGAAATCCGGCACGGAGGCCATGGCGATCACTTCGCCGGTCTTGATGTTCAGCACGACACCGCCGGCGCCCAGGGCGCGATAGCGCTCCAGGCCGGCGGCGACCTCGTCGCGCACGACATGCTGGACCCGCAGATCGATCGAGAGTTTCACCGGCTTCAGGTCCCTGGCGATTGCAAGGCCCGATGCCTGCAGGTCGCTCAGACCCTGCTCGTCGATATACTTCTCCATGCCGGAGATGCCCTGATTGTCGATGTTGGTGAGACCGACAATGTAGGATGAGGTTTCTCCGCTCGGGTAGAAACGGCGCTTCTCCGTGCGAAAACCGAGCCCCGGAATGCCGAGCGCCATGATATCGGCCTGCTGCTTCGGCGTCAGCTGTCGCTGCAACCAGACGAAGCCGGCGCCGCTCTTGAGCTTGCGATAGGTCTGCTCGTAGTCGATCTCATGCAGGACCGTCGAGAGTTTCTCAATCGCCTCGTCGGCGTCGACGATGCGGCGCGGCTCCGCAAACAGCGACGCCGTCCTGATGTCGGTCGCCAGCACCTCTCCGTTGCGGTCGACGATATCCGGACGCGAGGCCGTGACCCTGCTCTGCGGCCCGTCGGACATATCCGGGCTCTGCATGCCGAGATAGACCAGTCGGCCGGCAATCATCGTGTAGATCGAGAAGAACACCGTCATCGTCATGATGATGCGGGTCTTGGCCTTGCCGCCTGTCGCCTTGCGGGCGGCGTCGACGACGATGGAGCCGTCCTCGGCCAGCTTCCTCCGCCGCTTCAGTAGATCGCCGATCCTTGGAAATCTGCCGATCATTGCACGGTGCTCCCGGTGACGACCGGATCCGTGCTGTCCGCTGGCCCTTTGCCGGAATTGTCGGCCATGCCGCCAAGCCGTTGGGAAGACAGTTCCTGAATGTTGACCGGTTTCAGGGGCACGTCGTCGAGCCCGCCGATCTGGTGGGCATTGACCGGCTCGAGGCCAAGCTGCGACTTGTAGGTTTCAGTGAGCTTCTGCAGCCGCGAAGGCTGCGTGAGCAGGCTCCAGTCGGCCTTCAGAAGATCGATCGTATCTTCCTCATAGCGGATCTGGGCATGCAGCTTCTGCACCGCCGCCAGCTGCTCCTCGGCTTCGCGCTTGGTCTTGTAGGTCAAGGCCGCTGCCGAGACCATGACGGCGATCAGGATTATGTCGCTGGTACGAAACACGTGCTCACCTCTCCCCCGGCCGCTCGACAGCGGGAAGCTTTGGAAGACCGAAAATCGAAAAGTCACCGCCGCGCGCCGGCGCATCGGTGCGGATCGCCGCGCGCAGCCTGGCCGAGCGCGCGCGCGGGTTGGCCGCTATCTCGGCCTCCGCCGGCGCCACTCCACCGCCGGATTTGCGGAATGTCGCAACCCGCGCCGGCGCGTCGGGCATATGGCGCGAACCGCTGGCCGCGTCCGCGCGATCGGCGATGAAGCGCTTGACGATGCGGTCTTCCAGCGAATGAAAGGTGACCACGACAAGCCGCCCGCCGGGCCTGAGCGCGCGCTCCGCTGCAAACAGCGCCCTTGCCAACTCGCCGAGCTCGTCATTGACGAAGATGCGCAGCGCCTGGAAGACACGCGTGGCCGGATGGATCTTGTCCTTCGGCGCGCGCCCGATATGGGTGGCGATAGCGTCGGCGAGATCGAGCGTGCGTTCGAAGGGCCGCTTCTCGCGACGGCCTTCGATCATGCGGGCGATGCGGCCGGCGTGACGCTCCTCGCCGAGAAAACCGAAGATGCGGGCCAGGTCGCCGGCCTTGAACGTGTTGACGACATCGGCGGCGCTTAGGCCCGCCTGCGCCATGCGCATGTCGAGCGGCCCGTCGGCGCGAAAGGAAAAGCCGCGCTCCGCCTGGTCGAGCTGCATGGAGGAAACGCCGATATCGAGTACGACGCCGTCGGCGCTCTCGACCTGCTCGTCAAGCGTCGAGAACGGTGCCTGGACGAGCTTCAGCCTGCCACCCGAGCGCTGCTCGAGAGCCCTGCCCGCCAGGATCGCGTCCGGATCGCGGTCGATGGCGACGACCGAGGCGCCGCGCTCCAGAATGGCGCTGGTATAGCCGCCGGCGCCGAACGTTCCGTCGACGATGGTTTCGCCTTCCTTGGGTTGAAGCGCCTCCAGCACCTCGGCAAGGAGGACCGGAATGTGACGGACCAGTCCGCCAACGGCGTGAGGATCATCGCCGTGGCCAGCCATCATTCCGGTCGCTCCCCGAGCTTCGTCCCCTGCCGAAGCTGCAAAAGCCTGGCCCGTGCCTGCGCCCCGTAGGCCGCAAGCCGTCCCGGCTCCCAAACCTGAAAGAAATTGCCACGGCCGACAAAGGCCACCTCGTTCGAGATGCCCGTATGCTCGCGGATGAAATCGCTCATCGTGATCCGGCCGTCCTGATCGAGCTTCAGGAAAGTCCCGTCGCCATGGCAAAAGAACGACATGTCGTCCGCCGTCTGCAGGAAGGGATCCTCCAGCGCGATCCGCTGCTCGTAGCGGTCGAGCAGGTCGAGCCCGCCGACATCCATCGCCGGCAGGTCGAGGCATCGAAGCGCATAGAGTTCCGAGTAGCCGCGTTTCTGCACGACCGCGCGGAAATGCGCCGGAACGGACACTCGCCCCTTCGCATCGATCCTGTTGACTGCGTTTGAGAGAAATCGGTCCACTACGCCCTACAGCCGCTGTCGCCGCCGCACCCCTTCCCATGTTGTTGTCCGCGCCGCCACGCGTTCCCTCGCGAGAAATCGCCTCGTTCGGTAGGGCGAAAACCGGCAAACGCGCAGCCGCCGCGACTGCCCGATTGGCGTACGCTTCACCCTGACGCGGAACGAAAGCTTGATGATGCAAATGGGATATCATGGGGTACTATGGGCGTCAACGGGAACAGGCATCACAAACACGCGCACCGCAACCCAGAAGAGCAAGCTGAGGGCCCGTTCCATCTTTATGCTCTATTAAGCCTAACGAACCGTTTAGAGCCGTCTGGCCCAAAGACACGCGGCTTGCGGTGAACACGCGCCGCGCCTAGCGTCGGCTCGCATTCTCCACCCGGCAATAAGGATCGAGCTCATGTCCGAAACTGCGAAGTCACGCGCTGCGGCACTCGCCCACTTGCGCAGCAGCGATTTCGCCAGGGGCGATCCAATACCGTTGCCGCTTACCATGGCCTCCACCTTCCACGCGCCGGGAGACTCGGCTGGCTTCGATCAATACGGTCGCTTCAGCAATCCGACCTGGCGCGCCGTCGAGCATGCGCTGGGCCATCTGGAAGATGCGCCATGTGTCATTTTCCCGTCGGGAATGGGTGCGATATCGGCGGTATTTTTCGCGCTCCTGAAATCCGGAGACCGCATTCTGTTGCCTTCGGACGGCTATCACGCCACGCGCGCGTTGGCTGAGCGCTTCCTTAAACCGCTGGGTATAGCCCACGACACGAGGCCTACGCCCACCTTCCTCGATGGCGGCTTCGAAGGATACCGGCTGGTCTTCGTCGAAAGTCCGTCGAATCCGCGACTGGACATCTGCGATATCGCCGCCGTCGCCGATGCTGTCCATAAGCAGGGCGCGATCTTTGTCGTCGACAACACGACGATGACGCCCTTTGGTCAGCGCCCGCTCGATCTCGGCGCCGATATTGTCGTCTCCGCGGACACCAAAGCGATCAACGGCCATTCGGATGTGCTGTTCGGCCATGTCGCCAGCCGCAATCCCGACATCGTCGCCAAAGTGAAGGACTGGCGCGAGACTGCAGGCGGCATTCCTGGCCCCTTCGAGGCTTGGCTCGTGCACCGCGGCCTGGAAACACTGGAAGTACGCTTCGACCGCATGTGCTCGTCGGCGGAAACGATCGCCCGACGGCTGAAGGACCACCGTGCCGTAAGCGGCCTGCGCTTTCCCGGCCTGGAAGGCGATCCTTCACACAATCTTGCGCGGGCCCAGATGGAGCGCTTCGGCTTCCTGATCTCGTTCGAACTGGCCTCCGAGGAGCAGGCCGAGGCTTTCATCGACAATTGCGCGTTGGTTGAATCAGCGACTTCCTTCGGCAGCACGCATACGTCGGCGGAACGGCGGTCGAAACGCGGCGACGCCGTACCACCGGGCTTCGTCCGGCTGGCAATCGGCTGCGAACCGGTTGAGGAACTCTGGCAGGCGATTAAGGGATCTCTTGATCACCTGGGCGCCTGAGCGTCTCCCCTCAAACTGAGGGGGAAGGAGCCAGCTGGCCTGTAAGCCGGGTTCTGTATGGCCCTCGCCCTGCGGCGAGAACGTGGCGGCCATTCATCTTGGGCGCGCGTTGCCACGCGCCTCACGCAACCTACCCGGGCGGTGGGCCGGAAACAGCCCTCGAAGGTTTCC
>NZ_JANINM010000470.1 GCF_024509055.1 Mesorhizobium sp. | reverse complement strand
TCGCCAATTTCACGCCGGTGCCGCGCGAGAACTATCGCGTGCCGCTGCCGAAGGCGGGAAAGTGGCGCGAGATCATCAATACGGATGCCGCCGACTATGGCGGCTCTGGCATGGGCAATGGCGGCACGGTCGAGGCGAGCGGGGAAGGGGGCGGCGTATCGGCGACGATGCTGTTGCCGCCGCTGTCGACGATCATGCTTGAATTCGTCGCGGACCAAGCCAGATGATATCTCATCTGGCTAAAGTAATAATCCGGACAGCTTACTTGGGAGGGTAACAATGGCAGAGATCAAAAGAACCCAGCCGCTGGCGCGCGATGCCATGGCCTACGTGCTGGCCGGCGGCCGCGGCAGCCGCCTCAAGGAGCTGACCGACCGGCGCGCCAAGCCCGCCGTCTATTTCGGCGGCAAGACGCGCATCATCGATTTCGCCCTCTCCAACGCGCTGAACTCCGGCATTCGCCGCCTCGGCGTCGCCACCCAGTACAAGGCGCACTCGCTGATCCGCCACCTGCAGCGCGGCTGGAACTTCCTGCGGCCCGAGCGAAACGAGAGCTTCGACATCCTGCCGGCCTCGCAACGCGTCTCGGAAACGCAGTGGTATGAAGGCACCGCCGACGCCGTCTACCAGAACATCGACATCATCGAGGCCTATGGCCCCGAATACATGGTCATCCTTGCCGGCGACCACATCTACAAGATGGACTACGAGCTGATGCTGCGCCAGCACGTCGACGCCGGCGCCGACGTCACCGTCGGCTGCCTGGAGGTGCCGCGCATGGAGGCGACCGGCTTCGGCGTCATGCATGTCGATGGCAAGGACAACATCATCGCTTTCGTCGAAAAGCCGGCCGACCCGCCCGGCATCCCCGACAAGCCGGAGTTCGCCCTCGCATCGATGGGCATCTACGTCTTCAAGACCAAGTTCCTCATGGAGCAGTTGCGCCGCGACGCCGCCGAGCCCGGCTCGAGCCGCGACTTCGGCAAGGATATCATCCCCTATATCGTCGAGCACGGTAAGGCGGTCGCCCACCGCTTCGCCAAATCCTGCGTCCGTTCCTCGCATGAGTCCGAACCCTATTGGCGCGACGTCGGAACGGTGGACGCCTATTGGGAGGCCAACATCGACCTCACCGATGTGACCCCCGAGCTCGACCTCTACGATCGCGACTGGCCGATCTGGACCTATGCCGAATTGAAGCCGCCGGCAAAGTTCGTGCATGACGAGGATGGTCGCCGCGGCGAGGCGATCTCGTCGCTGGTGTCGGGCGACTGCATCATTTCCGGCGCCTCGCTGCGCCGCAGCCTGATCTTCACCGGCGCGCGCATAAACTCCTATTCCAAGCTCGAGGAAGTGGTGATGCTGCCCGACGTCCAGGTCGGCCGCAACGCGCGCCTCACGCGCGTCGTCATCGACCACGGCGTCCACATTCCGGAAGGGCTGGTGGTGGGCGAGGATCCGGCGCTCGACGCCAAGCGCTTCCGCGTTTCGGAAAAGGGCATCTGCCTGATCACGCAGGACATGATCAACAAGCTGTCGACCTGACAAGGTCGATCAGCAACGTGATCAGCAAGCTGACGACTTGATCAACAGATTGTCACTTTGACCTGTCACTTTGAGATCGGAATGTGGAGCGCATGCAGGTTCTATCGGTCACACCCGAGATTTTTCCGCTGATCAAGACCGGCGGGCTTGCCGACGTGACCGGCGCGTTGCCGATCGCGCTTGCCGGCAAGGGCGTGGCGATGCGCACGTTGATCCCCGGCTATCCAGTGGTGATGGCGGCCTTCGCCAAGAAGAAGGCCGTCTACCAGTATCCGCTGCTGCAGGGCGGCAAGGCGGCGGTCCACGCCGTCAAGATCGGCGACCTCGACCTCTTCGTGCTCGACGCGCCGCATCTGTTCGACCGCCAGGGCGGGCCTTACGGCACCGCTTCCGGCTCAGACTGGCCGGACAACTGGCGGCGCTTCGCGGCGCTGAGCCAGGTTGGCGGTGACATCGCCGGCGGCTCGATCTCCGGCTACCAGCCCGACCTCGTGCATGCCCATGACTGGCAGTCGGCGATGACGCTTGCTTATATGCGCTACGGCAAGGCCGTCGGCGTGCCGTCGCTGATTACCGTGCACAATCTCGCCTTCCAGGGCCAGTTCGGCGCCGGCATCTTCGGTGAGCTAGGGCTGCCGGGGGTCGCAATGCAGCTCGACGGCGTCGAATATTATGGCGGCGTTGGCTATCTCAAGGCCGGCCTGCAGGCCGCCTGGGCCATCACCACGGTAAGCCCGACCTACGCGCAGGAGATCCGCTCGCCCGAGTTCGGTATGGGCCTCGACGGGCTGATCAACATGCGCGCCGTCGACCTCTACGGCATCGTCAATGGCATCGACGTCGATATCTGGAATCCCGAGACCGACAAGCATCTGGTCGCCAATTACACCGCCGACACGCTCGAGGCGCGCCACCTCAACCGCAAGGCCGTCGAGGACCGCTTCAATCTGGAGGCGGACGACAGCCCCATCGTCTGTGTCATCAGCCGGCTCACCTGGCAGAAGGGGATGGATATACTGGCAGCGGTGGTCGACGGCGTTGTTCAGCGCGGGGCGCGATTGGCGGTCCTGGGGTCGGGCGATGCCGGCCTCGAAGGCTCGCTGCTGGCCGCAGCCGCTCGCCATCGCGGCCGTGTCGGTGTCGTCATCGGCTATGACGAGGGGCTGTCGCACGTCATGCAGGGCGGCTGCGATGCCATCGTCATTCCCTCGCGCTTCGAGCCCTGCGGTCTCACCCAGCTCTACGGCCTGCGCTATGGCTGCGTGCCTGTCGTCGCCCGCACGGGCGGGCTCGCCGACACCATCATCGACGCTAATGAAGCGGCGCTGTCGGCCGGCGTCGCCACCGGCTTCCAGTTCGCGCCGAACAATGGCGGCGCGATGCTGCACGCCATCCGCCGGCTGGTCGAGGCGCATGCCAGGCCCGCGGCTTGGGCCTCGATCCAGCGTCAGGGCATGAAGGCCGATGTCTCCTGGGACAAGAGCGCCGAGAAATACGTTGAACTTTATCGCTTGCTGCTTTCGAAAAGGGCTGCCTGAGGCATGATCAGAACCGTCTCCACCAAACCATACCCCGACCAGAAGCCAGGCACCTCCGGCCTTCGCAAGAAGGTACCCGTGTTCCAGCAGGAGCACTATGCCGAGAATTTCATCCAGTCGATCTTCGATGCCCTGGAAGGCTTTGAAGGCAAGACGCTGGTGATCGGCGGCGACGGCCGCTTCTACAACCGCGAGGTCATCCAGAAGGCCATCGCCATCGCCGCCGGCAACGGCTTTGGCAAGGTGATGGTCGGGCAGGGCGGCATCCTGTCGACGCCCGCCGCCTCCAACATCATCCGCAAGTACAAGACCTTCGGCGGCATCATCCTGTCGGCCAGCCATAATCCCGGCGGCCCGCACGAGGATTTCGGCATCAAGTACAATGCTGGCAATGGTGGCCCGGCGCCCGAAAAGATTACCGATGCGATCTTCGCCAAGTCGAAGGAGATCAAGAGCTTCAAGATCGCCGATATCGATGCGGTCGACATCGATACCATCGGCACCGTCAAGGCTGGCGAAATGACGGTCGAGGTTTTCGACTCGGTCAAGGACTACGCCGAATTGATGGAAAGCCTGTTCGATTTCGACGCGCTACGGAAGCTGTTCAAGTCGGGCTTCCGCATGCGGTTCGACGCCATGCACGCGGTCACCGGTCCCTATGCCAAGGAGATATTCGAGCGTCGCCTCGGCGCGGCCGACGGCACCTGCCGCAACTTCAAGCCGCTGCCGGATTTCGGTGGCCATCACCCCGACCCGAACCTAGTGCACGCCAAGCACCTCTATGACGAGATGATGGGGCCGAATGCGCCGGATTTCGGCGCGGCTTCCGATGGCGACGGCGACCGCAATCTCATCATCGGCAGGGGCATCTTCGTCACGCCGTCGGATTCGGTGGCGATGCTTTCGGCCAATGCGCGTCTGGCGCCGGGCTACAAGGACGGTCTGAAGGGCATCGCCCGCTCGATGCCGACCAGCGGGGCCGCCGACCGCGTCGCCGAAAAGCTCGGCATCGGCATCTACGAGACGCCAACCGGCTGGAAGTTCTTCGGCAACCTGCTCGACGCCGGCATGGCGACGATCTGCGGCGAGGAGAGCGCCGGCACTGGCTCCAATCATGTGCGCGAGAAGGACGGCCTGTGGGCTGTGCTCCTATGGCTCAACATCCTCGCGGTGCGCAATGAGAGCTGCAAGGACGTCGTCACCGAGCACTGGGCGACCTACGGCCGCAACTACTATTCGCGCCACGATTATGAAGAGGTCGAGGCCGATCGCGCCAACAAGTTGATCGACGAGTTGCGCGCCAAGCTCGGCTCGCTGCCCGGCACCAGCGTGCGTGGCCTGAAGATCGCCAATGCCGACGATTTTGCCTATCACGATCCGGTTGACGGCTCGACCAGCGAGCACCAGGGCATCCGCATCCTGTTCGAGGGCAGCTCGCGTGTGGTCTTCCGCCTGTCCGGCACCGGCACCTCCGGTGCGACGCTGCGCGTCTATATCGAGCGCTACGAACCGGACAAGGCGAGGCACGACCTCGACACCCAGGTAGCGTTGGCCGACCTCATAGCCGCCGCCGACGACATCGCCGGCATCAAGAGCCACACCGGCCGCAACAAGCCGAGCGTGATTACTTGAGGGTGGTAGCGACGACTCCCCCTTGTCCCCTTGTGGGAGAAGGGGGCCGAGCGAAGCTCGGTCGGATGAGGGGTGTTCCAGCTTGGCGCAAACTGGCGTTCCGATCGCCAGTGCCTCATTCCTTCACCCACCCCTCATCCGTCTCGGCGCTGCGCGCCGATCCACCTTCTCCCACAAGGGGAGAAGGGGAAGTCGCGCGTTCATGACCAACCTCGGCGCCATCGTCACCCCGGAAGGCATTCGCTTTGCGATCTGGTCGTCGTCGGCCCGTCGCCTCTGGGTCTCGATCTTCGACGATAGCGGCGCGCGCGAACTCGACCGGCTGGAGCTGAAGCCGGAAGCCGACGATGTGCATGCCCTTTTTGTCTCGGGTCTACACGAGGGCACGCGCTACGGCTTCCGCGCCGATGGCGACTACGCGCCGGAGCGGGGCCTGTGGTTCGACCCGGACAAACTGCTCACCGACCCTTATGCCATCGAGATCGACCGGCCCTACCAATACCACTGGCGGCTTGCCGCAAAACGCAACGAAGGCGCCGACACGGCCCCGTTGATGCCGAAGGCGATAGCCCTTCCACCGTTGGAACCCGTCGTGTCCCGGCCCCCGTTGTTCCAGCCCAGCGGCCTGATCTACGAGCTCAATGTCCGCTCCTTCACCAAGCTCCACCCGGACGTACCCGAGACGCAGCGCGGCACTATCGCGGCTCTCGCTCACCCTGCGATCGTCGAGCACCTGAAGCGTCTCGGCGTTTCCGCTGTCGAACTTATGCCGGTGACGGCATCGATCGACGAGCGCCATCTGCCGCCATTGGGTTTGAGCAATGCCTGGGGCTACAATCCGGTGACCTTCATGGCGCTCGACCCGCGCCTAGCGCCCGGCGGCTTGACGGAATTGCGCGACACCGTGGCCGCGCTGCGAAAGGCAGGCATAGGCACCATCCTCGACCTCGTCTTCAATCACACGGGCGAAAGCGACCGGCTCGGGCCTACATTGTCGCTGCGCGGCCTCGATGCTCAGGCCTATTACCGGCATTTGCCTGACGGCCGCCTGGCCAATGACACCGGCACCGGCAACACGGTCGCCTGCCACCGCCCGGTCGTGCGGGCAATGGTGCTCGACACGCTTCGCCATTTCGTCCGCCATGCCGGTGTCGACGGTTTCCGCTTCGACCTTGCCCCCGTGCTTGGCCGGGTCGACGGCGCGTTCGACGCGGACGCGCCTTTGCTCCAGGCCATCGCCGACGATCCTGTGCTCGCCGACCGGGTAATGGTCGCCGAGCCCTGGGACATCGGTCCGAATGGCTACCAGCTTGGCAATTTCCAACCGCCATACCTCGAATGGAACGACCGCTACCGCGACGATGTCAGGCGTTTCTGGCGGGGGGACGCCGGCGCGATAGGCGCTTTGGCCACGCGGCTAGCCGGCTCCTCGGACGTCTTCGGCAGGACAGGGCGGCCGGTAACCCGCACAGTCAACTTCATCGCCGCGCATGACGGCATGACGCTGGCCGACATCGTCGCTTATGAGCGTAAGCACAACGAGGCCAATGGCGAACAGAACCGCGACGGCCATGACGACAACCTGTCCTGGAACAATGGCGTCGAAGGCGAGACCGGCGATGCCGCGATCGCCGAGGCCCGCTTCGGCGACCAGCGCGCGCTGCTTGCGACGCTGTTCGCCTCGCGCGGCACGATCATGCTGACCGCCGGCGACGAGTTCGGCCGCACCCAGAAGGGCAACAACAACGCCTATGCGCAGGACAACGCCGTCACCTGGCTCGACTGGGCCGGCCGCGACGAGGCGCTTGAACTCTACACTGGAGCGCTTTCGCAATTGCGCCGCGCCTTCCCGGCGCTGGCGGAAACGCATTTCCTCACCGGCAGGCCGGCCGGCGGATTGGAAATCCCCGACGTCGCCTGGCTGACCGAAACCGGCGCGCCGCTCGGCGAGGGCGACTGGAACGATCCCGCCCGACATCGGCTCGTCATGCTGCTCGGCGATACCGAGGACCGCCTTGCCGTCATGCTCAATGGCGACCGCCGGCAATGCGTCTTCAGCCTGCCGCCGCGTGACGGTTTTGAGTGGCGCCCGGCAATCGAGGCGCAGGCTGTCGACCTGGCGCGGCCGCTGCCCGGCCGCAGCGTGGCTTTCATGATCGAGCGCCGGGCCGCAAAGGCCCGCGCCGGGAAGGGTTCTTGATGATTGATGAGAATGCGGGACAGGGGGCAGAATGGTGGCGCGGCTGCGTCATCTACCAGATCTATCCGCGCTCCTTCCAGGACACGACCGGCAACGGCAGCGGCGACCTCAAGGGCATCACCGCGCGGCTAGCCCATGTCGCTTCGCTCGGCGTCGACGCCGTCTGGCTCTCGCCCTTCTTCAAATCGCCAATGGCCGACATGGGCTATGACGTGTCGGACTATCGCGACGTCGACCCGATGTTCGGCACGCTGGAGGACTTCGATGCGCTCGTCGCCGAGGCGCATCGGCTCGGGTTGAAGATCATCATCGACCAGGTGATCTCGCACTCTTCCGACAAGCACGAATGGTTCGTCGAAAGCCGGGCCAGCCGCGATAACGCCAAGGCTGAATGGTACGTGTGGGCCGACGCGAAGCCGGACGGCAACGCCCCCAACAACTGGCTGTCCGTCTTCGGCGGGCCGTCCTGGGAGTGGGACGCCACGCGCCGACAGTATTACATGCATAATTTCCTGGCCGCGCAGCCGGACCTCAACTTCCACAATTCCGATGTTCAGGATGCGCTGCTGGACGCGGTGCGCTTCTGGCTGGAGCGCGGCGTCGACGGCTTCAGGCTAGATACGGTCAACTACTATGTCCACGATCGCTGGCTGCGCGACAACCCGCCGCTCGCGGCGAGCGTCGCCGGCACCAACGGTGCGACCAGCACCTATGCTTTCCAGGAGCATCTCTTCGACAAGACGCGCCCCGAGAACCTGGATTTCCTGAAGCGCTTCCGCGCGCTGCTGGACGAATATCCGGACCGCGCGGCGGTCGGCGAGGTCGGTGACGAGGAACGCTCGCTGCAGACGCTCGCCGCCTATGTCTCAGGCGGTGACAAATTGCAGATGTGCTACACCTTCGACCTGCTCGGCCCTCAATTCTCGGCCGCCCATGTGCGCGGCTGCGTCGAGGCGTTCGAGAACGCCGTGGCTGACGGCTGGGTCTGCTGGGCCTTTTCCAACCACGATGTCGTGCGTCACGTCAGCCGCTGGGCGCGACCCGGCGAGAGTACCGATACGATGGCGAAGTTCGCGATCGCGCTGCTCTCCTGCCTGCGTGGTTCGATCTGTCTCTACCAGGGCGAGGAGCTTGGGCTCGAAGAGGCCGAGCTCGCCTATGTGGATCTGCGCGATCCCGTCGGCATCCGCTTCTGGCCGGGCGTCAAGGGCAGGGATGGCTGCCGTACGCCGATGGTCTGGGAAGCCGGCGCCGACAATGGCGGCTTCTCGACGGGCAAGCCATGGCTGCCCGTGCCGCAGGCGCATCGCGCCCGCGCCGTCGATGTGGAAAATGGCGAAGGGGGGTCGGTGCTTGGCGCCTACCGGTTGGTCCTGGCCCTGCGCAAGCGCCACCCAGCGCTGATCACGGGCTCGATCCGCTTTCTCGATACCGAGGGCGACGTGCTGGCCTTTGTTCGCGATGGGGGCGGCGAAAAGCTCCTTTGCGTCTTCAATTTCGCCGCCGGGCCGGCAAGCTGGGCGTTGCCGGATATCGGAGCCGTCGAGGCCATCGATCCCGGTGTCGGAAACGCAGGCGTCCTCGAAGACAACGTGCTGGCCATGCCGGCGCTCGGCTGCTTCCTTGGCCGGATTGGCTGACTGCCGGCTCTACTGGACCAGCACAGCGCGTCCGCAGGTCGCGCCGGTGACGCGGACGTCGGCCGACCCGACGCTGACGCCGAGCGTCGAAAGCAAATTGTAGAGTAGGTTGTCGACCGGAGCGGTCACGCCGTTGAGCACGGTCGTCACCGCCGGGGTGATGGTGTTCAGCAGGCCGGTCACGTCGAGGCCGAGGCCGAGCGCGTTGATCGACATCGACAGGTTGTTGATCAGCGAGGATGTCAGCGACTGCGTTATGTTTCGCGTCGAAACGGTCTTTGTCGCCTTGTTGGCGATGTCCGTCGCGTTGAAGGTCAGCGTCTGCGGACCATTGTTGGTGATTGCGGTGGCGGCCGAGCCCATGACCTGCAGCAGCGGAATGTTGACCAGCAAAAGGCTGAGATTCACGTCCGCGATCTCGGCGTTTGTGAACGATTGCGGCTGGCTGAAGTTGGCGAAGCCCGTGCCGGTGGTGTTGGCAAGATGCAGCGCGGCGATGCCGGGTTGCGCGGCGATGGAAACCTTGATGCTGGAGGGGCCGTTCGGACAGGTGATGTTGGTCAATGTGGCTTGCGCGTAGGCGACCTCGACATTGAGCGGCAGATTGACCGCCAGCAGGTTGACGCCGCCACCCAGAGCCGAAGTGCCGATGGTCACGGACGACGAGATCTTGATCCGGGTCTGGGCGGTGCGCACCGTGGTGCCCACCTGGTTGATGGACAGCCACGGCGAGAACTGCATGGGTTCGCCGATGGCGATGGTCACGGTCGTAGAGGTAAGTCCCGGTATGGTGGCGCCAAGGTTGAGCGCAACCTGGTTGGTGCCGTTCGCCAGCACGGCGCCGGCCGTCAGCATTCCGATGGCGCTCGCGGAGACGCCGAGGCCAGGTGGCTTCTGACCGATCGCCAGGTTTCCGACGCCGCCAAGATCGACAAGCGTGTTGAGCGGGATCTTGACCGTGCTCGTGGCCTTGCCGGCAATCGCCTGCAAGGCGGCGGCGCTGGTTCCGTCAAGCCCGGGGACGCTGGCCATCGCGGCTGCGATCTGGCCGATCGTTGCCTTTGAGGCCAGCACGTCGGAATAGGTGCCGGCGGTCAGGTTCAACTGGGTCGCCAGTGCGCTCGTGAAGGAAAGCACGTCGACGTCGGCCGAGACCAGCGCGTTATAGTCCATGACGCTGAGCGAGATGTTGCCGCCCAGAAGGCCGCTGAGCAGCGAATTGAGGATGCCGCCATTGAGGCTGAGAAGCCTGGAGCCGACCGCGAAGGTTGCCATCGGCGTCATGCTGGCGGTCGCTTGCGTGCCGATGACGGGCGGTGGGATGAGCGCGCTGGCGAAATAGCGCGCGGGAATCTTGTGAAGGACGACGTTGACCGCGTTGTAGGGGGTCACACCTGCCTGAAAGCGCTGGCCGACCGCCGTCGTGGATGCCGCGGTATACTGGCCGGGCGTGATGGCCACGACAGTCTGTCCGGCGGTCGGCGTGACGGTCTGGCCCGGTTGCTGGACGATGATGCCGGGCATCCCGTTGTCCTTGAGCGTGGTGACCACGGCATTCTGGATGTCGGTGATATTCGACGCACCGGTGATCGCGGCCAGGTCGGTCATGGCCTGGGCAGTCCGGCGTTCGTTGTAGATGGAGGCCTCGTCGATGGCGAAGGCGGCCAGCGCCAGCGCAACCGGCGCGCTGAGCGCCGCCATGACGGCGAAGTTCGCTTTCTTGTCGCCGATCATCGATCGCGCGAGGCGAACCATCCTTGTCTGCAGCCGCCGCGCCATTCAGATGCCTCCGACCCGTATCGTGGATTGGCGTGAGATCGTGGTCGCGGGCAATCCGGCGCTGGGAATCAGGTTCCAGATCGGCAGGTTCCGGGCGTCGTACTGGATCGAGACGACGAACTGGCTGCCGTCGGCGGCGCTGTCATTGGCCTGGTAGGTCAGCTTGGTGGGATCGACGAAGAGGTAACCGTTGGCATTGTTGCTGAGAAAACTAGCCACCAGCGTCTGGCGTTCCGTCTGGTTCATTCCGGCGAGCGCCGTTCTCGCGGCATCCGCCGCCAGTTGCTGGATGGAACTGCTCGCGCCGAAATAAATTCCGTATGCAACCATTCCGAGCAGGAGCAGGATGAAGACCGGCGCCAGCATGGCGAACTCGACCGCCGACGTCGCCGTGACGTCGGCACGAAAGCAGGACCATGAAACGCGGAATTTTCGGTTCTTCAGCATGGGCCGGAGAATGCCAAAACCTGCTTGCAAAAACTGAAAACAACCGGAACAACCGATAGGTGTGGCAAGTTGAAATCGAGGTAAAAGCGTTAGTTTTCGCTATTTTAGCAAGATGCCGCTCACTCAACGTCAAGCAGCGGGTGGTTGAAATAAGATTTTCCTCTGTCTAGTCTCCTGCCACCAGCTGCCGGAAGGGACCGGCGGCACGCTCGAAAGGGGCCTTTTTGAACGGTTCCGGGGCGTCAACACGCAAAAGGTGTGGCTGAGGGGGCCGCGCCGACAGGGAGAGACTTCATGCTGAAAAACATGCTGAAGGCGACGGTGTTCGCCACCACCATGGCGCTGGCCACCGGTGCTTTCCACACATATGCCTTTGCCGACGTCGTCTACAACCGCGGCAGCGCCGCCGAGCCGGAATCGGTCGATCCGCACAAGACATCGACGGTTTACGAAGCCAACATCCTGCGCGACCTGTTCCAGGGGCTCGTGATGCAGGACGAGAAGGCCAATCTCATTCCCGGCGCCGCCGAAAGCTGGACGGTTTCGGACGACGGTACCGTCTACACCTTCAAGCTGCGCAAGGACGGCGTATGGTCCGACGGCTCCCCGGTGACAGCGCAGGACTTCGTCTTCGCGTTCCACCGGCTGGAAGATCCGGCGACCGCTGCCGAATATGCCTCGATGCTCTATCCGGTTAAGGGCGCGGAGGATTTCAACACCAAGAAGGGCAAGGCCGAGGACATGGGCGTGAAGGCGGTAGACGCCAACACGCTGGAAGTGACGCTCAAGGCGCCGACCCCTTACTTCCTGGAAATGCTCACCCACCAGGCGACCTATCCAGTGAACAAGGCCTCGATGGACAAGCTCGGCGCCGACTGGATCAAGCCGGGCAAGCTGGTTTCCAACGGCGCCTACACGCTCGCCGAATGGGTGCCCAACGACCACCTGAAGCTTGTCAAGAATCCGAAATTCTGGGATGCCGCCAACGTTAAGATCGACACCGTCAACTACATCCCGACCGAGGATCGCTCCTCGGCCATGAAGCGTTTCGAGGCCGGCGAGCTTGACAGCTATGACGACCTGCCGACCGAGCAGCTTGCCGACCTCAAGGCGAAGTTCGGCGACCAGATCAAGGTCGGCCCGTATCTCGGCACCTATTATTATTCGATCAAGACCGACAAGGCGCCTTGGGACAATGTCGAGCTGCGCAACGCCATCTCGATGGCGATCGACCGCGACTTCCTGGCTGAGAAGGTCTGGCAGAACTCGATGCTGCCCGGCTATTCGATGGTGCCTCCCGGCATCGAGGGCTACACGCCCGCAATGGCCAAATTCGCTGATATGTCGCAGATCGACCGCGAGGACGAGGCCAAGAAGATTCTTGAGAAACTCGGCTATACGCCCGAGCATCCGCTGAAGATGGAAATCCGCTACAACACCTCCGAGAACCACAAGAATACGGCGATCGCCATCCAGGAGCAGCTGAAGCCGCTCGGCGTCGAGGTGACCTTGCTCAACACCGACACCAAGACCCACTACGCCTTCCTTCAGCAGAAGGGCAATTACGACGTGGCGCGCGCCGCGTGGATCGCCGACTACAAGGATCCCGAAACCTTCCTCGGCATTTCGCGCAAGGCGAGCGGCAACAACTATTCGAACTACGACAGCGCCGCGTATGAGGCGGCGATGGACAAGGCGGCCGCCGCCGGCGGCAAGCCAGAGGAGCGCATGAAGGACCTCGCCGCGGCCGAGCGCATCCTTATCGACGATGAGGCGCAGATCCCGCTCCTCTATTACAGCTACCACGACATCGTTTCATCGAAGCTCCACGGCTTCACCGACAATGTCATGGACGTGCATCCGTCCCGCTTCATCTCCAAGGACTGACAGGCAAGCTTGGCCGCGCCGCCGTTCCCTTTTGGGAGCGGTGGCAGCGGTCTGTCGTTGTGCCGGACCGAAAGTCGGGTTGGATTTTCGGGGATACCGGTGCGAAGATCAGATACGCCGGTGCGCCCAGGTCTCCGTCTGGAGAGCTGTCGCCCTGGCTGAAGCGGAGCGCCGATGCTGCGTTATGTCTTCCGGCGGCTGTTGACCGCCATTCCGACGCTGTTCGTCATCGTGACGCTGGCGTTTTTCCTGATCCGCGTCGCCCCCGGCGGCCCGTTCAACCAGGAGCGGGGTCTGAGCCCGCAGATCCAGGCCAATCTCGAAGCCCAGTTCGGCCTCAATGATCCGCTCTGGCTGCAATATATCCACTATCTCGGCAACCTTTTGCGCGGCAATTTCGGCCCGAGCTACAACCTGCCTGACT
>NZ_JANINM010000469.1 GCF_024509055.1 Mesorhizobium sp. | reverse complement strand
CGACACACCGGCGATACAGAATCTGCTTAGCTACGCGAAATCGTCGAAACATTGAGACGCATTTTAGCGTTTCAACGCATTGGTAACCGCCTCGTGCACAGATGCTGAAAGCTTAACCAGAGATGACTTCCGTGAAAGCAGCGCTCCTGTCTTTTGTCATGCTGTCTGCCATCGTCCTGTGCGGTCTCGGCATCTATGCCGCCGATGCAGCGACTAACCACCGGGCCGTCGACGGCTACGGCGTCACGGCCTCGCTCGACTGATCACCACAAATCGGAAGCGCGCCGCGCCGGGACCGGGCCTAGTAGGCTTTTCCCTGCACATCGATGATGCGCTTGTCGCCGCCGTTGATGGCGAGCGCGCTAAGCATCCCTGATTGCCAGGCGAGCGTGTCGACGTTGACGCGGTTGGCCTTGACCTCGGCCTCGGGCACAGGCGTGTGCCCGTGCACGATCACTTTCGGATAAAGCCCGGTATGGTCGTGAAAGGCGTCCCGGATCCAGATCAGGTCATGCTGGTTCTGGCGGTCGAGCGGCACGCCTGGCCTTATACCGGCATGGCAAAAGAAGAAGTCGCCGAAACTGACCGAAAAGGGCAGCGACCGCAGGAAGTCGATATGGCCGGGCGGCACCGCTTTCACCAGCGTCATATGTCCCCGGCCGATCGCTTCCGCCTTGCCGAACCATTGCGCGTCGCGCACGAGGTCAACGCCGTAGGACTGCGCCGTCTGGACGCCGCCATAGTTCATGAACAGCCCGTCCGGCTCGGCATTGGCGAGAAAGTCGAGCATCCCGATGTCGTGGTTGCCGGCAAGCATGATGTTGCGCGGATCGCGCTTTCGCGCCTCGATCAGGAAATCGAGGACACTTCTGGAGTCCGGCCCGCGATCGACATAGTCGCCGAGATGGATGATGCGCCAGTCGGATGCCGGCGCATATTCGAGCTGGCTTTCGATCCGGCGGTGCATGGCGGCGAGCAGGTCATGGCGGCCATGCACGTCGCCGATGGCATAGAGCCGCATGCTGTCCGGCCCGCGCGCGTCGAGATAGTGGATGCCGGTCTCAATCAAGGCGAGCCTCCATGTCGATCACCACGGGAAACTAGGGCGGATCAGTGAACAAGGCCCTAGCGCGCGTCCCCAAATGCCCGCCGCCGGGTCAGGTCTAGGCCGCGGTTTAAGACAATGACCCGCACCGCTCGATGCGGTTCAACGGTATAGCTGGTCCTTGCCCATGTCGGTGACAAGACGCTTGCCGCACAGCGCCAGCGTGATGTCCATCTCCTTGCGGATGATCTCGAGCGCCTTGGTGACTCCCGCCTTGCCCATCGCGCCGAGGCCGTAGAGGAACGGCCGGCCGATATAGGTGCCCTTGGCGCCAAGGCAGAGCGCCTTGAGCACGTCCTGGCCCGAACGGATGCCGCCGTCCATGTGGACTTCGATCTTGTCGCCGACCGCATCGGCGATCTCCTCCAGCACCGAGATCGAGGATGGTGCGCCGTCGAGCTGCCGGCCACCATGGTTGGAGACAATGATCGCGTCGGCGCCGGTCTGGGCGGCCATCAGCGCGTCCTCCTTGTCGAGGACGCCCTTCAGGATCAGCTTGCCGCCCCAACGTTCCTTGATCCACGCGACGTCGTTCCACGACAGATGCGGATCGAACTGCTCCGTCGTCCACGATGACAGCGAGGACACGTCGCCGACGCCCTTGGCATGGCCGACGATGTTGCGGAACGTGCGACGCGGCGTGCCGGCGATGCCGAGGCACCAGCGTGGCTTCAGGGCCAGGTCCAGGATATTGGCAAGCGTCATCTTGGGCGGCGCCGAGAGCCCATTGCGGACATCCTTGTGGCGCTGGCCGAGGATTTGCAGGTCGAGCGTCAGCACCAGTGCCGAGCATTTCGCCGCCTTGGCGCGGTCGATGAGGTTGAGCACGAAATCCTTGTCGCGCAACACATAGAGCTGGAACCAGAACGGCTTGCTTGTCGCCGAGGCGACGTCCTCGATCGAGCAGATGCTCATCGTCGACAGCGTGAACGGGACGCCGAATTCCTCCGCCGCCTGGGCCGCCAGCATCTCGCCGTCAGCGTGCTGCATGCCGGTCAGTCCGGTCGGGGAGAGCGCCACCGGCATCGCCACCTTCTCGCCGATCATGGTCGATTCCAGCGAGCGGTTGCTCATGTCGACCAGCACGCGCTGGCGGAACTTGATCTTCTGGAAGTCTTCTTCGTTGGCGCGGTAGGTGCCTTCGGTCCAGGCGCCGGAATCGGCATAGTCGAAGAACATCTTCGGCACCTTGCGGCGGGCCAGGTCCTTGAGGTCGGCTATGGTGAGGATGTCGCTCATGGTGGTCCCCGCTAGGTCAATGCTTAGGAGCGTTTGCGTGTGGGTTCGATGTCGCCGGCGTCCGAGCGCTGCCTCAGCCTCAGCCGCGACACGCGCTGCCAGTCGCCGCTGCGCTCGGCCTCGGCCATAGAGCGCTCGACATAGGTGATGTGGTCCATGGCCGCTTTGCGGGCGGTGGCCGGATCGGCGGCCTTGATCGCGGCATGGATCGCCCGGTGCTGCTCAAGCAGCGCCTCGCGCGCGCCGGGCACGGTGAAGACGAGCAGTCGGTTCTGGAACACACCCTCGGAAAGCAGCCGGTAGCAGGAGCGCAGCGTATGCAACAGGATCATGTTGTGCGCGCACTCGCACACCGCGTGATGGAACTCGACATCGATCTCGGCCTCGTCGTCGAAGTCG
Organism: Mesorhizobium sp.; assembly: GCF_024509055.1. Classification (GTDB taxonomy): domain Bacteria; phylum Pseudomonadota; class Alphaproteobacteria; order Rhizobiales; family Rhizobiaceae; genus Mesorhizobium. Next base: position 10,362 of record NZ_JANINM010000469.1, on the reverse strand, counting down.
CCGGTCCTGTGCGCTTCGTCCATGCGCGCCATGATGCGGTTGAGCAACGCGAGGTCCTCCGGCGTCGCGCGCCGCGCCGCATATTCGGCCGCCACAGCTTCGATCTCGCGCCGGTATTCCAGATAGTCGGTCACCGCCTTGCGGTGCGTGGAGATGAGGTCGGTCACCGGCTTGGTGAAGAGCTGGCCGATCACGTCGGCGACATGCGTGCCTCCGCCGGGCCGTGTCGTGAGCAGGCCGCGCCCTTCCAGCGCCTTCAGCGCGTCGCGCAGGATCGGCCGCGAGACGTCGAACTGGCGCGCCAGCTCGCGCTCGCCCGGCAGCCGGTCGCCGGTGCGCAGCACGCCTTCGAGGATCAGGCTCTCGATCTGCTGCACCACCTCGTCGGCGGTGCGCGAATGCTCGATCCTGGAGAAGATGTCGCTCAACGGAGGGCGCCTGGGAACGGAGTGGATGCCGCCCAGATTAAAGCCTCTGTCGCCAACTGGTCAAATTATTTATCCAATTCGCCGGATCTGGTCGGCTTGAGTGCCGCGCGACCCCATCGGCGGTTGCTAAAGTTTGCTGTTTACGTGCCTTGCCGATTGCCGCAAGACGGCGGGGTTGCACGAAAGGTCGAAACAGGGGGACCAGCCGTGTCGGACGAGACGTCCAACCTCGAATTCCAGCCGCGCACCCAGGGCAGCGTCATGGGCTTTCCGGCGCATGAGGGTCGCCCCGGCGCCCTGGGCGAGGTCCATGCGCGCCCGCACCCGCTGGTCGAGAAGCCGCGCGTGCTCGTCCAGCTTTCCTTCATGACCGAAGGCGGCTCGGCGGTCGACCATGCGGTGCTCTCGGACCTCTCCAGGCGGCTTGGTATCGCTGCGCCCGACCGTCACGCGCGCCACCATGCCATGAGATGGGGCAACGGTTCGCTGCGCTGGGAGCGGCATACGGAATTCTCGACCTATCTCTGGGAAGGACCGCTGGCAGAGAACGGCCGCGGACAGGAGGATTCGCCCTTCGGAAACGGTTTTTCGCCGCCCGGAACGGTGATTTCCGGCATCCGGCTCGAGATCCGCAAGTGGACGCAGGCGAGCGAAAAGCTGATCGCGGGCTTCGATCCGACAAGCCTCTGCTATTCCTTGGTTGAACGCGGTGCCGCCGCCATCATCACCGATTTCCGCCAGGACGGAGACGGGCTGACCCGCATGCTGGTGCTCGATCGCGACCTGACGCCGGCGAGCACAGGCGCCCTGTCACAGCGGCTGATCGATATCGAGACCTACCGGACGTTGGCCATGCTTGGCCTGCCGCTGGCGCTGACGCTGTCCGGCCGCGCCCGCCGCATCGAGGACCGTCTGGCGCAGACCACGCTGGAGATGAAGGCGGCCGAGACCCGCGACAGCCAGACGTTGCTCGCCGACCTCACCGAACTCGCCGCCGAATTGGAGGCCGATGCCGCGTCCAGTCTCTACCGTTTCGGCGCCAGCCGCGCCTATGACGGCATCGTCACCGAAAGGCTGGAGGCGTTGGACGAGGAGCCGGTGCAAGGCTACGACACCTGGGTGGGCTTCCTGCAGCGGCGCATGGCGCCGGCCATGCGCACCTGCCGCTCGGTCGAGGAGCGCCAGGCCAACCTGTCGCGCAAACTCACCCGCGCCACCACGCTGCTGCGCACATGGGTCGATGTCGAGGTCGAGCGCCAGAACCGCGACCTGCTGGCGTCGATGAACAACCGGGCCCGGCTGCAACTGCGCCTGCAGCAGACCGTCGAAGGCCTCTCGGTCGCGGCCGTCTCCTACTACGTGGTCGGGCTTGTCGGCCACGTCGCCGAGGGCATGTCGATCTTCGGCCATGCTTTCGCGCCGGAGGTTGTCACTGCCGCGTCGGTGCCATTCGCCGTCCTTCTGGTCTGGTGGGGCGTGCGCCGGGTGCGGCGCATGCACTCCGAGCCGGCCAAGCACCCGGGCGAATAACCGGCGCAGCCTCTTCAAACACGATGGATACGCAGCGGCAGATTGCCGCTGCGGAAGCCCGTCCGTGCTTCGGGCACTCGATCCGCCCAAAGCAGCGTTTGCAACAAACGCGCTTCACTGGTAAAAGATTTTGACCAGTCAAGCCAGATGAGGCAGCCCATGTCCGGCCTTGCCATGCCCAAGCCAGATGCCGGGACGATGCGCCGGCGCGCCGAGATCGTCGCCGACATGCGCATCATCGTGCCGGGCGAGGGCGTCGTGGATGCCGCCAACGAAATGCGAGCTTTCGAGAGCGACGGCCTCACCGCCTACCGGCAACTGCCCCTGGTCGTGGTGTTGCCCGAAACCGTCGCCCAGGTCTCGCGCGTTTTGAAGTACTGCAACGAGCGCAACATCCGCGTCGTGCCGCGCGGCTCGGGCACCTCGCTCTCCGGTGGCGCGCTGCCGCTCGAGGATGCCGTGCTGCTGGTGATGAGCCGCTTCAACCGCATCCTCGCGATCGACTACCCGAACCGCATCGTCGTCGCCCAGCCGGGCGTCACAAATCTCGGCATAACCACCGCCGTCGAGCAGGAGGGCTTCTACTACGCCCCCGATCCATCCTCCCAGATCGCCTGCTCGATCGGCGGCAACGTTGCGGAAAATTCCGGCGGCGTGCACTGCCTGAAGTACGGGCTCACCGCCAACAATGTGCTGGGCATCGAGATGGTGCTGATGAATGGCGAGGTGGTGCGCCTCGGCGGCAGCCATCTCGACCAGGAAGGCTATGACCTGCTCGGCGTCATGACCGGATCCGAAGGCCTGCTCGGCGTCGTCACCGAGGTTACGGTGCGCATCCTGAAGAAGCCTGAAACGGCGCGCGCGCTGCTGATCGGCTTCCCGACCAGCGAGCAAGGCGGCCAGTGCGTCGCCGATATCATCGGCGCCGGCATCATCCCCGGCGGCATGGAGATGATGGACCGCCCGGCGATCCACGCGGCGGAAGATTTCGTCCATGCCGGCTATCCGCTCGACGTCGAGGCGCTGTTGATCGTCGAGCTCGACGGACCGGGCGTCGAGGTCGATCACCTCATCGGCCTCGTCGAGGCGATCGCCTACCGCAACGGCTCGACCACCTGCCGCATCTCGCAGTCGGAGCAGGAGCGGCTGAGCTTCTGGGCCGGGCGCAAGGCGGCCTTCCCGGCGGTCGGCCGCATCTCGCCCGATTATTACTGCATGGACGGCACCATTCCGCGCAAGGAACTGCCGCGCGTGTTGGCCGGCATGCGCGACCTTTCCGAAAAATACGGTCTCGGCGTCGCCAATGTCTTCCATGCCGGCGACGGCAACCTGCATCCGCTGATCCTCTACGACGCCAATGTGCCCGGCGAGCTCGACAAGGCCGAGAGTTTCGGCGCCGACATCCTGCGGCTTTGTGTGGAAGCCGGCGGCGTGCTGACCGGCGAGCACGGTGTGGGTGTCGAGAAGCGCGACCTGATGCCGGAAATGTTCAACCAGATCGATCTCGACCAGCAGATGCGCGTCAAATGCGCCTTCGATCCCAATCACCTGCTCAACCCCGGCAAGGTCTTCCCGCAACTGCGCCGCTGCGCGGAGCTGGGAAGGATGCATGTGCATCGCGGGCAAGTGGCGTTTCCGGATATTCCGAGGTTTTGAGCGGAGATGACTAAGAAGCCACCCTCCCCACCTTCTCCATTGTCCAAGATCATCAATGATCGCCTCGCCGATACGCGGCTGGCTGGCGATTGGAGATACGGACCCGATCGAAAGCCGATTGTTTCTCCGCCGTCCCTCCGCCGCATGGGTGCTTTGCTGTGGGTATTCACTGAGCGTTACAGCGAAGGGGGGATGATGGTGGGAAGCTCGCGATGTCCACCATATACGCGTGACCTGAAATCTTTAGTGCACCTGGGCTTGCTGACGTTGAAGCGGGAGTTTCCAGGAAGAAATGTACTCAGAATCTCGACTTCCGGCCGAACCAGATTGGGCCAACTAAAGGTGTCAGAGGCCGACAAGCTTTGGGTTCTGCGTGCCATCGGGGAAGGCGCTCTACGATGAGAGCGCACGGCCAGTACGTCATATCGAGGTTTTGAATGGAGATGCTGGCGGAATTCGGCCTATCTCGGGCTTCGCCCGAGCCACGTCTCCCCCGCTTCGCGGGGGCGAGGAAAGGCGCTCACCAGCCATGACCACCTTCACCCCATCCACATCCGCCGAAGTCCTCTCCACCGTCCAATGGGCGGCGGCGGAGGAAACGCCGCTCGAACTCCTTGGCCATGGCTCCAGGCGCGGCATCGGTCGTCCGCTCCAGACCGAGCACACGCTCGACCTGTCGCATCTCGCCGGCGTGACCCTCTACGAGCCAGCCGAACTGGTTTTGTCGGCCCGCGCAGGCACGCCGCTTGCCGAGATCGAGAAAATGCTGGCCGAAAACGGCCAGCAATTCGCCTTCGAGCCGATGGACTACGGTCCGCTGCTCGGCGCACAGCCGGGCAAGGGCACGATCGGTGGCGTTCTGGCCTCGAACCTGTCAGGTCCTCGCCGCCTTAAGGCCGGTGCGGCGCGCGACCATATCCTCGGTGTTAATGCGGTGTCCGGTCGTGGCGAAGCCTTCAAGTCAGGCGGCCGCGTCGTCAAGAACGTCACCGGCTACGATCTCTCCAAGCTGATGGCGGGAAGCTGGGGCACGCTTGCCGTGCTGACGGACGTCACCTTCAAGGTGCTGCCAGCGGCCGAGACCGAGGTGACTTTGGCCATCCGTGGCCTTCTCGACGATGCCGCGGCTGCCGCCATGGCGCTGGCTCTCGGCTCCAGCGCCGAAGTATCGAGCGCGGCACACCTGCCGGAGCGCATCGCCGCGCGCGTCGCCGACGGCAGGCACGGCAGCGATGCCGCCACGCTGCTGCGCGTCGAAGGCTTTGGCCCGTCGGTCGTCTACCGCATCGAAGCGTTGCGAAAATTGCTCGGCAAGGCCGGTCCGCTGGAAGAGATCGCTGGCGAGGCGTCAAAGACCGTCTGGCGCGACATCCGCGACTGCGCACCTTTCTCCGATGGCAAGAGCGGGCCGATCTGGCGCGTCTCGATGGCGCCCTCGCAGGCGCATCACATGGTCATGGCGCTGCGCATGCAGGCGGCCGTCGACGCTTTCTACGATTGGCAGGGCGGGTTGGTCTGGCTTGCAATGCGCGAGGACGACCCGGAGGCCGACTTGCTGCGCGGTCTCATCCACAAGCATGGCGGCGGCCATGCAACGCTGGTGCGCGCCTCCGCCCCGCATCGCGCGGCGGTCCCGGTGTTCGAGCCGCAGCCGCAGTATCTCGCCGCGCTGTCGGCGCGACTGAAGACCGAGTTCGATCCCAAGCAGATCCTTAACCCCGGCCGCATGGCTTAGGACGAATAGATGCAGACCAATTTCTCCGCCGCACAGCTTGCCGATCCGCATGTCGCGGAATCGGAGAAGATCCTGCGCAAATGCGTACATTGCGGCTTCTGCACCGCCACCTGCCCGACCTACGTCACCCTGGGCAACGAACTCGACTCGCCGCGCGGCCGCATCTACCTGATCAAGGACATGCTGGAGAACGGCCGCCCGGCCGACAAGGAGATCGTCACCCATATCGACCGCTGCCTGTCCTGCCTCGCCTGCATGACGACCTGTCCTTCGGGCGTGAACTACATGCATCTGGTCGATCATGCCCGGGCTCACATCCAGGAGACCTACAAGCGGCCGCTGCTCGACCGGCTGACGCGCGCCATGCTGGCTTCCGTGCTGCCTTATCCAAGTCGCTTCCGCACCGCATTGAAGCTCGCTGGCCTCGGTAGGCCCTTCATCGGCCTGTTCGAAAAGCTGCCGGCGCTGAAGCCGGTCGCGGCTATGCTGAAGCTTGCGCCCTCGTCGATCCCGCCGGCGTCGCCGATGGCTTCGCCAGGCACGCATGCCGGGCAGGGCGCGAAGCGCGGCCGTGTCGCCATCCTCACCGGCTGTGCGCAGTCGGTGCTCGATCCGGCGATCAACGAAACGACCATCTCCTTGCTGACAAGGCTCGGCGTCGAGGTCGTGGTGCCGGTAGGCGAGGGCTGCTGCGGCGCGCTCGTCCATCATATGGGTCGCGAGGAAGCGGCGCTTGCGTCCGCCAGGCAGAATGTCGATGCATGGACCAATGCCATCGAGAAGGGCGGGCTCGACGCGATCGTCATCACTGCGTCCGGCTGCGGCACGACGATCAAGGACTACGGCTTCATGTTGCGTCTCGATCCGGTCTATGCCGAGAAGGCCGCGCGGGTTTCGGCCCTTGCCAGGGACATCACCGAATATCTCGCCGGCCTCGACCTGCCCGAGCCGGTGCGCAAGCCGGGCACGATCGTCGCCTATCATTCCGCCTGCTCGATGCAGCACGGCCAGAAGATCACGCGTCAGCCGAAGGAACTCCTGATCAAGGCCGGCTTTGTCGTGCGCGAGCCGCGCGAAGGCCATCTCTGCTGCGGCTCGGCCGGCACCTACAACATCCTGCAGTCCGAGATTTCGGCGAAGCTGCGCGACCGCAAGGTCAAAAACATCGAGGCGACCGGCGCCTCGATCGTGGCCACTGGCAACATCGGCTGCATCACCCAGATCGCGTCCGTCGCGAAGCTGCCGGTGGTGCATACGATCAAGCTGCTTGACTGGGCCTATGGTGGCCCGAAGCCGGAAGGCGTGTCCGACAAAATCCCGCTAGCCGCCGAGTAGCGCGGCGGCTATTCCGCCGCGAGTTGGTCCGCCACACCATAGGTCGCGCGATAAAGCGCGCGCTGGCGGTTGAGCGCCACCATCGTGTTGCGCAAAAGGATCGCGACCGTCAACGGGCCGACGCCGCCCGGCACCGGCGTGATCCAGGCAGCCACTTCCTTGACGCTTTCGGTATCGACGTCGCCGACGATGCGGCTTTCGCCGTCAGGCCCGATTTCCGAATTGATGCCGATGTCGATGACGCAGGCTCCGGGCTTGACCATGTCGGCCTTGATCAGCCGCGGCTTGCCCACGGCGACGAACAGGGCATCGGCGCGTCGCGCATGCGCGGCCACCGAACGCGTCATGTGGTGGCAGACCGTCACGGTCGCGCCCTCGCTCATCAACAGGAAGGCGATCGGCTTGCCGACGATCTCGGAATGGCCGACGACCACCACCTCGAGCCCCTTGAGGTCGAGCCCGGTTTCCTTGAGCAACTCGACAGAGGCGGCCGCCGTGCAGGGCGCAAGATCGAGCTGGTTGTAGACGATGTTGCCGATCGAGGCCGGATGCATGCCCTCGACGTCCTTCAGCGGATGCACCGCCGCCTGCAGCGTCTTGATCGGGATATGCAGCGGAACCGGACGCTGGATGATGATGCCGGTGACGCGCGGATCGGCGTTGAGGCCGTGGATGGCGGCCTCCAGTTCGCCGGCCGAAATGTCGGCGGCAAAACGCCTTTCCTCGAAGCCGATGCCGGCAAGCCCGGCCTTGGCGCGCTGGTTGCGCACATAGACGTCGACCGCGTCGGTGTCGCCGACGGTGATGGAGACGAGCTTCGGCGGAAAACCTTCCGCCGTGGCGATCGCCGCGTCTTCGCGCACCGAAGCGATGATACGCTGGGCGACCGGACCGCCCCTGAGATAGCGGCTGTCGTCGGACCGTGACATGGGTGAAACCTCTGCCTGAACAGGAATTGTGCGCTGCAATAGCAGAGCGCGCCCGCGAAATCAGCCCCCGAATACGAAACGCCCTGTTTTCGCGGCGACCCGTCGCACGGAGCGGAAAAGAAAAGGGCAGCGCGGTTTCCCGTGCTGCCCTTTCGCGACCGACCGTATCCCCACACGGCCCGTCCCCCGTAAACTCTTCACAAGCTAAGCAGGTCTCGCGAAACCGCACAATGACTTTAAGGCAACAGTATCCGCCAAAAAGCTCTGCGGTCTCGCCACTTGATTCGCGGTTACTATATCACCTCGACCGTGGTTCCGACATTCACGCGCTCATAAAGGTCGACGACATCCTCGTTACGCATGCGGATGCAGCCCGACGACACCGCGCCGCCGATCGTCCATGGCTGGTTGGTGCCGTGGATGCGGTATTCCGTCGTGCCGATGTAGAGAGCGCGCGCGCCGAGCGGGTTTTCCATACCGCCGGCCAGATAGGTCGGCAGGTAGCGGCCCTTGGCCGCCTCGCGCTTGATCATCTCCGCCGGCGGGCGCCAGTCCGGCCACACCTTCTTGTCGGTGATCTTGTGCGTGCCCGACCACTCGAAGCCGGGCTTGCCGGTGCCGACGCCATAGCGCCGCGCCCTGCCGTCCTTCTCGACCAGGTAGAGGAAGTTCTGGTGGGTATCGATGACGATGGTGCCCGGCTTTGCCGGCCCGTCATAGGCCACTTCCTGCGGCAGGTAAATCGGGTTGATCTGCGGCCGCATCACCATGCGTTTGGCCGGCGCCTGCACGGCCGCCGTGCGCTGCTGATCGGGCTTTGCCTGGAAAAGCCGCTGCAGCGGCTGCTGGGTTGCCTGGCGCGTCGGCCGAACGATTCCGGGCGCCTGTCCAAGCTGCAGCAGCCAGGGCGCCGAGAGATCGGGGCTCACCACCACCGGCGGCCGTTCGGCATAGCGGTCATTGGCAAGCGAGGGGATGGCGCCGGCGGCAAGAACCGCCACTGCGCCGAGCAGGGAACAGAACGCTGTCTTCATCGGAACGCACCTTGATCGTCGAACTCGTCCGGGGCGGGGAGGGCCCTCGGCTTCGCGATCCTTGGCGCTGAGCGGCAAGCAAAACATGAATCGGAATGCGTAAAATGCCGACTTGTCAGTAAACCTTTTGGTGTGGTTACCGGCCGGTTCAGGAATCTGGTAAAGCCACGGTAAAATCAGCGCTCCGGCGCATTAACGAATGGATCTGGCAGCGATGGGACAGGAAAACTCAGGCGTTCTCGAAGGACCCGACGGCAAGGCACGCTGCTTCTGGCACGGCAACCTGCCGGACTATCTCCACTATCACGACCATGAATGGGGCCGGCCGGTGACGGACGACCGCCGGCTGTTCGAGAAGATCTGCCTGGAAGGCTTCCAGTCGGGCCTTTCCTGGTTGACCATCCTGCGCAAGCGCGAAAATTTTCGCGAAGCCTTCGCCAACTTCGACTTCGACAAGGTGGCTGCCTTCACCGACGAGGATGTCGAGCGCCTGCTCGGTAATGCTGGCATCATTCGCCATCGCGGCAAGATCGTCTCGACCATCAACAACGCCAAGCGCGCCCGCGAGATGGTCGATGAATTCGGCTCGCTGGCCGCCTGGTTCTGGAAGTTCGAGCCGGGTCCGGACGAGCGGCCAGAAGTAGTCGACCTCGCGCATCTGCGCGCCAATCCGACGACGGCGGTCTCGGTACGGATTTCGAAGGAACTGAAGAAGCGCGGCTGGAGCTTTGTCGGCCCGACTACGGTCTACGCCTTCATGCAGGCGATGGGACTGGTCAACGATCACCTCGAAGGCTGCTATTGCCGCGCCGAGGCGGAGGCCGAGAGGAAGAAGCTGAAGCGGCCGAAGTGAGAAACGGGAATCAAAAGCCGCTGGCGCGAGCGAGCAGCAATCCCGCGATGATGGCCGCTACTGCAGCAAAAGCCGGATAAAGTACCAATAGTCCGGTCATGAGCGCATCACGCCCGGTCGGTCTGCGCGGCTCAGCCGCGACGTCGAACGGTCCAGCCGGCTGGGCCGCGGCTTTCGACGCTGACGCGCCGGCCTGCTGCCGCCGAGCAATCAAATGTCTGCGCTCGACGATGTCGAATTCTTCCGCCGCGATCATGGCCCAAGCCCCTTCTCCTAGGCGGCTTTATGGTCGCCGATTGTGTCGGCAGCATGCCGCACTTATGGCGGAATTGTTTCGTTCTCGGCGCGATTTGTTTCGGGCGTCAAGGCCGAGGGAGAAGGAGGACTCCCTTGCCGCTCCGGGCCGCATCGTTTAGGAAACGCGCGCCCGGAATGAGCCAGTTTTAGAGAAGACCCACCCATGGCCGACAAATCTGAAAAGACGAAAGCGCGGCTGCCGCGCGGTTTTGCCGACCGCAGCGCCGAGGACATCCGCGCCGTCGAAAAGATGATGGCCACCATCCGCTCGGTCTACGAGCTGTACGGCTTCGAGCCGGTCGACCAGCCTATGATCGAATACACCGATGCGCTGGGCAAGTTCCTGCCGGACCAGGACCGACCGAACGAAGGTGTGTTCTCCTTCCAGGACGACGACGACCAGTGGCTGTCGCTGCGCTACGACCTCACCGCGCCGACGGCGCGCTTCGTGGCGGAAAATTTCGAGAAGCTGCCGAAACCTTATCGCAGCTACCGTTCCGGCTGGGTGTTCCGCAACGAGAAGCCCGGCCCGGGCCGCTTCCGCCAGTTCATGCAGTTCGATGCC
>NZ_JANINM010000468.1 GCF_024509055.1 Mesorhizobium sp. | reverse complement strand
TCCTCTTCCGCTGCTACCGCGGCGATCGGGGCTTTGCGGCGAAAGGTGATCGCTATTTCCGTGACCTTGCGACCGCTGCGCTTTGCCACGTCCCACGCGACAGAGAATTGAGGGACGAGCTGATTTATCTCGGCCGTTGCCGCATCGAGGACGAAGCGGCGCAGATCGGCGAACGACCCATAGCTTCCTTCCGGTACGCCGAGCTTGGCGCGCAACGTGGCAACGTCACCCCGCCAGATCGGAACATCGCGACGGTAGAGCAGCGCCCCGAGCTGGTAGAGTTCGAGCGCGTATTTGCTGTCGAACGCCAGCACTGTTTCCCGGTGTAGTAGGGCGTAGGTCGCGCTGTCTTTCAGCAGGTCGCGAGCGCGTCGGGTAAACCGGTAGATCAACCACCCCTGCTCACCCCCCTCGAACGTTTCCTCGACCATCTGAAACGTGCGCCGGCCCCGGTCGCCCTCGACCTGATCGGGCATGGCAAAGAAGATACCCATCAGTTCGTCGATCGTGTCGGTTAGGCGGTCATTGGAATTGTGGGAGCCGCGCAGCATCCGTTTGGCGATACGATGCTCCTGATCGCGCCAGGCATCGCCGGCAGCTTGGTGCATCATCAGAGCGAGAACCTTGCGAGCCGACAGGCTAAGGGAAACCCCGCGTGCATAGCGTACTTCGACCAGCTCACGCGGCTGTACGATCGTGTCAGAGCCTCGCTCCTTCTCGATCCGTGCAACCTCCATCGTCCGCCCAGGCTTGTCGTCTGCTCCACCACTCATAGCGGCACCATCACCCGGTATAACGGGATGGTCAACTATCATGAGATGAGAGCGACTAGCTTCTCATTTCACGCACCCCGTTCCTCACAATACCCCACCCCAAAACTCATGATGCCCCACCCCATTTCTCATGATACCCCACCCCATTTCTCATGATAGGCCGGAATCAACGTTGTAATTCAGCGGGATACGACCCCCCTGAATCATAGAATCAGTAGAATCTAGAATCATCGCGGGCGCGCGAGGCTAGCGTCGCATGATGATAAGCGGAATCGGCCTTCGCCCGATGCGCCGATGATGCGTGCCGGCTACGCCGTCACAAGAGCGGCCTACCGGCCGCAGGCTTGGCGAAGGAGGGGGTGGGGCCGGGGACATCGTGCCATCATTCGCCGGTCGTCACACGGCGAGGGGATTTGCCGTTACGATCGTAGACGACGATCGCAGACACGCCCGAGGCAGCGATGCGATCGATCAGACGGTCGGCTTCCTCCATCCGGTCGCTGGGCCAATCGCGGGCGACGTGGACAGACACGTCACCGACCTCGACGGTCAGGTGGGAGATGGCGGGATCGAGGTCGAGCAGCCGCGCCATGTCGGCCTGCGCTTCAGCGGTGATGCGGTGCAGATCGTCCCCGACCATGACGAGCTGCCAGGTGCGGGTGTCAGCCATGCTGCACGGTCACGGACGCGAGGATGGCGGCGGTCAGCTCGTCGCCGTCAATTTCACCGTCGATGTAGCGGGTGTTAAGCTCCTCGACCTCGCCTGACAGTATGCCCCCCTCGTAGCGGACACTGCCCCGCGCGAAGTCGATTTCGCGTTTACGCCGGCCGCGCTCCGCATCGCTGATGGGCGCGCGGGTCATGGCAGCAACCACCCGCTGTAAGTCTTGGCATCGGGGTTCGCCCCGAAGCACCAATACGATCCGTCCCGCTTTTCCCGCTTCCAGCCATGATCCTTGGGGCAGGCGGCGATGGCGGGGATGGTCTGTTCGCTGGCCTGATCGATGCGGCGGGCGAGCTTGCCGTTGACGGTGTTGGCCCAGTTCGCGGCGGCCACCTCATCACGGGCGCGGGCATAGCCCGACGTTTCACCGGCCCCGTTTCCGAGGTGATAGCCATAACCCAGCGAGAGCGGCACCAGCAGGGCGAAGCCGGCGAGCGCGCCGTTCCACCACCTGTCCCACCGGCGCCGGCGCTGTTCATGGGCGCGACGATCGGCGGCATCGGCGGCAAAACGATCGGCCAGGGCGGCGTGCGCGGCCGTGTCAGCGTCGATCCGACGCCGCAGGGCCTCTCCCGCCCCGGCAAGGCCATCTGCGGCCCCATGACGCGCTCCGGCCTCCGCACGGGCTGCCAGAACCGCAGGATCGACCAGGCGGGCCGCTATGGCCTTGTCGCGGGCTTCCTCGTCCTCCGCGCGCTGGGCGTCCCTGGCGGCGGCATCTGCAAGGCTGGCGCGCACGTCGGTCACCAGATCGCGGAAGGAACCCAGGACGGCGAGGATGCGATGAATGTTGGTATCGAGGTGGGAAAAGAAGCTGTGCGCCTGGGCGGCATCGGCAGCACCCCGCGCACGACCAGCAGCAGAGGGCGGTGGATCGGGGGGCATGTCGAACTCGGCAGGATCAAACTTGCCGGCCGGGGGATCGTGACGATCGGAGCCGAGCAGATCACGCCCCCTTCCGCGTTCTACCGGGCGGCGGGGATCGTCGTAGCGATCATCGTCACGGTCGCGGTCCATCAGCGATCCTCCCCGGGCAGCGTCCACCCCTCGAACGGTTTCTTGTCCTGGTCGCGGCTGATGCGGTGGGTCAGCTCGGAGACGATGCCGGCGAACCGCTTGTCCTTGCTGGCGGCGTCGATGAGCAGCCCGCCCAGGATGATCTTGCGGCGGGTATCGAGACGGCGACCTTCGGCCGCGACACGGGCGTTGAGCGCGGCGAGACGGGCCTTGGCTTGGTCCACCCGCTTTTGCGCCAAGTCGATAGATTCGCGTGTCGGTGCCGCCATACCTTCTCCGCGTGAAAGCACGATAACGAAGTGACTATAGCGCAACCCAACGAACGAAGCCACCCGAGACGACGGTAGGAGACAAGGGCGCACTTTAGCATTACTGCGTAATGCGTGCGGCAGGGGCACCTGCACCCATGTCGCTTGTGCGACAGCGGGGCCTCCGCCCCACACCCCGACCAGCGCAACGCCGCTGGACCACGTTGGAGAAGGCAGGCGCGGCGATGGCGATCTACCATCTGGCGGTGAAATCGGTGTCGCGCTCGACCGGGCGCAGCGCGGTCGCGGCGGTCGCGTATCGTGCCGGCGTCTGTCTCGAAAACGAGCGCGACGGCCTGGTCCACGACTACACGCGGCGGAGCGGCGTCGAGGATGCGTTCATCGTCGCGCCGGAAGGCGCGGAGTGGGCTCAGGATCGATCGGCGTTGTGGAACGCGGCCGAGGCGGCGGAGAAGCGTAAGGACGCGAAGGTGGCGCGAGAGTACGAGCTGGGGTTGCCGGCCGAGCTGGACGCCGGCCAGCGCCGCGACCTGGTTCGTGCTTTCGCGGAGGATATCCGCGACCGCTACGGGGTGGCGGTCGATGCGGCGATCCATGCCCCGCATGATTACGGCGACGATCGCAACCACCACGCGCATGTCATGACGACGACGCGGGAGGTCGGGCCGGGCGGACTGGGGGCGAAGACGCGCCAGCTCGACGTGCGCACAACGGCCTCGGTCGAGGTGGAGGCGATCCGCGAGCGGTGGGCCGGCATGGTCAACGACGCGCTGGAACACGCTCAGGTGCCGGAGCGGGTCGATCATCGCAGCTATGAGCGTCAGGGGCTGGATATCGAGCCGACCGTGAAGATGGGCCATGCGTCGGCCGCGATCGAGCGGCGCGCCGAGCGCGAGCAGATCGCGGCCGGCGAGGAACCGCATGCCGTCACCCCGCGCGGGCAGATGAACGAGGCGATCATGGAGAAGCGGGGATTGGGCTTCTACATCGAGCGCGGTCAGGAGCGGATACGGGAGTGGTCCCACCAGCTTCGCGAGCGGGCCGAGCTGGCGATGCAGGGCATGTCGAGCCTGGTCCAGGGCGCGGCGCGGGCGATGCGATCGGGGTTGCAGACCAGCGCCGGCGACGGGTTCGACGGCCTGCCGGCGATCGACCAGTCACCCCGCCGCGAGCAGACCGGTCCCGAGCTGGATCAACCGCAGATCGAGCGCGATCGACAGCGGGACCGGCAACACGACCACGATATCGGGTTCGGGCGGTAGGTCGCCGGCAAGGAATCGTTTTCGGCAGAGTGTAAGGTAATGCTTGACAACTGTCAGGAAATGCCTTACAATGTGTCTATGATAAAGACATACACCAGCAAGGCGCTCGAAGCCTTCGCCACCGAGGGAGATGGCTCAAAACTTCCCGTCCAGAACCACAATCGCGTCCGTCGCATCCTGCGCACGCTGGATGCCGCTACGAAGCCCGAGGACATGCATCTTCCGGGCTTCCGGTTCCACGGATTGAACACCAAACCCAAACGCTACGCGGTCGATGCCAGTGGCAACTACCGGGTCACATGGGCTTGGGATGACGGCGATGCGATCGACGTGAACATCGAGGACTATCACTGAGGAGGGGCATGCCCCCTCAAAATCTGTCAGTCAACGCTTGACATGTAAGGCTTTAGTTTACACATAGGGTTTATTACAGAGACGCATGATGATCCGGGATCGGCCCGGACAGGAGACAGATGATGAACCAGCTCGTATCCGGCCTTGCCCCGATGCACCCCGGTGAGCTGCTGCGGGAGGATATTCTGCCCGCGCTCAACAAGCCTAAGGCGGAGATCGCCAGGCTGCTCGAGGTGTCGCGGCAGACCCTCTACGATATTCTCGCCGAGAAGCAGGATGTCACCCCGACGATGGCGCTTCGGATCGGCAAGCTCACCGGCACCTCGCCCGAGATGTGGAGCAACATGCAGCGCAATTACGACCTGTCCGTGCAGGCCGTGAAGGATGCCGATATCATCGCGCGGATTCCGACCTTGGAAGCCGCCTGATCCTTTCCCGTTTTCCCGTCGAGGTTGGGGCATTTCGGGAAAAGTGAATTGGGAACAGATTCCGGGAAAAAGCCCGCCTCGCTGTCCCATTTAAGCCGGCAGCGAGGCGGGCTTTCTCATGCGACCTTCCCAATCGGGAGGCCAAGATGCGGACACCGATGCATCAGCTTGTCACAAAAAGGGGGCATGTGCCTCTCGTGGCAGATACGTTCGACATCCGAGCGCAGTGGCTCGCGGCGCATGTCCTGCCGCATGAGACCGTCATTCGTTCAAGGCTTCGTCGGATCAGCGGCTTGACGCAGGCCGACATCGACGACCTTGTTCAGGAAACCTACGCCGTGCTGGCGGCGAAGAAGACGGTAGCGGATATCGCCGATGCCCGTGCCTATGCCCTTCAGACCGCTCGATCCCAGTTCCTGTTGCGACTCCGTAAGGCTAAGATCGTACCGCTCGACTATGTAGCCGATCTGTTCGAGTTCGATGCACCAGACCCTGCGTCCCCGCTTGATGACCGGACCGCCGCCAAGGACGAACTGCAAAAGGTGATCGACGCGATCGAGGCGTTGCCACCACAGATGCGCCGCGCCTTCTGGCTCCGACGTGTGGAGGGCTGGTCGCAGCGCGAGATCGCGACTGAGCTAGGGCTTTCCGAAAGCACGGTCGAGAAGCATATAGGCCGTGGCATAAAGCGTCTCCTCGAACAGTTCGGGCGTGGCGGAAACCGGAAGCGAGCGGCATCTACCAGTGCGACCGATGTGGAACCGCAGGAGAGCCGGCCCCTTGAGCGACCGTCGCGAGTCCGCGGATCAACTTGACGAGGAAGGCGCACGCTGGGCGGCAAGGATGGATCGCGGCCTGACGAAGGTCGAGCAGGCGGCTCTTGATCGCTGGCTGGAGGGAGACACACGGCGGCTGGGCGCCCTCGCCCGCGCGCGCGCCGCATGGTTCCATGCCGAACGCGCCAGTGCCATTGGCGGTATGCCGACATCTCAGACCGCCATAATCGCGCCGAACCGCAGAATGGCGCTTCTGGGCGGCGGGGCTTTGGCTGCCACCGTCGTCGCGGGGGTAATGGGACTATCATGGCGGCGGCCTTCGTCGGGCAGTGAGGCAAGCGGCATCGGCGAGGTTCGCCGTGTTACCCTTGCCGACGGTACCGTCGTGACGCTTGATGCGGCCTCCCACCTCACTACTGCAATCGATCATGTGCAGCGGGTTGTCAGTCTTCTGACGGGCCAAGCCTTTTTCGAGGTGGCGCATGATCCGGTGCGCCCCTTTTTCGTGCGGGCGGGCGCTGCCGTAATCCGCGCGATCGACAGCGACTTTGTCGTGAAGTTGCGGCCGGACGCTACCTGTGCGGTTCTGGTGCGTGCCGGGGTAGTTGCACTGACCGATGGCTTGGCTCCGCTAGCGGCCGGACGCCTGCTGGGAGCCGGGTGGGAAGCGACGGTGGCGACCAAAGGGGACCAGACCGTACCGCAGGTGACGCGGCTTGCTCCGCAAAGCTTCGACCGGCTGCTGGCGTGGCGGGAGGGGCAGCTTTCCTTCGCGGGCGACACGTTGGCCGAGGCTGCTGCCGAGTTCGAACGATATAATTCGGCAAAGATTGTCGTACCTGACGCCTCGCTGGCGGCGGAACCGATCACCGGTCTGTTTGCCTCCAACGACCCGCTCGGTTTTGCGCGCGCAATTGCGGTAAGCCTCGGTGCCCGCGTGACGATGCGCGGGGATGATATCGTCATCGCGCGAGTGGCCCGCGGGACAACCTGACATGACGAGTGGCGGAAACGGTCACCGCCGACATCTCCCCTGATGTGGTGCCTCAGAAGCCACACGAAGGGGGAAGCTTTCAATGCCGGAACTGAATCATCGCGCCTGCTGGGCTGCCGTTACCCTGGCGTGCGTCGCCCAGCCCGCGGCGGCACAGACACTGCGCTTCGATGTTCCGGCTCAACCAGCGGTCAACGGCATTCCAGCCTTCTCACGGCAGGCAGGCGTGCAGATCGTCGCGCCAGCCCGGAAGCTCGCCGGCAAGCGGACCAATGCCGTTAATGGTACCTATTCCGTTGAGGTAGCGCTTGCCAAACTGCTTGCTGGAACTGGTCTCAGGATTGGGTTGAGGTCTGGCACGAACATCAGCCTCGTTCCCGACCAGTCCGACCTGCCCGCGGGTGTCTCGCCTGCCGCCGCCCCGCCTGCTGCAAGGACCGATCAGTCAAGTGACACAGGGATCGGCGATATCGTGGTGACGGCGACCCGCCGGTCGGAGTCGTCACAGAACGTGCCGGCCGCGTTGACCGTGATCCGCGGATCGCAACTCGCCGAGCGCAACATCCGCACCGTCAATGATATCGAGAACAGCGCGCCCAGCCTTGAGGCGACTGCCCAGCTTGGCACGAGTCAGACGCAATTCGCGGTGCGCGGCGTCGGGCTGACCGATTATGCCGCCAACAACACGGGCACTGTCGGCGTCTACATCGACGAGGTAAACCACCCTTATGCCGTGACCTTCCAGGGTTCGCTCTTCGATATCGACCGGGTTGAGGTGCTGCGCGGCCCGCAAGGCACGTTGTTCGGCCGCAACACCACCGCCGGCGTCGTCAGCATCACGACGGCCGCGCCGCAATCAACGTTCGGCGCTGCCCTCATGGGCGAGTATGGCCGCTTCGACGCGGCGCAAGTGGAGGGCTACGTAACCGGACCGCTGAGCGACAGCCTTGCCGGCCGGCTTGCCTTCAACATCGACCAAGGCGGCGCATGGCAGATCGACCGGACGACAGGCCGCCGCCTGGGTGACAGGGATCGTTTCAACGGGCGCGTCAAGCTCGCCTGGCGACCGGGAGGAGCCACGCAGGTCGATCTGTCGGCGCATTACGATCGCGACCGCTCGGACGGGCGCGGGCTGCAGCTCCGGCTGCCCTTCCAATCACATAATTTTCCCCCACTTGGCATTCGCTACCCCGCCGACACCAGCCAGCGCGCAACCGGCTTCGGAATCTCGCCGATCTTTGCGCAACTCACCGGACAGCGGTTCGACGCCAAGCCAAACCTGAACAACGAGGGCTATGGCGCATCCGTGCGGCTGCGCCATGATTTCGGCTGGGCCGAACTGACCGCGATCATCGCGCACGAGCATTTCGATCGCAAGGAGTTTCAGGATTTCGATGCAACCAACTCCAACGAAGGCGGCGAGTATTTTTTCAACAAGATAGACACCCAGTCCGAAGAGGTTCGGCTGGCGTCGCCCACCGATCGGACTTTCCGCTATCTTGTCGGCGTCTATCGCTCGGACGAGCACAACAATGGCGGCTTCATGTCGGATTTCACTGATGTCGCGTCGCTGCGCAACATCTTCTCCACTCGTTATCGTCAACCCGTGCGATCGACGGGCGTATTCGCCAACGGCGATCTGGCCCTTTCCGACCGGCTGACCTTCTCGCTTGGGGGGCGCTACGAACATGAGGTGCGTAAGCTGGACGACTTCATCAGCGAAATCGTCTTTCCCGTACCGCTGGTGAACGTGAGGACTCGTCAGCGTCTGGCGCGCGGCGAATGGTCAGGCAAGGCGGCGCTGACCTATCGGATCGATCCGAACGTTATGCTGTTCGCCGACATCGCACGCGGGGTGAAATCCGGGGGATTTACGACCTACAACAGCGGGCTGCCGGGCCAGATATCACCGTTCAATCCGGAAAAGCTGCTGTCCTATGAAGCCGGCTTTAAGTCCACGGTGCTCAATCGGCGCCTTCAGGTCAACGCGACTGGCTTCTACTACGACTACCGCGATCAGCAGTTGCAAGGCGTTATTTTCAGTCAGACCCAGCGCATCGGCCGCATTATCAACGTGCCACGATCCCACATTTATGGCGGAGAGGTCGAGATCATTGCTCGACCTGTCGATGCTGTCGAGATCAGCCAATCAATCGGTTACAAAACCGGTCAGTACGACGAATTTATCTTCGTCAATTCACCAGCGACGATCGCGTTGCGCGATCCCGTCACAGGTTTCTACAACACCATCGTCACCAGCGATCAGTCGGGCGAGCCGCTGCCTAACTTTCCTCGCTTCGACTACAAGGGCGCGGCGTCCGTTTCGTTCGACTTGGGCGGCTGGAAGGCGAGACCCGAGATCAACTACAATCACCGCTCCAGCACGTTTCTTACCACCTCGAACACCCGGCTGCCCGGCTATTGGCTGGTCAACGCCAACCTGACCCTCACCGCGCCTGATGGACGGCTGTGGTTCGGCGGCTACGTCAACAACCTGACCAACGCGCGTTTCTACGAGACCGCCAACGCCTTCGTCACGGCCGCCACCTTCACGCCGCACGAGGTGATAACCTATGGGATCAGGGCCGGCATCCGCTACTGATCGGGATTTAGGTGGACGGGGATGGGCGAATGGACGGCAGCTTCGACATCAACAGGCGGCGGCTGCTCGCCGCTGCGGGCATAGCCGCAGCGCTGCCTGCGGCGGCGACAGTGCCCGCACGTCGTTGGACCTCCGAGCCATCGGTATCAGGCGCGCCTGCCGTTGCCGGCCTTCATCTCCAATTCGGCGAGGACGCTACATCACAAATTGTCGTCTCCTGGCACGCACTGGAGAGCGTGCAGCGTCCGCAGGTGGTTCTGGGACACCCTGACGGCACCCTGCTCCGAACGGTTGACGCGGTGGAGCGAAGCTATGTGGACGCCAAGTCCGGGCAGCGGGTCCATGCCTTCCATGCCCGGTTGGACACCCTGACCCCCGATACCGAGTATATGTATGCCGCAGTTCATGACGGCGCAGGCCCCGAGTTCGGCAACTTCCGGACGGCACCGCGTGGGCGCGCGACGTTCACCTTCACCAGCTTCGGCGATCAGGGCACGCCGACGCTGGGTCGTCGCTTCGTGCCCCCTGCCGGCGTCGTGCTGCCTAACGCCCCATTCGTGAACGACAATCTCGGCGGCCCGGCGGGTGCCGACACCACCACCGGCATCGAGCGCATCCGTCCGCTGTTCCACCTGTTCAACGGTGATCTGTGCTACGCCAACCTTGCGCAAGACCGGGTAAGGGCGTGGAGCGACTTCTGGACCAACAACAGTCGCAGTGCCCGCAATCGCCCGTGGATGCCGTCTGCCGGCAATCACGAGAACGAGCTGGGCAACGGCCCGATCGGCTACCGCGCCTACCAGACCTATTTCGAGCTGCCCTCGGCTCCCGGTCAGGACGAGACGACGCGGGGGTTATGGTATGCATTCACCGTTGGGTCGGTTCGGGTCGTCAGCATCGCCAACGACGATGTCTGCTACCAGGACGGCGGCGACAGCTATGTGCGCGGCTACTCGGCAGGTCGGCAGAAGGCGTGGCTGGAAAGCACGCTACGCGCTGCGCGGGCGGATCGTGCGATCGACTGGATCGTAATCTGCATGCATCAGGTCGCGATCTCCACTGCCGACAAGTTTAATGGGGCGGACCTCGGCGTGCGCGAGGAATGGCTGCCGCTGTTCGATCGCTTCGGCGTGGATCTGGTCGTATGCGGGCACGAGCATCATTACGAGCGCTCGCACCCCATCCGCGGCGCGGAAGCCAACCCGACACGCACGCCCGTTCCTCGCGGAACCGCACTCGACGTCATCGACACCACGCAGGGCACCGTCCACATGGTGATCGGCGGCGGCGGCACGTCGATACCATCGAATGAGCTCTTGTTTGAACCACCACGATGCCGCGTCATTACTGCCGTCCAGGCTCCTGATCCGACGACCGGCAAACGACGTCCGGTCTACGTCGTCGAGCCGGCACCATGGTCCGCGTCCCGTAATGCGGCGCACGCTTACGGCTTCGCGGCGTTCGAGGTGCGACCTGATGCAGCCGATGGCATGACCGAGATCAAGGTCACCTATTATGACGTTCTTCAGCCTAACGGAGCTTTGCAGGCGTTTGAAAGCTTCTTTCTTCGTCGTCCACGCCGCTGACGCACGATCTCTGTTCTCAAAACCGTGATTCAGTGTTTTTTGAGAAGCTGATTTGCTTCTCGAAATACCATCCTTGTGGGAATCGGATCAGGTTCTACCAGCGGCAGGGATAGCCAGACAGCGGTGGTGGCCAGGGGGTCACCGGAGCCGGTGTTCGCCCGCGCCATCGAACCGCACCAGGCGGCGGCTGCCGTCCGGATCGATGCGAACGACGGTGCCGTCCGGAGTGTCCGCGTTCGCCACATAGATCGGGAAACCGGCATCAAGGTGCGATCGGGCGGCACGATCGCCGTCGCGTTCGATCCCGCTCGCGATCATCGTCCAAATATCGACAGGTCCGTTGCCGCTCATAGGTTGAGAGTCATACAAACCATTTGGGTATGATGCAAAAATCATAGGTTTTGCATCACTAACGAGTGTGTCTAGCAAAGCGCGCGAGCAGGATCAGGCAACCGGCCACTGCAATAACACCGACTATTTGGAGGGCCGAGGTGTACGCGATCTTGGCGGCCATCGGCGCGCCCAGGCCAAGCCAATTGACTGCTACCGCTAGTGCGCCTGCGATGGCGCCGCCAGCGAGGTAGCGCCATGCTCCAGCCCATCCCCGAGGCGTGAGTAGCACGCCGATGAAGTAGCATGCAGTCGCACAGACGGCGACCCAGCCGAATAGTTCGGCGAAACCTCGCCACCCGGTTGGGCCGATACCATCCGCCAGGCCTGCTAATCCGATGAAAGCTGCTGGTAGGATAGCAAGGCATCCAAGCCCTCTACCGATCGATGACTGCTGCATTTGCCGTTCCCCCGATAACCTTGATCCAAGGCTAGCTAGAGGGGCATTGGCTTGCCATCGGTTCTCTCGATCTTGATGCAAAACTCACAGGTTCTGCATCGCCTCGGGAATGGCAGAAATCCGGGCACTTTCGTGATGCATATATCCGATGCACAATGATTGCATGATCTACGGCTATGCGCGCGTCTCCTCCAATGGGCAGAACCTCACCCAGCAGGTCGCCCAGCTCCTCGCTGCCGGCTGCGTGAAGGTCTACCAGGAGAAGGCCAGCGCCGCGTCGGCCGAGCGGCCGAAGCTCAAGCGCGCGATCGGCGCGCTCGATGCTGGCGACGTGCTGATGGTGACGGCCACGGATCGCCTGGCGCGCAACACCCGTGACTTGTTGAACATCCTCCATGCGGTGAAGGAGGCAGGGGCCGGCTTCCGCTCGATCGCGGAGCCGATGGTGGACACCACTTCGCAGTTCGCCGAGGTCGTCATCGCCGTGCTGGGGATCGCGGCGAGCTGGGAGCGCCAGCGGATCGTGGAGCGCACCGCAGTCGGCCGAGACCAGGCCAAGGCCCGTGGGGTGAAGTTCGGCCGGCGAACCGCCCTCACCCCCCATCAGCAGGCTGAGGCGCTACAGCGGCTCGCCAGGGGTGACACGCAACGCACCGTCGCGGCCCTGCTCGGGGTGGATCAGGCCACGATATCCCGGCTCTCGCGACGGCAGGGGTGACGATCGCGCTACCCTTCGTCAGTGCGGCCGAACAGGCGACCGAAGAACCCTCGCTTGGATTCTGTAGGGCCGGGTCCGGCCAGCAGTCCAATCACTCGGGCTTGAGCCTCACGCCTTTCCTCATCCGATTGATCGAGGCGACGGCGAAGGTCGTCCACCACTCCGTCACGGTCACGAAGCTGTTCACGCAACAGCTCAATTTCCCGGCGCAACCCCCCTGTTTCGATTAGGGTTTCCACGTTTCCTTTACCCGTTTCCGGCCGTGTTGGTTCAACCGTTTCCGGCTGCTTTGGTGGAAACACCCTAAATAGCTCGGAGGTGTCGATAAGGTAGCCGTTTTCGGTTTTCTCAGCATAGCTAAGACGGCCAGATTTTAGGGCTTTTGAGACGGTCCCCTTGCTGACACCTGCCAGCTCTGCCCCTTTGGTCATCGATACGGTAGCCATAGTTCACACCCCGTGTTTCCAACCGGGAGCCATGACCGGTTTTCCTACGGTATCCCGCAACCCTACTAGGAACAAGGATCAGGGTTTCGCCCACTTCTCCGCGCAACCCCTTACCCATGTCGTCCAATCAGCGCGCAGAGCATCCCCCCGCAAGTTTCGCCGCCTGTCAGACCGGACGCGAGCGTATTGGTCCGCCAACCGCTGGATCGCGTGACCACCACCGTGGGCTAGGCCGATCGCATAGAGATCCGGCGTGCGATATTCCGACACCTGGTCGTCGGCGGGCCACCGGAGTTCGTCCGAGATCGACAGGTTCGCGACCGTGGCGGCGATGATAGCCGCAGGGTCAACGAGGGTTTCCACCGTACCGTCGCGGCGTGCGCGCCGGCCAGCCCTATGACGTTCGTTCTCCTCTTCCGCTGCTACCGCGGCGATCGGGGCTTTGCGGCGAAAGGTGATCGCTA
>NZ_JANINM010000467.1 GCF_024509055.1 Mesorhizobium sp. | reverse complement strand
CGATGATTTCCGGCGCGATCCAGTATTCGGAATTGGTGATCACCGTATCCTTCTCGCGATCCTTGCCGGGAATTGGCGTCACCGCGCCGTCGATGATCTTCGGTATCTGGAAAACCCGCGTCCTGTCCCGTGTCTCATAGGTGATCGGCACCTGCTCGACGCCGAGAAACTTTCCAACGAGGATCGAAAGCAAGGAGGTGGTGCCGCCCGCCTTGCCGGTAAAAATCTTGGTAAGCGCCTTTACCGCGTAGATCGAGGCGCGCTGGTCGATGAACAGGCCCGCCGTCCAGTTGCCGCGGCTCATATAGCCCGGGATTTCCATGATCAGGCCGAGATTGAGGCCGGAGAGATCGACCTCGCCGAAATGGCCGGCGTCGATACGGAAACCGGCCCAGGTCTGGCAATAGCCTTCGGTCGGCGGATGGCTGCCGAGCGAGAGCACGCAGGGGCAAAAAACCGTGCAATTGCAGGAGAGTACCAGCTCTCCCTTCATCGCCCAGCTTTGATCCGTCATCGTATTCTCCCTCAGGCCGAACCTAATAGCAGCGCGGCTGCCCACACAAGCAGTATCGCACCGGCCAGCCTGCTTGCCATCCTGCCTTGCGTCTGTTTTTCGATCAGGGTGAACAGGCCGATCAGCGCCATCCAGAAGATGTTCATTGCGCCCACGGCAAACATCACCAGCATAAGCGCCCAGCAGCACCCGAGGCACCATATGCCCTGTTCCATCCCCAGCCGGAAGATGCGCTGGGGCCGGGTGCTCCAGTTGGCAAACAGAACCGAAAACGGGTTCCGGCACTTTTTCAGACAGGCCTGTTTCAACCCGGAAAACTGATAGAGGCCGGCAACAAGGAGAGCGGCTGCACCGGCCAATCCCACGACGGGATCGAGCATTTGTCCCTGAGCGGCAAAGGGGTAGATCGCGAGCGTCAGCGCGGCAAACAGGGCCGACGCAACAAGCCAGGTGGAGAGATATCCGGCAACCAGAACAAGTGGATGGACGACCGGCTCTCCCTTGATCCTGGCGGTATCCGCGATCTCGCAATAGGTGCGTATCATCGGCGCCGCCGAAGGCAGCATCGCCGCCACCGCCATCAGGAACCACATCAGGATCAGTGCCAGCGCCTGCATGCCCATCGAGCCCGCGAGCGGCGCGGGCGCGAGGCAAAGGTTGAAGAGGCGGTCGAGGAAGTCAGGCAACGGCAACCGAGGCAGGTTTCTCAGCAACGCATCGCCGGGAGCACCACCAGCAAGGCGGCTCTCTGCGCCGCGGATCGCCATGGCGGCGAGGACGAGCCAGGCAAGGAGCACGCTCACGCCGACAGAGAGCGTCACCGCCAGGCGCGGGTTGCGCGCAAGGCTTGCCGTGGCGCGGCCGGCGCGGTCGAGATGGCTGAAATCATGCTGCTGGCCGGTCATGGCATCTCGAATGGGCCGAATCGCCGCGTTGATCAAGCCGGCTGATCTGACCTATACCCATCCCGAGGCCCGACGGGCCGCCTTTCAGCGTGGGAGCCTGGCGTGGAGCACCGCGAGACAGCCCGGATACTGGTAGCCGGCAGCGGCCCGGCCGGCCTGATCGCCGCACTCGGCTTTGCCGAGGCGGGCTTTGCCGTAACCCTGGCCGGCCCGGAGGTCACCAGCAGCGATGGCCGCACCACCGCGCTCATGAACCCTGCGCTGAAGATTCTCGACCGGATGCGCGTGCTCGACGAGCTCAGGCCCGAGGCCGCTCCGCTCAAGGTCATGCGCATCGTCGATGCGACTCGCCGCCTGATCCGCAGCCCGACCGTCACCTTCCGCGCCAGCGAGATCGGCGAAGAGCAGTTCGGGCTCAATCTGCCCAACAAGGTGCTGATCCCGGTGCTCGCCAGCGCCGTTTCCGCCCATGCGGGCATTGAATGGCGTAGATCGATGGTCGGGTCATGGCGGCTCGACGCCGATCAGGCCCATGCTGCCCTGGCGGACGGCAGCGACGTTTCCGCCGCGATGGCGGTAGCCGCGGACGGGCGGCTGTCGCCGGCACGCGAGGCTGCAGGCATCAGAGCGTCCGCCCGGCCGTACCCCCAGTCGGCGCTGGTCCTCAATTTCGCGCATCGCAGCGAGCATGGCTTCGTCTCGACGGAGTTCCACACCGAAACCGGGCCATTCACACAAGTTCCGCTGCCGGGCAAACGCTCCAGCCTTGTCTGGGTTGTGAAGCCGGAAACGGCAGAGGAACTTGCCGCACTGGACGACGCGACGCTGTCCGCGCGGGTCGAGGAACAGATGCAGTCGATGCTTGGGCGGGTCTCGGTCGAGCCTGGCCGCCAGGTCTACCCATTGTCGGCCGCCTCGCCCGGGCGGTTCGCCCAGAACCGCGTGGCGCTTGTCGGCGAAGCGGCCCATGTGTTCCCGCCAATCGGCGCCCAAGGCCTCAACCTCGGCATCCGGGACATAGACGACCTGATCGGGATCGCATCCGAAAATCGTGACGACCCTGGGTCGAGGAAGTGCCTGGCCGCCTATGATACCAGGCGCCGGCCGGACATACTGGCGCGCAGCAGCGCGGTGAACCTGCTCAACATGTCGCTGCTTTCCGACATGCTGCCGGCCCAGCTCGCGCGCAGCGCCGGCCTCAATATCCTGGGCAGCTTCGCCCCGCTGCGCGCCTTCTTCATGCGTGAGGGCTTGCGGCCGGGCAGCGGCTTCGGAGCGCTGGCCGGGGACCTGAAGAAGCAGGCCGGACGATAGAGCGCGGCAGTCCTTGGACTTTGGATGTATCCGATGGTCCGCGGCTCATGTCGCGGCATTGAATTGAGGCGTCATCTGAGCCAAATAGGCCACAGCCCGAAAGTCGGGGTCGATTTTTGGCTGCGAGGGTGTAATTTCAAGTGCTTAGGACGTGCGACGCAAATGGCGCCGAGTAGTGAGTGCGCGATGAAGACGGCTAAGTTCGCGATCGGACAAGTGGTTCGCCACCGGCTGTTCCCGTTCCGTGGCGTGATCTTCGATGTCGATCCGCAATTCGCCAACACCGAGGAGTGGTACGAGGCCATTCCAGCGGAGATGCGTCCGCGCAAGGATCAGCCCTTCTACCATCTCCTCGCAGAGAATTCCGAGACCGAGTACATCGCCTACGTGTCCGAGCAGAACCTGCTCGAGGACCGGTCCGGCGAGCCGATCCACCATCCGCAGATCGGCGAGATGTTCGACAAGCTTCCCGATGGCCGCTACGAACCGAAGCGCCAATCCAGGCACTGACGCCCCAGTCGGCGCACGGCGACCAGGGCGGCCGAGCCGGGCAATAAAAAAGCGGGGCAAATGCCCCGCTTTTTTTGAATGGAATCCCTCGGACGATCAGTTCGAGGTCTTCGCCTTGTCCTGCTCGTCCTTGAGCTTCTTTGCGAAGTCCTGGTTGTTCTTGGCAACGAAGTCCTGCAGCTTCTTCTGGCGGTCCTCGATGTCGGACTGCTGCATAGGCGGGCCGTCATAAGCTTCGCCGAAGCCCTGCAGCGCGACCTTGATCGGGTTCGGCTGGTTCTGGAAGTTGACCGACGTTAGCGTCAGCGACTTGCCTTTCCTGAACGAGCCGACGAGCTGATCGGTCAGCGGCACTTCGGCCACGCAACGATCCGGGAAGCAGATGACATAGTCGAGCTTCTGCGCCTTGCCCGTATCGATCTGCAGGCCGATGCCCGGAGGAACGAGGCGGCCGGTCGGGACCGTCACCTGGAAAACCTTGCGGTTCACCTTGCCCTTCAGCTCGATAAGGCTGATGCCGGTGACAAGCTGGCCGTTGCCTGCGGTGACGATGTTCTGCACGTTGCAGATATCGACATCTTCCTGCTTGGTGCAGGCCTTGAACCAGCCCTGCGGTGGCTGTTGCTGCGCCGAGGCGGTGAAAAGCCCGGCGCCCAGAACGCCGACCACGCCTGCGGCCAGCACCGAAAGGCGGTACGCGTTGCTCGTCATATGGTGCACTTTCCTCTCAAATGATCCCGGGAACCGGCATCGTGGTGCCGTGTGGTCCAGCTACCTGTTGCCGAAATGAGGCAACAGCATGACTTCGGAGGGCGTGTTACACCGCCAGCGGCGCCGAATCCAGCCCGGGTTCGGCGATTCTTGAGGGTCGATCCGGCATCCCGATTTTTCGTGCTGCACGAGGCTGCCGCACATCAGCACCCATGGTGCGCCCGATTCAATCGAGCGGCGAAATGCTCTAGGGTGCATGCCGAATCACAAAGCCGCCCGGCAAGGAGACGGTCATGGACCGCGTTCTCGTCCGGCTGATCGCCGCGACCTCGTTTCTGGCCCTTTCGCTCCTTCCGGCCCTGTCGGAACCGAAGCACGGCATCGCCATGCAGGGCGAGCCGGCGCTGCCGCCGGACTACACCCATTTCGACTACGTCAATCCCGACGCGCCCAAGGGCGGCAGCGTCACCTATTGCGTCGTCGGCTCTTTCGACAACCTCAACCCCTTCATCCTGAAGAGCCTGCGTACGACCGCGCGCGGCATGATCGACACCATCTATGGCAATCTGGTCTTCGAGCCGCTGATGCAGCGCAACTACGACGAGCCCTTCAGCCTCTACGGCCTGCTCGCCGACAGCGCCGACATGGACCCGGAACGCAAGAGCATCGAATTCCATCTCAACCCGAACGCAAAATGGTCGGACGGGCAGCCGGTGACGCCGGAGGACGTGCTGTTCACCTATGACGTCTTCGCCGCCAAGGGCCGTCCGCCCTACAGCGATCGCATGGGCATGATCGCCAAGCTGGAGAAGACCGGCGAGCACAGCGTGAAATTCACCTTCAACGACAAGGCCAATCGCGAGTTTCCGTTGATCATCGCGCTGACGCCGATCGTCCCGAAGCACGCCTTCGACAAGGACACGTTCGACAAGACAACTTTGAAGCCGCTGATCGGAAGCGGTCCCTACACCGTCGACAGGGTCGAACCCGGCCAGCGCATCGTCTTCAAGCGCAATCCGGACTATTGGGGCAAGGACATCCCCTCGAAGCGCGGCTTCGACAATTTCGACCAGGTCACGATCGAGTACTTCCTCAACGCCAACGCCAAGACGGAAGCGTTCAAGAAAGGCATCTGCGCCATCGACGACGAGACCGACCCGGTCAAGCGAGAGCGCGACATCGACTTTCCGGCTTTCCGCAAGGGCGAAGTGAAGGCGGAAAACTTCGATACCGGCATTCCACCGGTCGTGACTGGATTCCTGTTCAACACCAGGTCGCCGAAATTCTCAAATCCGGTCGTGCGGCGCGCGCTCGGCATGCTCTACGACTTCGAGTGGGCGAACAAGAACCTGTTCGCGGGCAAGTACAATCGCACCATGAGCTACTGGCAGAATTCGGAGCTTTCCGCCCTCGGCCACCCCGCCGACGACCGCGAGAAGGCGCTGCTTGCGCCCTACCCCGGCCGCGTGCCCGCAGATGTCATGGACGGCACCTGGCGCCCGCCGGTCACCGACGGCTCGGGCCAGGACCGCAAGGTGCTGAAAGCGGCTTTCGAGCTTCTGATCGCCGCCGGCTACCACATTCAGGGTGGCAGGATGCTCGACCCGCAGGGAACCCCCTTCGGTTTCGAGATACTGACGGCTTCGCAGGATGAAGAGCGCCTGGCGGCGCTCTACCAGCGCACGCTGGAAAAGATCGGCATCGAGGTGACGATCCGGAGCCTCGACGGCGACCAGATCCAGTCGCGCAAGCAGCGGTTCGACTTCGAGGTGCTTGTCGGATCGAGCGGCTTCAACAACTCGCTGTCGCCCGGCAGCGAGCAGGTTGGACGCTGGGGCTCGATTGCGGCCAGGCAGGAAGGTTCCTTCAACCTGGCCGGCGTCGCCGATCCGGCGGTCGACGCGGCGATCGACGCTATGCTCAACGCGCGTGCCAAGGAAGACTATGTCGCCGCTGTCCGCGTACTGGACCGGCTGCTCATCGCAGGCAACTACATGGTTCCAATGCAATACAATTCGCAACAATGGCTCGCCTACTGGGCCTATCTGGAACATCCGCAAAAGACCCCCATATTCGGCTATCAGCTGCCGGCCTGGTGGCGAAAGCCCAACTGAGGCAACGAAGGAGACGAGCATGAGCGCCGAGACCTCCATCACCGTCGACGTGGTGTCCGATGTCGTCTGCCCCTGGTGTTTCATCGGCCAGAAACGGCTCGACAAGGCGATCGCCGCTAGCGGCGATGTCGACGTGCATGTTCGCTGGCGGCCGTTCCAGCTCGACCCGACCATTCCACCCAAAGGCATGGATCGGCGCGAATACATGCTGGGCAAGTTCGGTAGCGAAGAGCGCATCAGGCAGATCCACGCTCGCATCGAACCGCTCGGCGAGGCTGAAGGCATCTCCTTTGCTTTCGACGCCATTAAGGTCGCGCCCAACACGCTCGATGCGCATCGCGTCATCCGCTGGGCGGGCGCCGCCGGCGAGGACGTTCAGAACCGGCTGGTGCGCCGCCTCTTCCAGCTGAATTTCGAGGAAGGCGCCAATCTGGGCGATCACGCCGTGCTCGTCGAAGCCGCCCGCGAGGTCGGCATGGACGCATCGGTGGTTGAGACGCTGCTGCCGACCGATGCCGATGTCGATGACGTGCGCAACGAGATCGCGACGGCATCGCGCATGGGCATCACCGGAGTGCCCTGTTTCCTGCTCGAAGGCAAATATGCGGTGATGGGCGCGCAGGATGCCGATACGCTCGCCGATGCGATCCGCCAGGTCGCCGGGGCGAAGGCCCGCGGCGAACTGGAAACAGCAGGCTGAGCAAGCCTGTTTCACCTTGCCTGAGCTGACGGCGCCCGGCGCGGCCGGTTTCGAATCCTAAGCCATTTTGGCGCCCTCAAACGATGGGCCAGGAGAGCTTTCGCGAGTTCCCGGGCCATACTTTTTCCGCAATTCGAAGCGCCTGGCGCTAACAATTCCGGTCGACCCGGCATGAAATCCGGTTCACAAAACCGTGTTTTCGGTTTCCCCTAGGGAAACAGCGTCGCGATCTTCGGGTCCGCTCCAACCTACTGAAATCAAAAGCAATATTGCCACATGAATCACCTGTGGCGCGGCACTTGCTGTTGCCATGCTGCAACGCGGGGTAACCAGGTTCACATTCTCCGGGAGAAAATTAATGGAAAATGATCAATTGGTGTTACTCTGTGTAACAAAACCAAGAAAGGTTTGGGCGGGATCGTGATTCGGGTCGGTAGACCGCGACGTACAGTACCGGAGCCAACATCCAGCGAGGCCGCAAAATCCTCGCCCCTGACGCCGGTATCGTCGATGCGTACTTTCTGGGGGCTGATGCGGGCCTACTGGTTCTCCGAGCGCTGGAAGGAAGCCTGGACGCTCACCCTTGTCATTGCGCTGCTCACCGCGCTCTCCAGCAAGGCTGGTGTCTGGTTTGCCGTTGCATCGGGTGAACTGGGCAATTCGATCGCCTTCCTCCACGACGCGGCCAACCCCCACCCGTTGCAGACGATCCTGACCAATGCCGGCATATTGGTGCTGCTGGTTGTCTTGAAGGATGCCGGCTTCACCGGCGTGCGCAATCTCGTTTCAACGACCTTGCACCGCAAATGGCGAGGCTGGTTGAACAACCAGTTCAACCAGGCCCTGCTTGACGGCAATCATACGCATTTCCACGCACAGCACGGTTCGGTGGCCGGCGGCATCGTCGCCCCCGATAACATCGACCAGCGTGTCCAGGAATCGATCAAGGACATGACCGGCGGTGCCATCGGTCTTGCCATGGGCGTACTGGGTGTGGCGACTTCGCTCTATTTCATCGGCGAAAACCTGATCGGGTCGTCTGTCGAAGTTAAAGGCCTGGAATTCCTGGGCAGCTACGGCACTGCCGTGCTGGCTTTCCTGGCCGTCGCCACTTACGTGCCGTTGAACACATGGATCGCGGTGAGGCTTGGGCGCCTACTTGAGCGGCTCAACGTCCGCATGCAGCAGTCGGAGGGCAGCTACCGCAGCGAGCTGATCACATTCCTGCGGCGCAGCTTCCACGTCGCCGCCTCGCACGGTGAAGGCGTGCAGAAGTCGATGCACGACAGGCTCTACGTCGATATCGACAAGACATGGGGCCGGCTCAATGTCGTCAACACCAGCTACACATCGTTCGAACTGATCTATAATTTTGTCGGCGCCCGTATTGTTGCCTACGCTCCGGGCTTGGTGTCGTTCATCCATAACCGCCTGGACTACAAGGGCTACATCACCGGCTCCGAAATGGTCGCCCAGCTGATCAGCCAATGTTCGTGGTTTATCCATGTCATGCCGGCTATCGCTTCGCTGCGAGCCAACAGCCAGCGTGTGACAGAGCTCGCCAACGCCATCGAGAACGTCCAGCAGCCGCAGGAGTTCTACCGACAGACCGGTCGCTCGGACTTCGCCTACGGCAGCCAGAACCCAGTGTTCGGCCTGACGATCCAGAAGCTCGAACTGGCGCATCAGGGCGAGGACGCTACGCCGTTCCTCAGCGCCGCGAACCTGCGCTTCCGCCGCGGCGAGTGGACCTTCCTCAAGGGCGAGTCCGGCACCGGCAAGACCTCGCTGATCAAGGCGATCAACGGCCTATGGCCCTATGGCCGCGGCACCATCGTCTTTCCGGAAGGCGTGACGAGCTTCTACGCTGCCCAGGAGGTCAAGCTGCCGCAAGTCTCGCTGAAGCAGTTGGTCTGCCTGCCTGGCCCGGAGGACGATCACAGCGACACGCAAGTGGCTGCAGCGTTGTATAAGGCCGGGCTCGGCGACTTCATCGGCCATCTGGCCGATGAAAGCCGCGAGGGCAAGATCTGGGACCAGATCCTATCCGGTGGCCAGAAGCAGAAGCTGGTGGTTGCCCGCATAGTCCTGCAGCAGCCGGGTCTGCTTTTCCTTGACGAAGCGACCGGTGCGCTCGA
This sequence comes from Mesorhizobium sp., assembly GCF_024509055.1. Classification (GTDB taxonomy): domain Bacteria; phylum Pseudomonadota; class Alphaproteobacteria; order Rhizobiales; family Rhizobiaceae; genus Mesorhizobium. The sequence continues at coordinate 4,373 of NZ_JANINM010000467.1, read as the reverse complement.
CCCCGACGGCAAGGTCGCCTTCCACCAGGCGATCAAGGACAATTGCCCCGATGTCACTGTGATCAGCGTGATGCACGAGGCGGTGCCGCCGCGCTCGCTCTCAGGCGAGGAATTCTATCATAGCCTGGTCTCGATCGCCGACGGCGTCGCCACCAAGAAGCCGCTGGTTCCCAGCCTGCCGCGCGAGCTCACGACGATCCTCGCACAACCGCGGCCGGCTGAAGACAAATGGCTGCGCTTCTCCCGCAGGCTGAAGCAGAAATAGCAGTCATACCAAGGCTTTGCCCGACTGCCGCGGCCCGGCTGGGACCGTTACCCATCACAGTCTCGCGATCCAACCTCCCCTTTGTGCGTTTTCCGCTCGCTTGACGATTGACACGGCAAAACGCCTTCCTATGTTGCGCCGGCTCGCGGTATTCCAACCTGCGGCGCCGTGTGCAATTTTGGATGCACAGAGGGGCTGTGGAACCTTAGAATTCGTGCATGGTTCCTTCCGAAAACCGAAAATCGTTTTCGGGGGTCATGCGCTAGCCCCGCGGGAAGAAAGGTCAACGCGCCATGCCTGGCGACAGTCGCAGTCGAATGCAATCGCCGTCCGCCTGACGTGGCCTGATCGGCTCACGTCCGCCGGACGGCAAGGAGTGAGCCATGAACGAATTTGCCCCCGTAGCGGACGACGAAGCCGTCGCCATTGCACGTGTCCTCGCCAACGACCACGTCGCCGATGTCGTCGAGGCGCTCAACCATGAACCGCGGGAGACGGCCACAGAGCTGCTTTGCGAGGTCCCGTTCGAACGGTTGGTCGAAATCTTCGACCAACCGGAGTTGGAAGGCGCGCCTGAACTGGCGCAGGCCCTGCCCCGCGCCAAGGCGAGCAAGTTGCTCACCGCCATGTCGGTCGACCGCGCGGCCGACATCCTGCGCGAGCTCGACGAACCGGCCCGCTCCGAACTGCTAGGCGCGCTGACACCGTCGCTGCGCGCGACACTGCTCTCCATTCTGGGCTACCCCGAAGGCAGCGCCGCTTCGATCATGACCACCGAGTTCGTCAGCGTGCCCTCGGACTGGACCGTCGGCCGCACGCTTGACTACATCCGCAAGGTCGAGCGGACCCGCGAGACGGTCTACGCCATCTATATCACCGATCCGGAGACGAACCTCCTGCTGCGCGCGACTGGTCTGCGCCGCCTGATCACCGGCGAGCCGGACGATCCGATCCTGTCGGTCGCGCCAGATCGCACACCGGTGACGGTGACGCCGTTGACAGACCGGGAAACCCTTGCACAGACAATCTCAAAATACGACCTGCTTGCATTGCCGGTCGTCGACCACGGCAAGGTCCTCGGCATCGTCACAGTCGACGACATCATCGACTCGATAGTCGAGGAGACGACGGAAGATGTGCACCGTTTCGGCGGCATGGAGGCCCTTGACGAGCCCTATATGAAGATGGGGTTCCTCGCCATGATCCAGAAGCGCGCGGGCTGGCTTTGCGCGCTGTTCCTCAGCGAGATGCTCACCGCCAACGCCATGCAGAGCTACGAGAGCGAGCTGGAGAAGGCGATCGTGCTCACCCTGTTCATTCCGCTGATCATGAGCTCCGGCGGCAATTCCGGCTCGCAGGCTACCTCGCTTGTCATCCGCGCCATGGCGTTGCGCGAGATCGGCCTTCGCGACTGGTGGCGCGTTGCGCTGCGCGAGTTGCCTACCGGCCTTGTGCTTGGGGCGATCCTCGGCGTCGTTGGCATCTGCCGCATCGCGCTCTGGCAGTATTTCGGTTTCTACGACTACGGCCCGCATTGGGTGCTGATCGCCGCGACCGTCGGCGGGGCCCTGGTTGGCATCGTCACCTTTGGCTCGCTGTCGGGGTCGATGCTGCCCTTTGCGCTGAAACGCGTCGGCTTCGACCCGGCCAGCGCCTCGGCGCCTTTCGTCGCCACGCTCGTCGACGTCACAGGCCTGGTGATCTACTTCTCGGTCGCTTTGGTCATCCTGCGCGGCACGCTGCTTTAAACCTTCGCCGCCGCCGGCAGAGCCGGCGGCCTCCGCACACAGGCTCAGACGCGCTCGCCGTTCTTCACGCGATAGGTCGGCTTGTACATGGTGACGAGCTCCTCCGCCGCGGTCGGATGGACTGCCATGGTGCGGTCGAAATCGTCCTTCGTCAGCCCCGCCTTCAGCGGAATGCCGAGAAGCTGCGCCATCTCGCCGGCATCGGGTCCCAGAACATGGGCGCCAAGCACCTTTCGCGATGCGCCGTCGACCACCAACTTCATCAGCATCTTCTCGTCGCGCCCGGACAGCGTGTGCCGCATCGGCCTGAAGGTAGCGCGATAGACCTCGATGTCTTGAAAACGCCTGACCGCCTCGTCCTCCGAAAGGCCGACGGTGCCGATCTCCGGCTGGGAAAACACCGCCGTCGGAATGGTGTCGTGGTCGGGGCTGGTCGGATTGCCCTTGAAGGCCGTCTCGATAAAGCACATCGCCTCGTGGATCGCGACCGGCGTCAACTGCACGCGGTGGGTGACGTCGCCGATCGCCCAGATGTTGTCGATGTTGGTGCGCGAGTATTCGTCTACGACGACCGCGCCTGTCTTGCCGAGTTCCACGCCGACGCCTTCGAGCCCCATGTTCTCGGTGTTCGGGATGCGCCCGATGGCCAGCATGACCTGGTCGACCGTCAGCATCTGGCCGCTCGATAGCGAAACTTCCAGGCGTCCGCTCGCGTTCTTGCTCACCCGTTGCGACACCGCGGGGCAAAGTATCCTGATCCCCTTCTTCTCCATGGTTTCATGCAGCAAGCGGCGCAGATCCATGTCGAAGCGCGACAGTATCTCCTGGCCGCGATAGACCAGCGTGGTCTCGACGCCCAGTCCATGGAAGATGTTGGCGAATTCGACCGCGATATAGCCACCGCCTTCGATCATGATCGCCTTCGGCAGTTGCTTGAGGTCGAACACCTCGTTGGAGAAGATGCAATGCTCATGACCGGCCAGCGCCGGATGCGGCGCTGGCCTGCCGCCGGTGGCGATGAGAATCTGGTCCGCGCTGACGGTGCGGTCCTCCGCGATCAGATACACCTGGTGGCGATCGACAAGCATTGCGCGTGAATGGAACGTCTGGCCGCCAGCGCCCTCGACGTTCCTCTTGTAGATCGCCTCGAGCCGGGCGATCTCCTTGTCCTTGTTGGCAACCAGCGTCGGCCAGTCGAAACTGGCTTCCGGAACCGTCCAGCCATAGCCGGCAGCGTCGGCGAAATGCTCAGGGAACTGCGACGCATAGACGTAGAGCTTCTTGGGCACGCAGCCTCGAATGACGCAGGTGCCGCCGAAGCGATATTCCTCCGCGATAGCGACGCGCTTGCCGAGGGCCGCTGCCACGCGGGCCGCCCTCACCCCGCCTGAGCCACCGCCGATGACGAAGAGATCGTAGTCGTAACCGGCCATCGGTTGGGCTCCTGCGGTGAGACGATGTTAGTGCCAGAGGTAGGCTGCAAAGCAGCAAAAGAAAAGCCCGGGAAACCCGGGCTTTTCTGGTCCAGCAGCTGTGAGCCGGGTGAAACGGATCAGTTCTGCGAATCGTCCGCAGGCGCCGAATTGTCAGCCGGGGCCGCGTTATCGGCGGGCGCCGCGTTGTCGGCGGGGGCAGTGGCATCGGGCGCCGGAGCCGGAGTGGCCGGCGCGGCGGCCTTGGCCGCGGCGGCGAGCGTTTCGCCGACCTGCTGGGCGAGATCGCGAGCAATGCCGTTCTGCCAAATGTCGGCGGCCTTCACGAGGTCGCGCGTCACGGCCGGGCCGTTATCCAGCAGCTTCTTGCCGGCATCGGAATTATAGAAGGTCGCGATGTCGTTGAGGTCTTTTTCCGAAAATACCTTGGCGTAGGCGACAGCCGCCTCCTTCTCGAGGTCGGCGCGCCGCGACGCCAGCGCCATGGCCTTTTCGGTGATGGTCTTGCCGATCAGCTCCTGCATGTCCGGGTTCTTCTGGATCAGTTGCTGCTCGAGCGCCGCCGCCGCCTGCGGCAGGATGGTGTCGAACGGGTCGGTCGCATGGATTGCCGCCACAGCGGCGCGCGCTGCCTTGAGATGCGATTCGGTGACGTCCTGCGAAAACGCCGGCGAGGACAGCGCGAGGACGGCCGAGGCCGCCAGAATGGTCGAAAGGCGGCGAACCCGTTTATGCAACATCATGGTCGATAGAACTCCCTGGTTTTCGGGCGGCATGGACGGTTTGGATGCCGTCGCCGCCGGCGATGATGGCCGTTGACGCCAGCCCGATGAAAAGACCGTGCTCGACAACGCCTGGAATGGCATGGAGAGCATTCGAAAGCGCTCTTGTATCCGGAATGCGGCCAAAAGATGCATCGAGGATAAA
>NZ_JANINM010000466.1 GCF_024509055.1 Mesorhizobium sp. | reverse complement strand
AGATCGCCGATTCGATCGGCGCCTATCTGATGGTCGACATGGCTCACATCGCCGGCCTGGTCGCCGGCGGCGTGCATCCGTCGCCGCTGCCCTACGCCCATGTGGTGACTACCACGACGCACAAGTCGCTGCGCGGCCCGCGCGGCGGCATGATCCTGTGCAACGACGAAGAGATCGCCAAGAAGATGAACTCGGCGGTGTTCCCGGGCTTGCAGGGCGGCCCGCTGATGCACGTCATCGCCGCCAAGGCGGTGGCGTTCGGCGAGGCGCTGAAGCCGACCTTCAAGCTTTATGCCGAAAGCATCGTTGCCAACGCCAAGGCGCTGGCCTCCAGCCTGCAGGAAACCGGGCTCGACATCGTGTCCGGCGGCACCGACAACCATCTGATGCTGGTCGACCTGCGGCCGAAGAACGCCACCGGCAAGCGCGCCGAGGCGGCGCTCGGCCGCGCCAACATCACCTGCAACAAGAACGGCATCCCCTTCGATCCGGAAAAGCCCTTCGTCACCTCTGGCGTGCGTCTTGGCACCCCGGCCGGCACGACGCGCGGCTTCGGCCAGGCCGAATTCCGCGAAATCGGCAAGCTGATCGCCGAGGTGTTGGACGGCCTGAAGGTCGCGAACTCCGATGAAGGCAATGCCGCGGTTGAAGCCGCGGTCAAGGCCAAGGTGACGGCGCTGACGGACCGCTTCCCGCTCTATCCCTATCTGGGTTGACAGCCGCTTTCGGTTGACCGGGCACTGCGTGTCATCTTTTATCCGGCGCTGCGCCGCCTTCATCGGGCGGCGCCGCTCACAGGAGAGTTGATGATGCGCGTTTTCCGTCCTGCCGCCCTGGCCCTGTCCGCTACGCTTGCCGCTTTCGCCGGCTCAACCGCGATTGCCCAGGAGCAGACGCAGCAGGGCGCGGATACTTCGGCCGCGGATATGCCGGCCACCAACACCTTCGGCAGGTGGACCACCATTATCGACACGCTCGATACCGGGCAGGATGCGCACAAGACCTGCGCCGCCTCGACCGCTTTCCTTGACGCCATCGGCAATGCGGGCACGCTGACGCTGTCGATTTCGACGGGCGATGCCCTGCCGCCCAACGCCTATCCGGCAATCATGATAACCGTCGCCAACAGGGCTCTGCCGACCGGCCAGAACATAGCGGCGACCTTCGGCGATCCCGGCGTCAAGGTTTCCACAACGGTCACCTCCAGCGATGCCGTCAACGGCCGGCCGAGTTGGGCGGTCGACAGCCAGCCGAAGAAGGCGCTCGCCCTTCTGCGCGCCATGCGCCAGGTCACCTCTCTCGACGTCGTCTTCGGCAAGGCGGCCGTCGCCAGCATCCCGATGGACGGTTTCGTCAAGGCCTACCGCAGTCTCGGCAAGTCCTGCGGCTTCCCGACAAAGGACGTCGCGCCCTGATCCTCGAATTCACTTGAGGGCAGGGATGGCACGACCCCGTGCCACGCCCGCCGCCGCGCTGGCAATCTTCGTCGCGCCTCGCTATCTCTGAGGCATGAAAGGCTCTAAGCCTTTCGCCCACCAGAATCGCGAACCCAAGGCTCTCCATGCGCTGCCCCTATTGCCAGTCCGAAGATACGCAGGTGAAGGACTCGCGCCCCGCCGAGGATGGCGCCGCGATCCGCAGGCGGCGCGTCTGCCCGGATTGCGGCGGCCGCTTCACCACCTTTGAACGCGTGCAATTGCGTGACCTCGTCGTCATTAAGAAATCCGGCCGCAAAGTGCCCTTCGATCGCGACAAGCTGTTGCGTTCGGTCGAGATCGCGGTGCGCAAGCGCAACGTCGATCCCGAGCGGATCGACCGCGCCGTCACCGGCATCGTGCGCCAGCTCGAAAGCTCCGGCGAGACCGAGGTCGCCTCGGGCGAGATCGGTCGGCTCGTCATGGAAGCGCTGAAGTCGCTTGACGACGTCGCCTATGTCCGCTTCGCCTCGGTTTATCGCAATTTCCGCGAGGCCAAGGATTTCCACGAATTGCTGGGCGAACTGAAAGGCGACGAGGAACGGACCGAAGAGGAAGCCGGCTGAGTATGGCGCAAGCTCGACGCAGCGAGGCCGATCAGGCGGCCCTTGATCGCCGTTACATTGCCGCGGCCATCAGGCTGTCGCGCCGCAACGCCGGACGGACCTCGACCAACCCTTCCGTCGGCACCATCATCGTGCGCGACGACGGCGCCGGCCCGATGATCGTCGGTACTGGCGTCACCGCTATCGGTGGCCGCCCGCATGCCGAGACCGAGGCGCTGGCCGAGGCCGGCGAGCTTGCGCGTGGCGCCACGGCTTACGTAACCCTGGAACCTTGCGCCCATCACGGCCGCACGCCGCCCTGCGCCAACGCGCTGGTCAATGCCGGTGTTGCGCGCGTCGTGGGCGCGGCGAGCGATCCCGATCCGCGCGTCTCCGGCAAGGGCTACGCCATCCTGCGCGCGGCTGGCGTCGAGGTGGTGGAAAAGGTGCTGGCCACCGATGCCGCCGAGCAGATGGCGGGATATCTGAATCGATCTTTGAAAAAACGCCCAGAAGTTACTCTGAAGCTTGCACTTTCTAGCGACGGCAAGATCGGCAGGAAGGGCGCGGGTCAGGTTGCGATCACCGGCGAGATCGCCCGGCGGGACGTCTACCTGATGCGCGCGGAGTCCGACGCCATCCTGATCGGCATCGGCACGGCGCTGGAGGACGATCCTGCGCTGACCGTGCGCCTGCCGGGGCTGGAGAACCGCTCGCCGGCGCGCATCGTCCTCGATCGTCAGATAAGGCTGCCGGAGACGTCGAAGCTGGTTTCCGGCGTCGACCGGGTGCCGCTCTATGTCGCCGCCTGCTTCGAGGCTGACCCTCGGCGCCGGGCAGCCCTCGAGCGCGCGGGCGTGCGCTTCATCGGCACGGAAACGCATGCCGGCGTCGTCGCCTTGCCGGAGCTGCTCGAGGACCTGGCGGCGCTTGGCATGGCGACCGTGCTGGTTGAAGGCGGCGCCCAGGTCGCCAAGGCATTCCTCGACGAAGACCTGGTCGACCGGATCGTCTTGTTCCAGGGGCCGGAAGCGATAGGCGAGGGCGGCATTGCATCGCCCATCGATGCCGACAACATCCCGGCAGGTTTTCGCAAGCTGCGCGAGATGCGCTTCGGCGAGGACGCTTACGCAGAATGGGTAAGACCATGATCCCAAAAAGTGGGAACCGGTTTTTGGATAAGACCATGGTCAAACTGGAACACAGGGATCTCTAATGTTCACTGGAATTGTCACGGACGTCGGTAACGTCGCCGCGGTGAAGCCGCTGGCCGAAGGCGTCGGTTTGCGCATCGATACCGCTTATGATCCTGAGACCATCGCTATCGGCGCCTCGATCTCCTGCGGCGGTGTCTGCCTGACCGTGACGGCGCTTCCCGAACATGGCTCGAACGCGCGCTGGTTCGAGGTCGAGGCCTGGGAAGAAGCGCTCAGGTTGACGACCGCGTCCAGCTGGAAATCCGGCACCAGGATCAACCTCGAAAGGGCGCTGAAAATCGGCGACGAGCTTGGTGGCCACATCGTCTCCGGGCATGTCGACGGCATGGCCGAGATCGTCGAACGCAAGGAGGAGGGCGACGCTGTGCGCTTTACCTTGGAAGCGCCGCGCCATCTGGCGAAGTTCATCGCGCCCAAAGGTTCGGTCGCGCTCGACGGTACGTCGCTCACCGTCAACAAGGTCGAAGGCACCCGCTTCGATGTGCTCCTGATCCACCATTCGCTGAGCGTCACCACCTGGGGCGAGCGCCAGGCCGGCGATAAAGTGAACATCGAGATCGACACCATGGCCCGCTACGCCGCGCGCCTGGCGGAGGCGGCGAAAGAGGGGCTGTAGACCTGTTGCACAACGGTCCATTCGTTGGGAGTTCATGCGCTCCGGCAATCTTGTGCTTGCGATGAACCCGGCTTCGGCCTAAGTCACCGGCAACCCCCCGGAGACTTTTATGGCTGGCACCTCCCAACACGGCAAAGCGTTCATTCGTCCGAAGGCGAAGGCGCATCTGCTCATCATCGAAGCGCGCTTTCACGACGGACTTGCCGACGCTTTGCTCGAAGGCGCGACCACCGCGCTGGACGAAGCCGGCGCCACCTATGACGTCGTCACCGTCCCCGGCTCGCTGGAAATTCCGGCGGTGATCACCTTCGCGCTGGACGGCGCCGCCGAAGGCGGCACGCAATACGACGGCTTCGTCGCGCTCGGCAGCATCATCCGTGGCGATACCTATCATTTCGACATCGTCGCCAACGAATCCAGCCGCGCGCTGATGGACCTCTCGGTGCAGGAGGCGATCGCTGTCGGCAACGGCATCCTCACCACCGAGAACGACGCGCAAGCCTGGGCGCGCGCCCGGCGCACGGAAGGCGACAAGGGCGGCTTTGCCGCGCGCGCGGCGCTGACTATGATCGCGCTCAAAGAGAAATTTGGAGCCCAATCGTGAGCGAACCTGCCCAGAACGGTGCGGTGCGCCACGCCAACAAGCGCGGCGCCGCCCGTCTTGCGGCCGTCCAGGCACTCTACCAGATGGATGTCGCCGGCAGCGGCGTGTTCGAGATCACCGCCGAATACGAAGCGTTCCGGCTTGGCAAGGAAGTCGACGGCGCGCTTTATCGCGAGGCCGATGCGCAATGGTTCCGCGCCATCCTCACCGGCGTCGTCGAGAACCAGAAGACCATCGATCCGGTCATCCGCCAGGCGCTGACCGACGACTGGCCGCTGTCGCGGCTGGATTCGACGCTGCGCGCCATCCTGCGCGCCGGCGTCTATGAGCTGATGAAGCGCGAGGACGTGCCGGTGGCGGTCATCGTCTCGGAATATGTCGACATCGCCAAGGCCTTCTATGAGGAGGACGAGCCGAAACTCGTCAACGCCGTGCTCGACCGGGTTTCACGTCGCGTGCGCGGCGAAGGACGCGGCAAGGACGCCTCATGACCGTCGTCTCAGCGGTAGCTGCCAGGCCCGGCAGGGAAGGGCGCCGCACGGCGCTGCTGCTCGCCTCGGCGCAGGCGATCGTCGGCTCGGCTGCGCCGATCGCCATCTCGCTCGGCGCGCTTGCCGGTCAATATCTGCTCGGCCCCGACAAGTCGCTCGCGACCGCCCCGGTTACGGGCTACAATCTCGGTGTAGCGCTCGGTGCGCTCCCCGCCGCCGCGATCATCCGCAGTCTCGGCCAGCGTGGCGGCTTCATGACCGGCACCATCGCCACCGCGCTCGGCGGCCTCGTCGCGACCCTGGCGCTCTACCAAGCCAGTTTCTGGCTGTTTGCTTTTGGCCTTGTCGTGCTCGGCGTTGGCGGGGCGTTCGTTCAGCAGTTCCGCTTTGCCGCCGCCGACAACGCGCCGCCCGAATTCAAGGCGCGCGCCATTTCCTTCGTGCTGGCGGGCGGCATCATCACCGCCATCCTCGGCCCGCAGATCGTCATCTACACGCGGGAACTGCTGGCACCGGTGATGTTTGCTGGCTCCTTTGCCTCGATCCTGCCGCTGGCCGCGGTCGGCGCGCTGATCCTGTCATTTCTGCAGGTCTCCAGGCGCTCGAATGTTGTTGCCGAGACCGCCGCGAGCGACGCGCGTCCATTGGCCGAGATCGTTACCAAGCCGCGTTTCGTCGCCGCTTTGTTCTGCGCCGTCGGCAGCTACGCGCTGATGAGTTTCGTCATGACCGGCGCGCCACTTGCAATGGTCGGCTGCGGCCTTTCGGAAGACAACGCCGCGCTCGGCATTTCCTGGCATGTCATGGCGATGTTCGGCCCGAGCTTCTTTACCGGTTCGCTGATCCACCGTTTCGGCGCCGAACGCATCGTCGCGACGGGTCTTGTCCTGCTCATCGGTTGTGCCGTGGTCGCGCTTTCCGGCGTCGCGTTGTGGCAGTTCTGGACCGCGTTGATCCTGCTTGGCCTGGGTTGGAACTTCAGCTTCATCGGCGCCACGTCGATGGTGGCCGCGAGCTACCGCCCGTCAGAAAAAGGCAAGGTGCAGGGCTTTCACGACTTCGTCCTGTTCGGCTCCGTCGCATTGGCTTCGCTGTCTTCGGGCATGGTCTACAATGCCTGGGGCTGGACCATGCTGAACTGGCTGGTGTTTCCGGTCACCGCGCTGTGTTTTGTCGCGCTCGGCACGTCGAGGATCGTGGGCGCCGCCAGGACGTGACGGCGACCCGCGGTGCGAAAGACCCGCCTGAAGCAGCGTCATGCATCCGGCGGAAGAACCTGCAGGACCCGCGCGATGAACATGTGGAATTCCTGCATGTAGTTGCGAAGGAAAGTTTCGGTCGACTCCACCGTTACCTCGCCGTCGTCGGTGACCAGACCCGGGGTGAACTGGATATAGGCTTCGGGCGAGTTCATCTGGGGTGCGTTGCAGAAGCTCAGGACACTACGCAGGCTTTGCTGCGCGACGGCAGTGGCGATCGCTCCCGGAGACGTTCCGATGACGGCGCACGGCTTGCGGGAAAACGAGTTCTTTCCATAGGGGCGGCTTGCCCAGTCGATTGCATTCTTCAGGCCGCCGGGTATCGAACGATTGTACTCCGGTGTCACGAAAAGCACCGCCTGGACCGAAGCGATGGCTTTCTTGAACTCCAGGGCGGCCGACGGAAAATTGGCGTCGTAGTCGTAGCTGTAGAGCGGCAGGTCTTTGAAGTGTATCTCCTTCATCTCAAGTTCCGGAGGTGCCAGCTTCACGAGGGCCTTCGCCAGCTTGCGGTTGATGGACCCTTTGGCAAGGCTGCCGATGAGATACCCGACTTTGTGCTTGGCCATGACATGCTCCCTTGTTTGCCGCCGACCCCGACACTTGCAATATTCTCCGGAACGGCGCGCGCCGCCAGCCGGCCTTAGGTCTACCTCTCCACGCTCGGTTGAATTCGGAAGCGCGTCGGCGCGGCAGCCATCGGTGAGCGAAAACCGCGCAATCCGCACGGTCTGGCATCACTGTCGGCCACGAGCAGGCATTAGCGCAGTCCGAACAAAATTATTGCGTGTATCCCCTTAGTTATGAAACCGTATGCCCCGACTGGCCGTTGAAGCCGTGCTCATATGCGGCCACCGATAGATCGGTTCAAAGCAAGGGATTTTCACAATGTTTTCAATTAGAAAGCTCGCCTTGGCGGCGGTAGCTCTCGGTATCACGGCGGCCTCGGCGAATGCCCAGGTGGTGGTGTCTTCCAAGATCGACACCGAGGGCGGCGTGCTGGGCAACATCATCCAGCTCGTGCTCAACGCCAACAACATCAAGACCACCGACCGCATCCAGCTCGGCGCGACACCGGTGGTGCGCAAGGCGATCACCGCCGGCGAAATCGACATCTATCCGGAGTACACGGGCAACGCCGCGTTCTTCTTCCAGAAGGCGGACGATCCGGTCTGGAAAGATGCCGCCAAGGCCTACGAGACCGCCAAGAAGCTCGACTACGACGCCAACAAGATCGTCTGGCTGTCGCCGTCGCCGGCCAACAACACCTGGGCGATCGCACTGCGCAAGGACGTGGCGGACGAAAACAAGCTCGTCACTCTGACGGATTTCGGTAAATACGTCTCCGGCGGCGGCAAGGTGGTGCTCGCCGCTTCGGCGGAGTTCGTCAATTCCGCCGCCGCACTTCCGGCCTTTCAGACCACCTACGGCTTTACGCTGAAGCCCGAGCAGCTGATCACGCTTTCCGGCGGTGACACGGCCGCCACCATAGCCGCGGCCGCGAACCAGACCAACGGCGCCAACGCCGCCATGGCCTACGGCACCGACGGCGGCATCGCGCCTTCGGGCCTTGTCGTGCTGACGGACGACAAGGGCGTGCAGCCTGTCTACCAGCCGGCCCCGATCATTCGGGAGAAGGTGTTGAAGGAGCATCCCGAAATCGAGGCGCTGCTGAAGCCGGTCTTCGCCAAGCTGGATCTCGTAACGCTGCAGGAGCTCAACGGCCGCGTCCAGTTGGGCGGCGAAGCCGCCAAGGCTGTAGCCGAGGACTTTCTGAAGAAGAACGGCTTCCTAAAGTAAGTTAGCTCCGGCGCTCCGTGATGCGGAGCGCCGGCTCGACTGGGGACGATCGTGAGTATCCGCTTCGACAAGCTCGGCGTCGTGATCGCCGCGATCGTGGCCTATGCCGCGTTCTTCGCTGCCTTCGCCACATTTCGCGCCAATCGCATCGTGCCAGGGCAGGGGCGCTCGATCCTAGAGGCGTTGCCGCCCACGCTGGGTGCGCTCTTGCTGGCGATCCTGGTCGTGGGCGGCATCGTCGCGTTGTTGCGCACGCCGCTTGCGCTGCGACTTGCCGCCGGCGTGGTCGCGCTCTTTGCCTTGGCGATCCTCATTGGTACCGCCGGCGCCTTCCTGACGCCGGCCGGCAATACCTTCGCCCGCGTCGCGCCTGCCTCTGGCTTCTGGCTGCTGGTTTTTGCCTTCACCCTGCTTTTGGCCGACGTCCTGACGAGACTGGACCTATCTCCCTGGGGGCGGATCGGGGTGCTCGGCATTGCAGCGCTTGCCATCGCCGCGCTCCTGGGCTCAGGAAGCTGGGACAGCCTTTCCATCCTCAAGGAATACACCAACCGCGCCGACAGCTTCTGGGCCGAAGGGTCCAAGCACGTCACGCTGGCGCTGGGATCGCTGGCTGCCGCCGTGATCGTCGGGTTGCCGCTCGGCATCCTCTGCCACCGTGTCGAGCGGCTGCGGGCAGGGGTCCTCAATGTGCTCAACATCATCCAGACAATCCCCTCGATCGCGCTGTTCGGCCTGCTGATCGCTCCGCTCGGCTGGGTCGCGACCCACGTCCCTGGGGCTGCTGCCCTCGGTATTCGAGGCATCGGCACCGCGCCGGCCTTCGTTGCGCTGTTTCTCTATTCGCTGCTGCCGGTGGTCGCGAACACGGTTGTCGGCCTCGCCGGCGTGCCGCGCGCGGCTAACGACGCGGCCCGCGGCATGGGCATGACCGATCGCCAGCGCCTGTTCGATGTCGAGTTCCCGCTTGCCCTTCCGGTCATCCTCACCGGCATCCGCATCGTGCTGGTGCAGAACATTGGGCTTGCCACCATCGCGGCGCTGATCGGCGGCGGCGGCTTTGGCGTGTTCGTCTTCCAGGGTGTCGGCCAGACGGCGATGGACCTCGTGCTGCTCGGCGCGGTGCCGACTGTGGCGCTGGCTTTTGCCGCGGCCATCATCCTCGACGCGATTATCGAAATGACCGCCACCAGGCGCAGGGTTGAAACCGCATGATCGAGATCGAAGGCATCACCAAGCGCTATGACCAGACGACCGTCGTCGACAACGTCTCGCTGGTCATCGAGCCGCGCACTGTCAGCGTCATCGTCGGCACATCCGGCTCAGGCAAAACCACGCTGCTCCGGATGATCAACCGGCTTGTCGAGCCGACGGCCGGCGTCATCAAGCTCGATGGCGCCGACAACCGCTCCGTGCCCGGCTATCAGCTGCGCCGCAGCATCGGCTACGCGATCCAGGGCCATGGCCTGTTCCCGCATCGCACCGTGGCGCAGAACATCGCCACCGTACCGCTCCTGCTTGGCTGGGACAAAAGACGCATCGAGGCCCGGGTCGACGAGCTGATGACGCTCTACCAGCTCGACCCGCAGGCCTATGGCCCGCGCTACCCGCACGAACTTTCCGGGGGCCAGCAGCAGCGCGTAGGCGTCGCCAGGGCGCTCGCCGCCGAACCCAATGTGCTCTTGATGGACGAACCCTTCGGCGCGCTCGACCCGATCATCCGCACCAAGGCGCAGGAAGACCTGCTGGCGATCCAGAAGCGCTTCGGCACCACGATCATCCTTGTCACCCACGACATGGAGGAGGCCGTGCACATGGGGGACAAGATCGCCGTCATGGATGCCGGAAAGGTGCTGCAATATGCAAAGCCAGCTGAGATCCTTGCAAGGCCGGCAAGCGGCTTCGTCGAGACCCTGGTTGGCGCCAGCGAGCGGCCGTTCCGCCTTTTGTCGCTCGGCCGTGTGCGCGACGCCGTCGAGCCGGGCGGCGCCGAAGGCGAGGCGATCCCCGGCGACGCCAGCCAGCGCGACGCACTGGCCGAGCTGCTGTGGACTGGACGCCCGTCGCTGCTGGTAAAGGGCACGGACGGAAAGCCGCTCGGCCGTGTCACGATCGAGGGGTTGGTCAAGCGCGCGGCGAGGCCGCAATGAAGGCCTGGCTGCCTGCGCTGCTCAGGCTTGCCCTCCTGGTTCTGCTGGTGCTCTTCATCAGCGAACCGGGCTGGTTCGAGCCGCTGCTCAAACCCCTGACCGAGAACGGTGCGCCGGCGATCTACAACCAGGGCAGCCTGCTGACGCTCACATTGCTTCACCTGAGAACCGTGCTGATCGCAACGGTGGCCGCAACGATCGTTGCTGTGGCGCTTGCCATTCTGGTCACCCGACCCGCCGGCGCCGAGTTCCTGCCGCTGTCGCGCAGCCTGGTCAACATCGGTCAGACTTTCCCGCCCGTCGCGGTCCTCGCGCTTGCCGTTCCCGCTGTCGGTTTTGGCGAGGGGCCGACGCTGATAGCACTCTTCCTCTACGGGCTGCTGCCGATCTTCGAGAATGCATTGACCGCGCTGACGACGCTGCCCGGTAATGTGATGGAGGCCGCGCGCGGCGCCGGCATGACCGGGTGGCAAAGGCTGGTGAAGGTCGAGCTGCCGCTGAGCGCCCCGGTGATCCTCGGCGGCATTCGGCTATCGGTGGTGATCAGCCTCGCCACGGCGACGATCGGCTCGACGGTCGCGGCCAAGACGCTTGGCGAGGTGATCATCGCCGGCCTGACCTCGAACAACCTTTCCTTCGTCCTGCAGGGCGGCCTGATCGTCGCGGCGCTCGCCGTGCTGATCTATGATGGTCTGTCGGCAATCGAGCGCTATGCCGCGCGCCGCATGGGCCGCGAGGCGGAATAACGCAAGCCGGGTCCGGTGGCCCTGGAAGTCAGTTTCCCTACCATCATTTCAATCGATCTAATTTGAGCGCGGCGCCGACCGACCGGTGGGGGGTATTCAGCATTTGGGCGAAAGCCGGGCAAAAGCCGAACAATATCTTGACGTTCCGGGCCTTGTTTCGCATACACGCCATCGAAGGGGTGGATTCCGCCTGCCGGCATTCGTCTCTCGTCTCATAGGCCCAGGGAGGGGTTCTTTTGGGCCAACAATCGAGGAAAATCCGGCAATGACCATCATTTACGCCGTCATCGCCTGCGGCCTGCTTTCTGTCCTGTACGCCATCTGGGCGACACGTTCGGTCCTTGCGTCCGATCAGGGCAACCAGCGCATGCAGGAAATTTCAGCTGCCATACGGGAAGGCGCCCAGGCTTACCTGGCGCGCCAGTACACGACCATCGCCGTCGTCGGCATCGTCGTGCTCGTGCTTGCCTGGTGGCTGCTCTCCATCACTTCCGCGGTCGGCTTCCTGATCGGCGCCGTGCTCTCCGGCGCCGCCGGCTTCATCGGCATGCATGTTTCTGTGCGTGCCAATGTGCGCACCGCGCAGGCTGCCTCCAACAGCCTCGCCGCCGGCCTCGACATCGCCTTCAAGTCGGGCGCCATCACCGGCATGCTGGTGGCTGGCCTGGCCCTGCTCGGCGTCTCGATCTACTACTACATCCTGACTGGCCCGATGGGCCTGCAGCCCAATGACCGCGTCGTTATCGATGCGCTGGTCTCGCTCGGCTTCGGCGCTTCCCTGATCTCGATCTTCGCCCGTCTCGGCGGCGGCATCTTCACCAAGGGCGCCGACGTCGGCGGCGATCTGGTCGGCAAGGTCGAAGCCGGCATTCCCGAAGACGATCCGCGCAACCCGGCCACCATCGCCGACAATGTCGGCGACAATGTCGGCGACTGCGCCGGCATGGCCGCCGACCTGTTCGAGACCTACGCCGTCACCGTCGTCGCCACCATGGTGCTCGCCGCCATCTTCTTCGGCGGCAGCGCGGCGCTGGGTGCGGCGATGCTCTATCCGCTCGCCATCTGCGGCGCCTGCATCCTGACCTCGATCGTCGGCACCTTCTTCGTCAAGCTGGGTTCCAACGGCTCGATCATGGGCGCGCTCTACAAAGGCCTGATCGTCACCGGCCTGCTGTCGATCGTCGGTCTCGGCATCGCCACTTCCGCGACCGTCGGTTGGGGCGAGGTCGGCACCGTCGCCGGCATCGCCATCACTGGCAAGAACCTGTTCATTTGCGGCCTCATCGGCCTCATCGTGACCGGCCTCATCGTGGTGATCACCGAATACTACACCGGCACCAACAAGCGCCCGGTCAACTCGATCGCCCAGGCGTCGGTGACCGGCCATGGCACCAACGTCATCCAGGGCCTCGCGGTCTCGCTGGAATCGACGGCGCTGCCGGCGATCGTCATCGTCGGCGGCATCATCGCCACCTACCAGCTCGGCGGCCTCTTCGGCACGGCGATCGCGGTGACCACCATGCTCGGTCTCGCCGGCATGATCGTGGCGCTCGACGCCTTCGGCCCGGTCACCGACAATGCCGGTGGCATCGCCGAAATGTCAGGCCTGCCGAAGGAAGTGCGCCACTCCACCGACGCGCTCGACGCGGTCGGCAACACCACCAAGGCGGTGACCAAGGGCTACGCTATCGGCTCGGCCGGTCTCGGTGCCCTGGTGCTGTTCGCGGCCTACTCGAACGACCTGAAGTTCTTTGCCGCCAATGGCGACAAGTATCATTACTTCCAAGGCATGGGCGACGTCTCCTTCGACCTCTCCAACCCGTATGTCGTCGCCGGCCTGATCTTCGGCGGCTTGATCCCGTATCTGTTCGGCGGCATCGCCATGACCGCCGTCGGTCGCGCCGCGGGCTCGATCGTGGAGGAGGTGCGCAAGCAGTTCCGCGAGAATCCCGGCATCATGGCCGGCACCTCGAAGCCGAACTACGCGCGCGCCGTCGACATCCTGACCAGGGCGGCGATCCGGGAAATGATCATCCCGTCGCTGCTGCCGGTGCTGGCGCCGCTCGTCGTCTATTTCGGCGTGCTGCTCATCTCGGGCTCGAAAGCATCCGCTTTCGCCGCGCTCGGCGCTTCGCTGCTCGGCGTCATTGTCAACGGCCTCTTCGTCGCCATCTCGATGACCTCCGGCGGCGGCGCCTGGGACAATGCCAAGAAGTCGTTCGAGGACGGCTTCACCGACAAGGACGGCGTCAAGCACCTCAAGGGCTCCGACGCCCACAAGGCCTCGGTCACCGGTGATACCGTCGGCGATCCTTACAAGGACACCGCCGGCCCGGCCGTCAACCCGGCGATCAAGATCACCAACATCGTGGCGCTGCTCCTGCT
>NZ_JANINM010000465.1 GCF_024509055.1 Mesorhizobium sp. | reverse complement strand
CGGTGAGAACTGTTCCTCCGTCCGGCGAAACCGGACTTGGTTAGCACTCACCAATGACGAGTGCTAACGTGGCGCTGAGATAGGCTGGTGGGTTTCCAGAGTCAAGGCGCGCGGGAAGAGGCAATCGCGCGAAATTTTCCCGGCCTGCATTCGCGCAAGGGAATATGGCCATCGCCGTTTGCTTAGCAAAGGAATTTTTCTCGATAGATCTCAGCCCCTCGGCTCCCGCATCACCAGCAGCGGGCACCGCTCGGCGAAGCCGTAGCTGCCGGTCGAAACTGTGCGGACATCGCCGAAGAAGGCTTGCGCCTCGCGGATCAAGGTCGCGGCCGGCGCGAAGCTGTAGATGACTGAGGAGTTGCGGTAGACGTCGATGGTGCCGATGACCGGCAAGTCCCATCCGGTGCTGGCTGAAAGCTCCTTGCGATCGGGAAACAGCGCGTCGAAGGCTTCAACGATCCTCTTCACGGGGATGGCGTGGTCGGGCGCTTCTCCTGTCGCGGTCACGGCGACGCGCCATTTGAGCTCGTGGAAGGTCGAGACGCCGCCGGAAAGCGCGAGCGCCCGCACCGCTTGCGGGTCGTCCGGTGTTTCCGGGCCGGCAAAGAGGCGTACGCCGGCTCGCCCTCCGATGCGCAACACTCGGGCGATTGCCGCGAACAACCCCCGCCGCGCGGCCGAAAGGCCGAGCACCGACAGGCAGCCGTCGCCGATCACCGCGTCGACGCTTGCGCCGGGAGCAGGCAGGTCGAGCCAGTCGCCGTTGACGGCATTTCGCGAAGCCGTGTCACCCGGCCAGATGCCGGCGATCATGTCGGCGGATTCGTCGACGGCCATCATCGTCGCCCCGAGCCCGGCGAGCTCGGGCGTCACGCCGAGCAGGACGACATGCGCCCCGGAAAGGTCGAGCTCCCTGTTGTAGGTCTCGACCGCTTCCGCCGGCGGCCGCAACGGCGGCCCAAGCAACTGCCAATGCTTGCGAATTGCATTCCAATGCTGCGTCATGCAAAACCCCCCCGGTTCACGCATGACGTGTCGATTACTTGACCGCCGCGCGGAAACCAAGGGGGGCAAGTGGCACATATCGCGGTGATTACGCACGAGTTCGATCGATTCCAGCGCCGGCGCGGCCCGTTGCTGCGCCGCGACAGCCCCTACATGCTGTTCGACCTGCTGGCGGAACTGAATCGGCGCGGCCATTCCGCCCGCATCCTCAACGGCACCTCGGCGAAGCCTGAAGCCGATATAGCGGTGCTGCATGTCGACGCCACCGTGACGCCGGCCGAGTATGTCGACTATGCGCGCGCCTTTCCTTACTGCCTCAACCTCGGCGCCGCGGACATCTCCAAGCGCCGCGTCAGCGGCGCCATGATCCGCAGGGGCGACGGCTGGGCGGGGCAGGTGATCGTCAAGAGCAGTCTCAACCATATGGGCACGCAGGAGCGGCTGTTGAACAACCGTTCGCGGCGCGCCGGCAAGCCGGAGCCGTTTCCCGGCATCAGAGCTGCCGACGATTATCGGGTCCACGCCTCGCTTGCCGACGTGCCGGCGGAGGTCTTCGAGCGCGACGACCTAGTGGTGGAGAAATTCATTCCCGAGCCGGAGCCTGACGGCTTCGGCGCCCGCTTCTGGACTTTCTGTGGTGAGCGCGAGCGCTGCACCAGGCATGTTTCGCCGCAAAGCCTCGTCAAGGGCGACGACACCATCCGGCGAGAGTCGGTTCCGGTCCCGGACGAGCTGCGCGCGCTGAGGCGCGAGCTCGGCTTCGACTACGGCAAGTTCGATTTCGTCGTGCATGAGGGCAGGGCGGTGCTGCTCGACGCCAACAAGACGCCGGGCCGCGCCAGGAACCTGTCCGCCTTCATCGCCGCCGGCAACGCCAATCTTGCCGACGGCTTCGAGGGGCTGATCCGTAGCGTGACCTAGATATTCATTCCGCCCGACACCTCGATGCGCTGGGCGTTGACCCAGCGATTGTCGTCTGAGAGCAGCGAGGCGATCATCGGGCCGATGTCGTCGGCCACACCGGTCCGGCCGAGCGCCGTGACGCTTGCCACCCTCCGGTTGATCTCGGCGTCGTCGCGCACATGGCCGCCGTTGAAATCGGTCGCGATCGCGCCGGGCGCCACTGTGTTGGCGGTAATGCCGCGCGAGCCGAGCTCCTTGGCGAGGTAGCGCGTGAACACCTCGATGCCGCCCTTCATCATCGCATAGGCTGACGAGCCGGGGGCGGCGAAGCGCGCCAGCCCGCTCGAGATGTTGATGATGCGACCGCCGTCGTTGATCAGCGGCAGCAGCGCCTGGGTGAGGAAATAGACACCCTTGAGATGCGTGTTCATCAGCGTGTCGAATTCTTCTTCGGTCGTCTCGGCGATCACCCTATGCAGGCCCGTGCCGGCATTGTTGACGAGGTAGTCGAAACGATCGCGCTGCCAGGTCTCTCTCAGCGCCTTCTTCAGCGCCTCGACGAAAGCGGGGAAGGTGGCGACGGCGCCGGTGTCGAGCTCGAGCGCGACGGCGCGGCCACTGGCGGCCTCGATCTCGGCGATGGCCGCCTTCGCCTCGTCAGCGCGTGAGCGATAGGTGACGATCAGATCGACACCCTTGCGGGCGAGGCTGAGCGCGGTATTGCGGCCGAGGCCGCGGCTGCCGCCGGTGATGAGGGCGATGGGGCGGGTGGTCATGGCGAAATCTCCTTCGTAGTGATGGAGCTCCATATACTCGCCTGACTGGACGATATAATCGGCTGCAGATTGCCAACACTATTCAGCTCGTGCGAACAATCGCGGATGGACAGGTTCGACAGCATGCGGCTTTTCACCCGCGTCGTGGAACGGCGCAGCTTCACCGCGGCCGCCGCCGATCTCGGCCTCCCGCGTTCCAGCGCCACCGCGTCGATCAAGCAACTGGAGGAGCGGCTCGGCGTGCAACTGCTGAGGCGCACCACGCGCCACGTCACCACGACGCTCGATGGCGAAGCCTATTACCAGCGCTGCATCGCCATCCTGGCCGACATCGAGGATGCGGAAGGGGGCTTCGGCGCGCATGAGGTGCGCGGAAGGCTGAGCATCGACATCAATGGCCATTTGGCCCGCACGCTGGTCATTCCTGAATTGCCGGCGCTGCTTGCCCGCTATCCTGAACTTTCGGTGCATATCGGCGAGGGCGACCGCTTGGTCGATCTCGTGCGGGAGGGCGTCGACTGCGTCGTGCGCGCCGGCACGCTGCCGGACAGCGACATGATCGCGCGCCGCATCGGCATGGCGCGCGAGGCGACTTTAGCCAGCGCCGCCTATGTCGAGCGCCACGGGCTGCCGCGCTCGCTGGACGAGCTTTCCGGGCACATGATGATCGGCTTCGTCTCGTCGCGCACTGGGCAGGTGATGCCGCTGGAATTCACCGTCGACGGCAAGCTGCGCGAGATCGTCCTGCCGTCGAGGGTCACGGTATCCAACTCCGACACCGCTGCCACGCTCGTGCGCCAGGGGTTCGGTCTCTACCAGGCGCCACGCCGCCGCTTCGCCGCCGACATCGAGGCCGGCCGGCTGGTCGAGGTGCTCGCGGATCATCCGCCGACCCCGACGCCGATCTCGGTGCTCTATCCGCCGAGCAGGCAGTTGTCGCCGAGGGTGAGGGTGTTCGTGGATTGGCTGGTGGAGATTTTGGGACCGAAGCTGGATGCGAGGTGAAAGGGGCGCAGGCCGTCAAATGTTGGCGGGGCAGCACCCCCCTCTGCCCTGCCGGGCATCTCCCCCTCAAGGGGGGAGATTGGCAGCGTCGGGAGCCCGCTCGTCTTCTAGCGTTGGCGATTGGCGAAAGCTGGCGAGCAGATAATCTCCCCCCTTGAGGGGGAGATGGCCGGCAGGCCAGAGGGGGGTGAGCGCCGCCGTTTGCGGGCTGCCAACTACAAAAACAGCCGCAACTGCGTATGAATGATCGAGCGGTAATCCTCGATCGTGCGCCAGCCTTCGTCTTTATCCTGCGTCAGCGCCAGCCGCACCACCCCGCCGGCAAGCTGGAAGATGAGGAACACCACGCGCGCAAAGGCCTCGCGTTGCTCCGCTCGAAGCATCGGCCCGACATGGTCGCAGAACATCTTTGCCTGATGCCGCGTTTCGGCGATGTCGAGATGCTGCAGTGCCTTGTCGGCCTGGATCGCGTTCTGCAGGTCCTGGATCGCCGGGTCCGCCGCCACGCGGGCGTAGTAGTCGTCGAGCATGCTGTCGGCGGCGGCGGTCACGCCGTCCAGTCCACGGATTTCGGCGATGATCGCGCCGAAGCGCGCCCGGCTCTCTTCCGAGAAACGCTCGTAGAGCATGGCCAGGATCGCAGATTTGTTGGGGAAGTAGTGGTAGACGGTGGCGATCGGCCCGCCGGCCAGCGCGCCGACTTCCTTCATCGTCACGGCGTCGATGCCCTTCTCGCCGATCAGCCGCATGGTCGTCGCCAGGATGGCGTCGATGCGCTCGCGGCTGCGCTCCTGCTTGGGCCTGCGCCGTGGTTCGGTCGTCGTGCGCTTTGACTGCGTCATGCGCCAAATCTTCTCGCGGATGATGCGAACTTCGCGGTTGACATGAACCTGATCGAGTATCAGTTTTGCCGATGCTGACAACTTGTCAGCTTTTTGGTCGGGTCGCAAGGGAGGGCGCTCGTGACTGCTAATATGGCACATGCTGAAAATGCCGATTGGCTGGTCGGCAACCCGACCGGCCTGCAACTGGCCTCGGCGCTCTGGATCGGTTCTGTCGGCCTGCTCATCCTCGGGCTGCAGCCGGTTCTGCTCGGGGCGCTTTATACGGAAGGCCATGTCACGGGCGACGAGCTCGCCCTTGTCGCCACCGCCGAGATGATCGCCATCGCCATCGGTTCGGCGGTCGTCGCGATGCTCTTGCCGGCCCGCAACATGCGCTGGAAAAGCACCGTGCTTCTCGTCCTGCTGGCGCTGGCCAATTTCTGGACGGCCTATGCCACGAACCCGACCGCGCTGATCGGCGCGCGCACTTTGGCGGGCCTTGCGGAAGGCGGCCTCGTCGCGGTCGCCACCGAGCTCATCGCCCGCTCGCGCCGGGCCGAGCGCATCGGCGGCTATTTCGTCACGTTGCAGACTTTGGCGCAATGCGCGCTGGCGCTGCTGCTTGCGCTCTATGCCGTGCCGGCGGCCGGCTCTGCCGGCGGCTTCATCGCGCTAGGCGTCGTCTGCCTCCTGTCGCTGGTCGTCGCCTGGGCCGTCGCGGACGACTATGCCGACCTGCCGAAGGAAGAGCATTTCGCCAATGTGCTCACCGTGCCGGCGATCACCGCGCTGTTGTCGATCTTTTGCTACTTCATGTTCTTCGGCGCGGTCTGGGCCTTCCTCGAGCCGATCGGCGCGCAGTTCGGCATCGACGGCCGCACCGTCGGCCTGATGGTCTCGGCAAGCCTTGCCGCGCAGGTGGTGGGAGCGATGACCGCCACCGCGTTCGAGGCGCGCATCGACTACCGCTTCGCCATCGTCGTGATCGGCGCCATCGCGGTCGTCTGCTCGGCCTTGCTTGCGTCCGGCCCCGGGCTCACCCTCTTCTGGGCGGTGGCGCTGGTGATGGGCTTCATCCTGCTCTTCATCGTGCCGTACCAGATTCGCCTTGCAATCACCGCCGACGAGACGCGCAACGCGGCACTTCTGGTGCCGGCAGCTCAGCTCTTCGGCCTGGCGATCGGCCCGATCGCCGCCTCGCTGCTGATCGAGGGCCAGGACTTCCGGCCCGTGCCGCTGTTCGCCGCCGGCACGGCGCTCGCCAGCGTGGCGCTGCTCGGCGTCTTCGTGCTGGTCGCGCAGCGCCGGCGCGTACCGGCCTGAGCGGAGGCGGCCATGGCGAACTCCTGGAGCAATTGGTCGGGCTTCGTGAAGGCGGCCCCGAAGCTGGTTGCGACACCCGCCGATGCCGGCGAACTGGTCGACCTGGTGCGCTCGGCGCCCGGTCCCTTGCGCGTCGTCGGCGCCGGCCATTCCTTCACGCCGCTGGTGCAGACCGACGGCACGATCGTCTCGCTGGAGAAGATCGAAGGGCTGGTCGGGCATGAGGCCGCCGCCAACCGGGCGCGGGTGAGGGCGGGCACGAGGCTGGGCGCGCTGACGCGCATACTGCAGGATATCGGCCAGGGCCTGCCCAACATGGGCGACATCGACCGCCAGGCGATCGGCGGCGCTCTGGGCACGGCCACCCATGGCTCGGGGACAACGCTCGGCGCCTATCACACGCAACTGGAGACGGTGCAGCTTGTCGACGGGCGGGGCACGCTGCGCGAGTTCAGCCGCGCAAGCGACCGGGACATGATCCATGCCACCGGCGTCGCGCTTGGCGCTTTCGGCGTGCTCACCGAAGTGGCGATGAACAACATCGCCGCCTATCGGTTGCGCCGTCGCAAATGGGTGCTGCCGGTGGGCGACATGTTGCGCGACTTCGAGACCATGATGGCCGCGCATCGTTCGGCCGAGTTCTACTACATCCCCTTCGCGGGCTACGTGCAGTTCATCGCCAGCGACCTGAGCGACAAGCCGACCACCGCGCGCCCGACCGAGGACGACGAGGAAGGGCTGGCGACCTTGCGCAAGCTGCGCACCATCCTGCGCTGGCTGCCGTCGCTGCGCCGCGCGCTGATCAAGGGCGCGGTCAAGAAGGTGCCGTCCGAGGACTATGTGCAGGACTGGCTCAACGTCTATGCCAGCGACCGTCGCACCAAATTCAACGAGATGGAGTACCACCTGCCTTACGAGGAAGGTCCCAAGGCGTTGGCCGAGATCATCGCGCTGACGGAAAAGCACTTTCCGGAAGTCTATTTCCCGATGGAGGTGCGTTCGGTGGCGCCCGACGAATTCTGGCTTTCGCCCTTCCACAAGAGGCTGACCTGCTCGATCGCCATCCATCACGATGCGGCGAACGACCCGCTGCCTTTCATGCGCGCCGCCGAGCCGATCTTCCGCAGATATGGCGGCAGGCCGCATTGGGGCAAGATGCACAGCCTGAAGGCTTCGGATTTCAGGAAACTCTATCCGCGCTGGGACGATGCGATGGCCGTGCGGCGTGACATTGACCCCGAGAACCGCTTCGTGTCGCCCTACATGGCCGGCCTGTTCGGCATCCAGCAATGAGCGCCTATTTCGCCGAGCTGTCGAAGGCGTTGAGGGCCGCCGACATCTTTCGGCCTTGTCTTGTGCTCGATCGCGACCGGCTGGACGGCAACATCGCGCTGGTGAAGCAAAGGCTGGCGCCTGGCCTTGAGGTGCGGCTGGTCGACAAGTCGCTGCCGTGCGTGCCGCTGCTTTCGCACATCGCGAAGGCGCTGGGCACCAACCGCTTCATGACCTTCCATCCGCCGGTGACGCAGGCCGTGCTGGATGCCTTTCCCGAGGGCGATCTGCTCTACGGCAAGCCGATGCCGGCGGGTGCCGCCAGGTCGGCCTTGACCAGGGGCGGCGCCGGCTGGTGGTCGCGCGTCTGCTGGCTGATCGACACGCCTGAGCGGCTCGCGGAATATGGCGCGCTGGCCGCCGCGCTCGACACCGAACTGCGCTTCGCCTTCGAGGTCGATGTCGGCCTGCATCGCGGCGGCTTTTCCGGTCCGTCGGAGATCGCCGCGCTCGAAATACCAGGCGGCATGCATTGCGAAGGCATCATGGCCTATGAGGCGCATGCGCCGGAAATCCCGGGACTGTTCGGCGGCGCGGCCAAGGCGCTTAAGAAGGCTTCCGCCGAGGCCGCAGGCTTCATCGACGTGCTGAAGCCCGACCAGCGCCGCATCCTCAACATCGGCGGCTCGAAGACGGCGCTGCTGCATGGCGCAGGCATTGCCAACGAAGTGTCGATCGGCTCGGCCTTCGTGCTGCCGGGCGACTTCGACAAGCCCGGCCTCGACGGCTTCCAGCCGGCCGCCTTCATCGCGACTCCGATCCTGAAAGCGCTCGATGCGCAACTGCCCGGGCCGCCGGCGGTGTCCCGCATGCTGCAAGCCCTTGGCCTGTTCCCACGCAAGGGTTGCTATCTCTACGGCGGCAAGTGGATGGCCGAGCCGGTGTTTCCAGCGGGCATGAAACCCAACGGCCTGATCGGCTTGTCGTCCAACCAGCAATTAATGGGCTTGCCGGCCGGAGCGGATGTGAAGCCGGGCGAGTATGCCTTCCTGCGGCCGACGCAAAGCGAGGCCGTGCTGCAGCAATTTGGGTCGATCGCGGTGTTCTCTGCAGGTCGCATCGTCGAGTTCTGGCCGACGCTGCCGATGGGGTGAGGAGCCAACAGGCGCTCGCGACTATTGCCGGCCTGCGAGGTCGTCATTCCAGGGTCTGCGCGCGTCGCTTCGCTCCTTGCTCCGCCCTAGAATGACGAAGCCATATAGTATGCGCCCACCGTATTTATTGACTCAGTCAACTAAATGGTTGATCCTGTCCAGGACAGGAGAAACCCCATGACCATCCACGATCACCCCGGCAAGGAGCGCATCGACGCGGTGCGCGCCTTCAACCGTTTCTACACACGCCAGATCGGGCTGCTCGACGAGGGCCTGCTGAAGAGCCCGTACTCGCTGACCGAGGCACGGGTGCTCTATGAACTCGCCCATCGCGACGGGCCGGTCGCCAGCGACCTGGTGCGCGACCTAGGACTCGACCCCGGCTATGTCAGCCGGCTCCTCAAGAAATTCGAGGAGCGCGGCCTGGTCGAGCGCGCCGCCAGCGAGGCCGATGCGCGGCGTTCCTCGATCGCTATTACCCAGGCCGGCAGGGAGGCCTTCGCGCCGCTCAACCAGGATTCGCACGACCAGGTGCGCGCTCTGCTCGATCGTCTGGCGCCAGCCGACCAGGAGCGCCTGGTCAAGGCTATGCGCACCGTGCAGGACCTGCTCGGCGACCGCGCCGAACCCAAGGTGCCCTACATCCTGCGGCCGCTGCAGGTTGGCGACATCGGCTGGATCACGCGCCGCCAGGGCATGCTCTACTCGCAGGAATATGGTTGGGACGAAACCTATGAGGCCCTGGTCGCCGAGATCCTCGCCGAATTCGTCAAGAAGTTCGACCCGCAATGGGAGCGCGGCTGGGTCGCCGAGCGGGAGGGCGAGGTGGTCGGCTCCGTCTTCATCGTGCGCAAGTCGCCCGAGGTGGCCAAGCTGCGCCTGCTCTATGTCGAGCCCTCTGCTCGCGGCCTGGGCATCGGCGCGCGGCTTGTCGAAGAGTGCATCGCTTTCGTGCGCGCCAAGGGCTACCGGACGCTGACGCTCTGGACCAACGACATACTGGGTTCGGCCCGCCGCATCTATCAGGCTGCGGGTTTCAAGCTGGTGGACGAGGAGCGCCACCATTCCTTCGGCAAGGATCTGGTCGGCCAGACCTGGGACCTGGAGCTATAGCCTTCTCCTTCTCCCCTTGTGGGAGAAGGTGTCGCCGAAGGCGACGGATGAGGGGTGCTCCAGATACCACCAGCGTCTCACTCCGCTGGAACACCCCTCATCCGTCTCGGCGCTGCGCGCCGATCCACCTTCTCCCACAAGGGGAGAAGGAAGAAGGCGCCTATGCCTTCACCGGCACCCAGATCTCCAGCCCGCCATTGCCGCTATGCGGATCGAATTCGGGCCCGTAGCGTTCGAACTCCGGCGCGTCGGCGATCTCGTGGCCCGAGGCCGGCAGCCATTTGTTCCAGATCGTGTTCGTCGTGCGGCGGATGGTCGAGATGTGCTCGCGATGCGAGAACACGGCGTATTTCCGCGCCGGCACGCGAACACGGTGAAAGTCCCTGGGCAAATCGGAGAAATCGGCTACCTCGACGCCGGCGATATAGTCGAAATTGCCGGCATCGTCGCCGTTGACGCAGACGCCATAGGCGACGCCCGCAATCTCGCCCGGGATGTGGCCGATATAGGGGCCGAAGCGCTGCCACAGCATCGGAATGCCAGCGCTGGTTTCGCAGCTGTAGCGTTCGCCGAGCCCGGCGATGAGGAAGGGCCGGCTGGTCTCGAAGCGCGGCGGCTCGAGCGTGCTGAGAAGCGAACTGTCCATGAGAATGGGTTCCACGAGTTCGAGGTTGCGGGTCGAGCCCTGGGCGCGCACCAGTTCCGGCGTGGTGCCGAACTGGTCGCGGAAGGCGCGGGTGAACGCCTCATGCGAGCCGTATCCGGCATCGAGCGCGATCGCCAGGATATCGGGCGCGCCGCTGGCGAGCTTGCGCGCCGCTTCGCTGAGCCGCCGCGCCCGTGCATAGCCCATCACCGACCGGCCGGTGGCGGCGGCAAAGGCCCGCGTCGCATGGAAGCGCGACACGCCGCTGCTCGCGGCGACATCGTCGAGCGAAATCGCATTCGGCAGATGGCTTTCGACGAACCACAGCGCTTTCTCGGTCGGGTTCATGGGTCCTCGCATTCGGCGCGTCGAACTTATCGGCTGTCTTGGCGGGCAGTTTGATCGAAATTGCGCTTCGCGCGAAGATGGAGAGAGTTTTCAAATCGCCGATTGACAGGTGATACCGCCTTATGGTTGTAACGTTATTACATATCGGAAAAAGCCTCAGAGTTGGTTCTCGTGAATTACGTCCGGCCGGACACCGCCCTGTTGCATCCCGGGCACGGAAAACCTACGCTGAGCGAGTCATGGTCCCGGAGCCGCAAGGCGAAGGGTGAAAAAGGGAACACGGTGAAGCCCGCTTGGGTCGAGACCGTGGCTGCCCCCGCAACTGTGAGCGGCGAGTTCCATCCGAAACGCCACTGGCCGGCGAGGCTGGGAAGGCGGATGGCGCGATGACCCGCGAGCCAGGAGACCTGCCATCGACACGAGTTGACCGGACGGGGTGTGCCGGGAGGAGACGCGGGCTTCCGTCCTGTTCGGCCGGGCCGTCCAGCATCCTTCCGTCGCAAGTTTGGAAAGTGACGGAATGTTGGACGGCGACATCGATCGAAACCATCGCATCTTTGTGTGCACCCTTTGCCGCGATCCGGCGACCGGCGAGAAGACCGGTGAGGATCTCTGCGCCGATTTGCGCTCGCGGCTCGCTGCGCATCACGAGCCGGCCGTTGCGCGCGGCTTCACGGTCGACGGCGTTGCCTGCATGGCCGGCTGCGAGCGCCCGCTCACCGTGGCCTTCCAGGCGGAAGGCAAGGCCGCCTATCTGTTCGGCTCCATCGCCGCGCGCACCGATGCGCCCGACCTCGCGCGTTTCGCAAGCCTTTATCTTTCGCTCGCCGACGGCTGGTGCAATTCCGGCCAGCGTCCCGCCGGCCTTGCGGGCAAGACGCTGGCGCGCATTCCGCGCCCCGGCCGTTACCCCGGGAGCCAGCCATGACGCCGCTTCTCGAAGCCCGTGGTCTCAGCGCGCTGGCGAACGGCCGGATGCTGGTCGACGACGTCAGCCTCACGCTGGCGCCGGGCGAGCGTCTGGCTATCATCGGCCCCAACGGCGCCGGCAAGACGACGCTTCTGCGCATGCTATGCGGCGCGCTTTCGCCGAGCGGAGGCGAGGTGCGTTTATCCGGGCGGCGCCTGGACAAGTTCACGGCGGCTGAGCGGGCCTTGAGCATGGCCGTCGTCGGCCAGACCGACCACCCCGATCCGCGGCTGGCGCTCATCGACTATGTCGAGCTTGGCCGGGTGCCGCACACCGGTCTCAGGCGCAAGCGCGAGGAGCGCGACATCGTCGTCGACGCGTTGCGCCGGACGGGGCTTTTGCCTTTGCTCGCCCGCACAATCGGCTCGCTTTCCGGCGGCGAACGCCAGCGCGCGCAGCTGGCCCGCGCCATCGCGCAGGAGCCGAGGATACTGTTCCTCGACGAGCCCACCAACCACCTCGACCCGCGCGCCCGGGGCGAGCTGCTGGAAATGGTGACCGGCTTCGACACGACCGTGGTCGCGGTGCTGCACGATCTGGCGCTGGTGGCGCCCTTCGCCACCAGCGTGGCGGTGATGAAGGAGGCCCGGCTGCACGCGCTGGCTCCGCCGCGCGAGGCGCTCAACCATCACGTCATCCGCCAGGTGTTCGGCATCGACGTATTGCGCCTGCCTCATCCGACGGAGGATCGCGAACTCACGGTCTTCGATCTTCCCGGTCGCGCCTCCTCGCCATCCTGAACCCACACAAACCAATAAGGAGAATCTCCGTGAAACGTCTTGGCCTCGTACTCGCCGTCTCGTTCATCGCCTCGTCCGCCTATGCCTTTCCGGTCACGGTCGACAGTTGCGGCAAGCCGCTTACCTTCGATGCGCCACCCAAGCGCGCCGTCATCCACGACCTCAACATGACGGAGATGGCGTTCGCGCTGAAGCTGCAGCCGTCGATCGTCGGGCTCACCGGCATCACCGGCTGGTACAAGGTCGGGCCGGAATTCAAGGCCGAGCAGGGATCGATCCCGGAACTCGCGCCAAAGTATCCGACGCTGGAAAACCTCGTTGCCGTCCAGCCCGATTTCTTCTTCGCCGGCTGGTACTACGGCATGAAGCCGGGCGGCGAGGTGACGCCCGACACGCTCGCGCCGCACGGCATCAAGACGCTGGTGCTGACCGAGAGCTGCGTCCATCTCGACAAGAACCGGCCCGCGGCCTCGATGGACCTGCTCTATGGCGACGTCGAGAAGCTGGGCAAGATCTTCGGCAAGGAGGCCGACGCCGAGAAGCTCGTCGCCGGCTGGAAGGCCCAGCTTGCCGACATCACCGCCAAGGTGGGCGACCACAAGGGCACCAGGGTGTTCCTCTATGATTCCGGCGAGGACAAGCCTTTCACCGCCGGCAAGTTCGCGATTCCCACCGCGATGATCTCCGCCGCCGGCGGCGAGAACATCATGGCCGACATGGACACCAGCTGGGGCAACACCGACTGGGAGACGGTCGCCTCGCGCAACCCGCAATTCCTCGTCCTGCTCGATTACCAGGATGGCGGCGGCTACAAGAAGCTGCTCGATTTCCTCAAGGCCCATCCGGCGATGAAGGAAACCGACGCGGTCAAGAACGAGCGCTTCGTGGCATTGCGCTATGCCGAGCTTACGCCCGGACCGGCCAACATCGAGGCGATCGCCAAGATAGCCAAGGCCATGCATCCGGAAGCGTTTTGACATCGCGCCATAAGCATTTCGCCCTCGCAATGGTGTCGGGCGCGATCATTCTGATCGCGCTAGCGCTGCTGTCGATCGCCTATGGCTCGACGCTGATACCGCTGCGCGAGGTGGTCGGGGCGCTGGCGCATGCGGCCGGGTTGCAGGCCGAGGGCGGGGCCGGCCCCGTCGCCAGCATCGTCGTCGACCTCAGGCTGCCGCGCACCTTGCTGGCCGTAGCCGTCGGCGCCGGGCTCGGCGTCATCGGCGCGCTGCTTCAGACGGTGACACGCAACGACCTTGCCGATCCGTTCCTGTTCGGCCTCTCGTCGGGCGCGGCGGCCGGCGCGGTCTCCG
>NZ_JANINM010000464.1 GCF_024509055.1 Mesorhizobium sp. | reverse complement strand
GCAAGCCGTCGGACCATTTCCCGGCGCCGTTCCCGAACGTAGAGGCCGCGGCAGCTGCCAATGGCGGCGCCGCTCCGCCCGACATGTCGCTGCTCGCCAAGGCGCGCGGCGTCGAGCGCGGCTTCCCGCAGTTTGTCTTCGACATCTTCACCCAGTATGACGCGGGCGGCCCGGACTACATTCATTCGCTGCTGACCGGTTACGACCAGACGCCGCCGGCCGGCATGGTCATCCCGGAGGGTACGCACTACAATCCGTATTTCATGTCCGGCGTGTCGCTGAAGATGCCGAAGCCGCTTTCCGACGGCCAGGTGACTTACGACGACGGCGCGCCGCAGACAGTCGACCAGTATGCCCGCGACGTCGCGAGCTTCCTGGCATGGGCGGCCGAGCCGCACATGGAAGCCCGCAAGCATACCGGCTTCAACGTGCTGGCGTTCCTGCTGATTTTCGGCACGCTGGTCTATCTCACCAAGCGCAGGGTATGGGCCGACGTGGCGCACTGATCCGCCATCGAAGCAAGGTTTTGAAGGGCGCCCGCGAGGCGCCCTTTTCGTTTCCCGGGCGACAGGACAGCGCATATCTTGGTAGCTCTGATTTGAACGCGCAGCGCTGAAGGCGCTGCCAATCCTTTGCCGGATGCGCTTGTCTCAGGCGCCGCGCCGCGGTAGCCCTTATTGGTTGCGTCGCGGCGATCTGCGCCGACTCGCTTGTGCCGACAGCCCGACTCGCGGAAAGCCTCATCTTATGAAACCCTCGCTCGAAGACGCGCTGCTCGCCTCGATCCGCACCATTCCGGATTACCCGAGGCCCGGCATACTGTTTCGCGACATCACCACACTGCTCGGCGACGCGCGCGCTTTCCGTCGCGCCATCGACGAGCTGGTACATCCCTATGCCGGGCTGAAGATCGACAAGATCGCCGGCATCGAGGCGCGCGGTTTCATCCTCGGCGGCGCGGTTGCGCATCAGCTTTCGGCCGGCTTCGTGCCGATCCGCAAGAAGGGCAAGCTGCCCTACGAGACCGTGCGTGTCGCCTACAGCCTCGAATACGGGCTGGACGAGATGGAGATGCACAAGGATGGCGTTTCGCCCGGCGAGAAGGTGATCCTGGTCGACGACCTGATCGCCACGGGCGGCACGGCGGAGGCGGCGGTGAAGCTGCTCAGGCAGATCGGCGCCGACATCGTCGCCGCCTGCTTCGTCATCGACCTACCTGATCTCGGCGGGCGCAAGAAGCTCGAGGCGCTCGGCGTGCCGGTGCGGACGCTGATCGGATTCGAGGGACATTGAGGCGCTCTCCCTTTCCCGCAAGGGGAGAAGGAAAAGGCGCTACACCACCTTCACCAGCACGGCGCTGTCGAACTCGATGACCTTGTCGCCGGTCGAGTCAAAACCTTCCGATCTCAGCGTGAGCAGGTTCCAGCCGGGACGCCCCGCGAGCGGGCGGTGCGCCAGCGCGGTGCGCGTGAAGGTTACCGTTTCTCCGGCATAGACCGGCTTCAGCCATTTCAGGTTGCGGAAGCCTGGCGAGGGGCCGAATTCCGGCTGAGGTCCAGGACCGGTCCAGCGCACGCCCTCGGTCTCCATGCGCTTGGCGAGGTTGTACTTCATCCAGGTGGCGGCGGTGTGCCAG
Organism: Mesorhizobium sp.; assembly: GCF_024509055.1. GTDB lineage: Bacteria > Pseudomonadota > Alphaproteobacteria > Rhizobiales > Rhizobiaceae > Mesorhizobium. The sequence continues at coordinate 11,991 of NZ_JANINM010000464.1, read as the reverse complement.
CCGGAGGCGCAGAGCCCGCCAAGCACGCTCTTCTTTGCCGCGTCTTCATCGACATGGAAGACCTGCGGGTCGTATTTGCGGGCGAAGGCCTTGATCTCGTCCGGCTCGAATTTGTGCGAGCCGAGCGTGACGGTTTCGCCGATCAGGAAGAACTCGTCGAGGGTCACGCGGCGGCCTCACGGGTCAGGAACATGCCGGTGTTCTCAAGTTCGAAGACGCATTCGCCGCGCTGGTTGAACAACTCGCTGCGCATGGTGATGAGACCCAACTGGGGCCTGGATCTGGACTGGCGCTTGGAAAGGATGGTGACCTTGCCGGTGAGCCGGTCGCCGGCCAGCACCGGCTTCTTCCATTTCACATGCTCGATGCCGGGCGAGCCTTGCGAGGTCGAATCGAGCAGGAAGGCGTCGCATAGCATGCGCATGAACATCGCGCAGGTGTGCCAGCCCGAAGCGGAAAGCCCGCCCAGGATGCTTGCCTTGCCGGCCTCCTCGTCGAGATGCATCGGCTGCGGGTCGAACTCGCCGGCGAATTCGACGATCTCGGCGGCGCTTACGTCCTTGCTGCCGAGGTCGAGCGAAGCGCCTTCGACGAAATCCTCATAGGCCCAGGTCTTTCCGGTCATGGTCGCTAATCCGGTTGAAATTCCAAGGGTCGGGCAACCCGGATGCCGGCCCAAGCCAATTTGGTCAAGTCCTTTCTGGTAAGCCAGATGCCGTCAGAGCCAGCCGCGGCGGCGGAAATACCAATAAGGGACGATCGCCGAGGCGACCATCAGGCCGATCGCGAAGGGGTAACCGAAATGCCACTTCAGCTCGGGGATGATGTCGAAATTCATGCCGTATATCGAGGCGACCAGCGTCGGCGGCAGGAAGATGACGGCGGCGACCGAGAAGATCTTGATGATGGCGTTCTGCTCGATCGAGATCATGCCGAGCGTGGCATCGAGCAAGAACGAGATCTTCTGCGACAGGAAGGTGGCGTGGTCCGCGAGCGAGAGCACGTCGCGCGACAGCGTCTTGATGCGGGCGCGCACATCCTTGCTCATCTTGGTCTGGGTCGAGACGTGGGCCAGGAAGCCGGCGAGGCGCTGCAGCGAGGTCAGGCTGTCGCGGACAGAGGAGGCGATGTCCTCCTTGCGGCCGATGCCTTTCAGCAGTTCCTGGAAATCCCGGTTGCGCTTCGACGCCTTGGTCGAGCGGGCCTCGAAGATGTCGCGCGAGATCGCCTCAACGTCGCGGCCGGCGCGCTCGAGGATGTCGGCCAGGCGGTCGACGATTGCTTCCAGCAGCCCGATCAGGATGGTGTCGCCGCTGGTGCAGCCCGTCGCTACCTTCTCGGCCCGCAGCGGGAAGGTCTTGAAGGCCTTGGGCTCATGATAACGGATGGTGATCAGCCTGTTGCCGGCAAGCGCGAATGTCACCGGCGACATCAATGGGTCATCAGCTTCGGTCTGGGCCGGCAGCACCGCGGTCATGAAGTAGCCGCCGTCCTCGACATAGAGGCGGCTCGATATCTCGATCTCCTCCATCTCCTCGCGCGTCGGGATGGCAATGCCCAGCCAGCTTTCGATGGTGGCTTCTTCCTCCTTCGTCGGGTTGAAAAGGTCGGCCCAGACGATCCTTTCGCCGTCCGCCGCGAAATCGTCGGTGAGGCGCAGGCGATCATTGTCCACGACGAAGGCTTTGATCATCGCCGGGGTCTCCCTTGCTCTATGCGTTCCGGATCGGAACTCGCGATTTCGGATTGAGTGGGGCAGCACTATCGCAAGCCGATTAGCCCTGCCGTTTTGCAAGGTCAAGGCAGCCTCTTCGGCGCCGCCGAGATGGTCGACACGGCATGCCGATTTAAAAGACTTTCAAAATTTTGGACGATTGCGCAAAATCGGCGCGATCGTGCGTCATGTTATCCTGACGAAGGCATTGAACGGCATAGGCGAAGAAATGACCGGAAAGCTGATCGCGGCGATCGTGGGCGCGGAAAGTACGGTGATCCAGAAGCTCCTGGCCGCGGCTGTTTTGGACTGGCAGCGCGCGGGGCTGAAGGTGTGCGGCCTTGTGGAAGAAGCGCACGGCCTGACAGGCCGCTCATGCAGTTCCGGCCTTTTGCGGAATGTCGAAACGGGCAACATCTTCGCAATGTATCTGGACGAGCCGCCGGCCCACACTTCGTGCACCCTTGACGAGCTTGGCGTGGTCAATGCCTGCGCCAGCGTCGTTGACCGCATTGCGACGAGCGATCTCGTCGTGTTGAGCAAATTTGGCAAAGTCGAGGCAGTGGGCAGCGGCCTGCACGAAGCCTTCGAGCTTGCCATCAGGCTGGACAAGCCCGTGTTGACCTCGGTTGCGCCGAAACATCACTATGCGTGGCAGCGCTTCGCGCCTGAAGCATCTTTCATCGGCCCTGACCGCGCCTCGATCGAGGCATGGAAATGGAATGTCCGCGATCGCTTCTGCGACCGCCACACGCGAAGTCTGGCGCCGTCCAATTGAGGACCGGCACTTATCCCGTCAAGTGTTGAACTTGAACAGCATGACGTCGCCGTCCTGGACGACATATTCCTTGCCTTCGTCGCGCGCCTTGCCCGCTTCCTTGGCCGCCACTTCGCCGCCCAGCGTGACGAAGTCGTTGTAGGAAATGGTCTGGGCGCGGATGAAGCCGCGCTCGAAGTCGGTGTGGATGACGCCAGCGGCCTGGGGCGCCTTGTCGCCCTTGTGGATGGTCCAGGCGCGCGTTTCCTTCGGGCCGGCAGTGAAATAGGTGATGAGTTGCAACAGCTCGTAGCCGGCGCGGATCACCTTGTTGAGGCCTGGCTCGTCTAGGCCGAGCGAGGACAGGAACTCCATTTCCTCGTCGTCCGAGAGTTGGGCGACTTCGGCCTCGATGGCTGCCGAAATGACGACGGTGCGGGCACCCTGCGCAGCGGCCATCTTTTCCACGGCTTGCGTGTGCGCGTTGCCGGTTGCTGCGTCGGCCTCGGCGACGTTACAGACATAGAGAACGGGGTGCGAGGTCAAGAGGTTCAGCCCCTGCAGGATGCGCAGGTCCTCGGCCGAGATGCCCTTGAGCAGGATGCGGGTCGGCTTGCCGGCCTGCAGCAGTTCGAGCGCTGCTTCCATCATCGGCAGCACTGTGGTCGCTTCCTTGTCCTTGCCGGCGGCGCGCTTCCTGATCTGCGCGATGCGGCGCTCGAGGCTCTCAAGGTCGGCGAGCATCAGCTCGGTCTCGACGGTCTCGGCGTCGGCGACGGGGTCGATACGCCCCTCGACATGGGTGATGTCGTCATCCTCGAAGCAACGCAGCACGTGCACGATGGCGTCGACCTCACGGATGTTGGCGAGGAACTGGTTGCCCAGCCCTTCACCCTTCGAGGCGCCACGAACCAGGCCGGCGATGTCGACGAAGGAGATGCGCGTCGGGATGATCTCCTTCGACTTGGCGATCGCCGCGATCTTCTGCAGACGAGGATCAGGGACCGCCACCTCGCCGGTGTTCGGCTCGATCGTGCAGAAAGGATAGTTGGCGGCCTGCGCCGCGGCCGTCCTGGTCAACGCGTTGAACAGCGTCGACTTGCCGACGTTGGGCAAGCCAACGATGCCACATTTGAAACCCATCTTGTCCGGTCCTATCGGGAGTTCGAAATTTGATCAGGGCTATGGGCGATAGGGCCGATGATCGTCAAGCCCCGTGGCGCCGGGCCCGGCACTCAGTCCTTGCCGAAGAGCTTCTTCAGCATGGCGGCCATCGGCCCGGTTTCGGGCAGCTTGGCGGGTTGTTGTTGGGGGCGGGCCTGCCGGATGTGGCTCTGTTGCTTGGGAGCCTTGGGTCGCGGGCGGTCGTCATCGCCGGTGGGCACGAGCTTCTCACGCAGCGTCAGCGTTATCCGGTTCATGAAGGAATTGTCGTCGCCCTTGGCGAGCAATCCGGCATCGTCGGCGATCGCATCGAGCAGCACATCCAGCCATTCGCGGTCGGCCTTGGCAAAGTCGCCGAGCACATGGCCGTGCACCATCTCCTTGACGCCCGGGTGACCGACGCCGATGCGCACGCGCCGATACTCCTTGCCGACATGCTGGTCGAGCGAGCGGATGCCGTTATGGCCGCCGGAACCGCCGCCGACCTTGACCCGCACCTTACCGGCGGCAAGGTCGATCTCGTCGTAGAAAACGGTGAGCGCGGAAGGGTCGAGCTTGTAGAAGCGCAGCGCTTCGCCGACCGACTGGCCGGAGAGATTCATGAAGGTCTGCGGCTTGATCAAAAGGATCTTCTCGCCGCCGAGCGAGCCTTCCGAAATCAGACCCTGGAATTTCCTCGACCAGGGCGAAAAGGAATGGCGGCGGGCAATCGCGTCCGCCGCCATGAAGCCGACATTGTGCCGGTTGTTCTGATATTGCGCGCCCGGATTGCCGAGGCCTGCAAAGACAAGCATCGTCGTCTCCGGGCGGAGAAATTACTTCTCTTCGGCGGCAGGGGCCGCCGCTTCGGCCGTAGCCGCCTCAGTGGTCTCTTCCGTCTCCGGCTTCATCGCCGCAGAACCGGCGATGGTCGCGATGGTGAAGTCGCGATCGGAGATCACCGGCTTGACGCCGGCCGGCAGCTTGACCGCCGAGATGTGGATCGAGTCGCCGATTTCAGCGCCCGTGAGATCGACGGTGATGAATTCCGGGATCGCGTTGGCCGGGCAGTGGAACTCGACTTCATGGCGAACGATGTTGAGCACGCCGCCGCGCTTGATGCCGGGCGACTTGTCCTCGTTGATGAAGTGGACGGGCACGTCGACATTGACCTCGGTGTCCTTGCCGATGCGCAGGAAGTCGACATGCATCGGGAAGTCCTTGACCGGGTCGAGCTGGAAGTCCTTAGGCAGAACCTGGATCTTCTTGCCGTCGATGTCGATCGTGGCGACAGTGGTCAGGAACCCGCCGCCGTGGATCTTGTAGAAGACTTCCTTGTAGTTCAGGGCGATCGCCAGGGGAGGCTGCTTGTCGCCATAAATAACTGCAGGCACTTTACCGTCGCGGCGAACTGCACGGGCGGACCCCTTACCGACCTGTTCGCGCGCTTCGGCCTTGAGCTCGTAAGTATCGTGGCTCATGGCATTTCCTTTCGCGTGTTGTGGAGCGTTCGCGGCGAGCTGGCTCATCCGTAAACGTCGAAAGCCGTCATGGCCTTGCACAATCCGTCCAGATCGTCTTGGTGATCATGCAGGCCTAGCCGGCCTTCCTCCGCGTTGCCTCCAAGGGTGTCTACGCGGGTGGCGGCTCTATAGCGGAAGGCCGCCGCAGGTGCAAGCGGCTGCAATATAGCCGCCCAACGATTGGCGAGCATGCTTTATAGGGCAGGCTTGGCTGCAACTCCGCATTCTTCGGACCAACCAACGGGCACGCGGAGCAAACCCAATCTCCCGATTGGCTTCGTTTTGAAATCTTCTCGCTCATTTTAATTCTATAAAATCAGTAGTCTTAATAAACAAATCGCGAGGAGAGCCGGATGACGAAGAAGCTGGTGGTGGGGGTATCAGGCAACCTGACCCGCCCGTCGAAGACCAAGGCATTCATCACCCACATCGCCGGCGAGGTGGCGGGCCGCATCGGAGCGTCCTCAGCCATATTCGACATCGAGGACCTTGGCTCGTCTTTCCCGTCGGCCCGGCGCATCTCGGATCTCGATCCGGCGGCGCGCAATATCGTCACTCAATTGACAGGCGCTGATGTGCTGGTGGCGGGATCGCCGACCTTCAAGGGCAGTTACACCGGGCTCTTCAAGCACTTGTTCGACCTGCTTGACCCTGCTTCGCTGCGCGGAAAGCCGGTCATCATCGCCGCGACCGGAGGCGGCGAGCGCCATTCGCTGATCGTCGAGCACCAACTCAGGCCACTCTTCGGCTTCTTCGAAGCGTTGACCATGCCGTCCGCTATCTACGCTTCCGATAAGGATTTTGCCGACGGCGCGCTGGTGTCGGAAGCGATCCATGTTCGTGCCCGCCAGGCGGTCGCCGAGGTTTCGAACGTCGTCGGTGCGACCCGCAATGTCGGCCTTGCCGCCTAACTATCGCGAGGAATTGCTGCGCGAATTCGGCCTGCACTGAGCCCGGATCGTGTCCGGCGATCAGGCGTCGGTGGGCTGGTCGCTGCCCAGCGCATCGCGCAACGCCCAGACCTTTCGGGTCAGCGCATCGATCTCGGCCAAACTCATCCCCGAACGCTCGATCAGCGTCTCGCCGAGGCAATTGCACTGTGTCAGCAAGGTCCGGCCGGCCGTGGTGAGGTCGACCTGCACCTGGCGTTCGTCGGCGTGGCTGCGCTGGCGGGTCACCAGTCCGGCCTGTTCCATCCGCTTGACCAGCGGCGTCACGGTGCTCGATTCCAGCGCCAGCCGACGCGCGATGGTCCCGACCGACATGCCGTCAGCCTCGCCAAGCGCATTGAGCACCAGATATTGCGGATAGGTGATCCCCATCTCGTCGAGCATGGGCTTGTAGGTGCGGTTGATCGCCATGCTGGTGGCGTAGAGGGCGAAGCATAGCTGATTGTCCAGCGGAAACGGCACGACGGAATTCCTTTCCTGCGTTGCGTCATCTTTACCATAAGAAATGATATCGCGATACATATCATCGTGGACAAAGGTTGTTGATTACGCTACGCATCTAATTATCGCGATAACGATTATTGCGGTATCAAATGAAGGGAGATTGCAAATGACTGAGGCTTCGCACGCAAAGGCCGGCTCGGGCAGCGGCACGATCACCACGAAGGACGGAACGCAGATCTTCTACAAGGACTGGGGGACCGGTCAGCCGATCGTCTTCCACCATGGATGGCCGTTGAGCAGCGACGACTGGGACGCCCAGATGCTGTTCTTCCTCTCCAAGGGCTACCGGGTCATCGCACATGACCGTCGTGGTCACGGCCGCTCGACGCAGACGGATATCGGCAATGAGATGGACACCTACGCCGCCGACGTCGCGGCGCTCGCCGCGCATCTAAACCTCAAGAACGCCATCCATGTCGGGCATTCGACCGGCGGCGGCGAAGTGGCGCGCTATGTCGCGCAATATGGCTCCGGTGGTCGCGTAGCCAAGGCGGTGCTGATCGGCGCGGTTCCGCCGATCATGCTCAAGACCGCGGCCAACCCCGGCGGCCTGCCGATCGAGGTGTTCGACGGCTTCCGCTCCGCCCAGGCGGCCAATCGCGCGCAGTTCTTCCGCGACGTTCCCGCAGGCCCGTTCTACGGCTTCAATCGCCCGGGCGCCGAAGTGTCACAGGGGGTCATCGACAACTGGTGGCGCCGGGGCATGATGGGCGGCACCAAGGCGCACTACGACTGCATCAAGGCGTTTTCGGAGACGGACTTCACCGAGGATCTGAAGAAGATCGAGGTGCCGGTTCTGGTCATGCATGGCGATGACGACCAGATCGTGCCGATCGCGGATTCGGCACTGCTGACGATCAAGCTGCTCAAGAAGGGCGAGTTGAAGGTCTACAAGGGTCTGCCGCATGGCATGGCCACGACCCATGCCGAAATCATCAACGCCGACCTGCTGGCCTTCTTCAAGGCCTGAATTCGCTTGTCGAAACATGAAGGCACCCGCCTAGGGCGGGTGCTTTCGGGAGGACGGCCTCACAACCAGGCGCGCAGTCAATCGGCCTGCTTCACACGATACTCATGCCGCCGTCGATCAGCATCTCCGATCCGACCATGAAACGGCATTCGTCCGAAGCGAGGAACACCACCGCGTTGGCGATCTCCTCGGCCGTTCCGAACCGGCCGGCAGGCACCAGCCCGACCACCGCTTTGGCGCGTGCCCTCGATGCTTCCGGATCGAGCCCCAGCTTGTCGTTGAGCGGCGTGTCGATCGGACCGGGGCTGATCACGTTGGCGCGGATGCCGCGTCCTATCAGTTCGCCCGAAAGCGTGCGCGCCAGCGAGATCATGCCGGCTTTCGCCAGCGAATAGACGTGTGTTGCGGCCATTCCCATATGCGCATTGACCGAGCCGCTGAGAACGATGGATGACGAGTTCGAGAGCAGCGGGACGAGCGCCTTCACGAGGAAGTACGGGCCCTTGAGGTCGACATCGATGCTCCGGTCAAAGGCCGCATCGGTCCAGTCGGCGAGCGGGCGCAGATCGGCAATGCCGGCGTTCAGGAAGACGGCATCGAGCTTGCCAAACGTTGCGCCTATCTGTTGCGCGATCCCATCCTGCGCCGCCACGTCCCCGGCATCGGCGGTGATGGCGAGCACATCACCGCCCAGGGTGGCCCGGGCTTCTTCCAGACGAGCGGCGCTGGTTCCGGTGATCGCGACACGGGCGCCTTCCTCGATGAAGCGGCGGGCCGTCGCCAGGCCAATCCCGCTGGTGCCACCGGTAATCAGCGTGGCCTTGCCCTTCAATCTCGACATCGCAAACTGCCTTTATCCACCGAGTGGTCGGGCATGGCCCTGACCGCCCAAACTCCGCTTACAGATGCGCGCCGATCCATTTTCTGATGTCAGCAATGACGACCTCCTTGCCGCTGTCGTTGAGAAGGTCGTGGACGTAGCCCTCGTAGAACTTCAGGGTTTTGTCGTCGGAGCCGGTAACGTCGTAGAAAAACTGGCTGCCGCTTGGTCTCGTCGCCTTGTCGGCGGTGCCGTGCAAAATGAGCACGGGCAAAGTTATCAACGAGAACTTCTTCTTGAGCGTTTCATCGGCGCGAACCATTGCAGCCACGGTCTTTGTGGGCTGGGTTTCGTGGGCGATGAGCGGGTCGGCGTTCATCGCTTCGACGATGGCCGGGTCGCGGGAGAAGTCTTCGTTCTTCAGATGCAGGACATGCGCGTGCGGAGCAATGTGGCTGAGCCCCTTGAGCACGGCCAGGGCGAAGTCGGGCGCGGGCACCTGGAAGGCAAAGCTCTCGCAGACCAGACCTTTCAGCCCGGCCTGGTTGTCCAGCGCGTAGAGGCAGGCGACGACTCCCCCGGCGCTATGGCCCAGAAGGAAGACCGGCAGGCCCGATTCCCGCGATTTGGCGATCTCCACGACGCCTGAGACATCACCGACATAGTCGTCGAAGCTGTCGACGTAAAAGCGCTCGCCGTCCGATTTGCCACGTCCACGCAGGTCGACGGCATAGACGGCCAGACCGTCAGTCACGAGCTGCCCGGCCACCCAGCCATAGTAGCCGCTGTGCGAGTTGAAACCGGGGACGATGACAACGACACCACGCGGCTTGCCGGATGGACGCCATGAGCGAAAAGCAATCTGCAGGCCGCCAGCACCTTCGAAGTGGTCCTCGACGGGGTTAAGGACTTGCTGGTTCAATTTTCTTCTCCTGTCGCGATGCAAGCCGAGGCTTGCGCGGTTGGCAGTGGAGGGGGGATTGCTGGTTCAATGCCCTTCGACCGCGAAGACGATTTCGGCGAAGCCGGGCACCGTTTTCTCGCGCAGCCAGTCGCGCTGGAGCTCGCAGGCGAACTGAACCCAGCTTACGGGCACTCCTCCCGCCTGTGCGATGCGCTGGAGCCCAGCCTGATGCGCCTCGACAGAGGTGCCGCCGACGGCGTCGATGACGGCATAGACCTCGAAACCCTCACGCAGCGCATCGAGCGCGGGAAAGGCCAGGCACACTTCGGTCCAGAGGGCGGCCATGACGAGCTTCTTTCGACCGGTCGCCCTCACGGCGTCGACAAAATCGCTGTCTTCCCATGCATTGATCGCTGTGCGGTCGATCGGTTCGACGGTGGGGAAAAGGTCGTGCAGCTGATGGATGATGGGCTGGTTGCGGCCGGTGTTGACGTTCACCGTCGTCAACACCACCGGGACGTCATAGAGCTTTGCAGTCTTCGCCAGCGCAACGATGTTGGCGACCAGGGTCCGCCGGTCCGTCGACGCCACGGACGTCACCTGGACCGGCTGGTAGTCGATGATCAGCACTGCGCAGTTGCTGGGCGTCAAAAGGTGGTCCTGGACTGGATTGCGTGTCGGTTGACTTACCATGGGTCTCTCCCATCGGGTTTCAGTGCGCGACCTCGTGAGCCGGCAATTATTTGGCGAGGAAATCCGTGACGAGTTTGATCGTGACGTCCGGGTTTTCGTCCATGATCCAATGTCCGGAGTCAGGGATGATACCGGCCGAAACGTCGGTGGCGACGAAGCGCAGGTCGTCGGCTTGCGCGGTGCCGAAGGATTTGTCCCCGCCAAGAGCCAGGACAGGCATGGCGAGCTTGCCGCCTTTTGCGAGAAACTCCTTGTTGTCGGCTGCATCCTGGTTGAAGGCGGCGAACTGTTCGAACGCGTCGTGCATGGCATGCGGACGGGCGTAGAGCTTGGCGTAGTGCTCGCGCGTCGCTTCATCGATGTGCTTGGGATTGGCTGAAAGCTCGTTCCAGAAACGGTCGAGATAGATGCGCTCTCGGCCCGCGACCAGCCGCTCCATATCGGGACCACGGAAGTTGAAGTGCCACAGCAGCGGCAGGCGGATGATGTTGTCCCAGTCGCCGATGCCGGGCAACGGCGCGTCGATCACGGCCCAGCGGGTGACGCGGTCGCGATACTGGGCGACGAAGGCGTAGCCGACCATGTTGCCGATGTCGTGTGTAACGAGGTCGACCTTGTCGATTTTCAGATGATCGAGGATGCCGGCGAGGTCGAGCGCCTGGTTCTTCTTGGTATAGCCGGTGTCTGGATGGGCCGACAGCCCCATGCCGCGCAGGTCCGGCACGATCACCGTATGATCCTTCATCAGCTTGGCGGCAAGCGGCGCCCACATGTCGCCAGTGTCGCCGAAACCATGCAGCAGGAGGACGGCTGGCCCCTTGCCGCCGACGCGAACATAAAGGCTTGTTCCGTTGGTCTCGATGGACTGCGTCTTGAATTCGGATGGGAAGGGCACGATGCGCGCCGTGGCCGGCACTGTAACGAGAAGCAAACCCAATACAGCCATCACCACCTTGCGCATGTTTCTCTCCTGAATTTTGAGCGACCGGGCCTTGCGGTCGCCGGCGCGTGCCGGGCCGCAGCAAAGGGGAGAATACGGACCTGCCGCGCAGTCGAATTGCCCAAATCTGACCTGGATTGTACGAAGCGAGCCTTTTGTCGCGCGGCCGGCGCCACCAGAAGGATTTTCGTTCCGTCTGCGAAACCGGGGGTGGTAGGCTGCTCCCGCGATTGGGGAAGCATCATGGAAACCGGCACGGGAATCACCGACGGCCCGGGCGAGCAGCAGGAACTGCTCGAACAGGAACTGGCTCGGCTGAGGAGCGATCTCGATGCAAGCCAGAAGCTCTCGATCCGGCTCGGCGAGGAAAACGAGACGCTCCGCATCTACGCCGACCTTCGGCAGTGGGAGGCGAGGTTTCGCCTCGCGATCGACACGATACCGGGGCTGACCTGGTTCTGCCGGGCGGATGGATCGGCCGAGTTTCTGAACACTCAATGGTGCGCCTACACCGGCCTCACCATGGAGGAGGCGTTGGGCTGGAACTGGGTGAATGTCATTCATCCAGATGATCTTGCCGGCCTTGTGGAGCATTGGCGCAGAACCATCCAATCCGCGCGCGCGGATGAACACGAGGCGCGGATGCGCCGCTTCGACGGCGAGTATCGCTGGTTCCTGTTTCGCTGCGCGCCTCTGCTCGATGAGGCGGGCGCGGTGATCCGGTGGTACGGGACGAACACCGACATCGAAGAGCGCAAGCGCGTCGAGCAGGCGCTGAGCGCCTCCGGGAAACTGGCGCGCGGCCAGGTCGAGGCTCTCAAAAGCACGCTCGACGCGCTGGCAATGGAGCCGGAGCCCAACAAATCGGTAGAGCATTTGTTGCGCATCGTCGCCGAGCAATTCGGCGCCCATAGCGTCAGCGTCTGGCGTCGGGACCCGGGAAGCGGGATGATCGGCATCGATTTCGTCTTCGAGGACGGTCACATGGCGACCGGCGCCGATCCTCGATTCACGGGCATGGACATGTGGCTGCCGATGGAAGAGCGCTGGCCATGGCCGGAGGTCTTTCGCAC